>CABSAW010000039.1:0-14288 GCA_902475745.1 uncultured Oscillospiraceae bacterium
TCACCAAGGTCATCCGCACCGAGGAGGAGAACTTTGCCCGCACCATCGACGGCGGCATGAAGATCTACGGCGACATGCTGTCCGCCCACAAGGAAAAGGGGGAGACGGTGTTCTCCGGCGAGGACGCCTTCAAGCTGTACGATACCTTCGGCTTCCCCATCGACCTGACGGCGGAGATGGCGGCCGAGGAGGGCATGACCGTGGACGAGACGGCCTTCCAGACCCTGATGACCGAGCAGAAGGAGCGCGCCCGCGAGGCCCGCAAGGCGCTGGGCGATCTGGGCTGGGCCGGCGTGGAGTTCGGCAAGGATATGCCTGCTACTGAGTTTGTCGGCTATGACTACGACGCCATTGACGACGCCCGCGTGCTGGCCATCGTGGCCGAGGGCGAGCTGGTGGACGAGGTCGTGGCCGGTATGGAGGCCATCGTGGTGCTGGATCAGACGCCTTTCTATGCCGAGATGGGCGGTCAGGTGGCCGACCACGGCCGTCTGACCGACAGCGACAGCATCGAGAATCCCGATGATCACTGCGCTGTGCTCTTCCGCGTCAATAACGTTCAGAAGAACAAGGGCGGCAAGTTCATGCACTACGGCAAACTGGTCAAGGGATCGCTGAAGGTGGGCGACACGGTGGCCGCCTCCATCGATACCGTCCGCCGGGCCGCCATCCGCCGGGCTCACAGCGCCACCCATCTGCTGGACGCCGCGCTGGTGAAGGTGCTGGGCGACCACGTCCATCAGGCCGGTTCTCTGGTGGAGCCTGACCGTCTGCGCTTCGACTTCACCCATTTTGAGGGGATTACGCCCCAGCAGCTGAATGATGTGGAGGATCTGGTCAACGACGCGATTCTGGCCGGTCTGACCGTCACCACCGAGGAGCTGCCGCTGGAGGAGGCGCGCAGCCGCGGCGCGGTGGCCACCTTCGGCGAAAAATACGGCGCCACCGTCCGTGTGGTCACCATGGGCGATTTCTCCATGGAGCTGTGCGGCGGCACCCATCTGGACAACACCGCCAAGGTGGGCATGTTCCGCATCAAGAGCGAGAGCAGCGTGGCCTCCGGCGTCCGCCGCATCGAGGCCACCACCGGCCGCGTGTCCATTGACGATACCCGCCATGGCCGCAACACCCTGCTCAAGGCGGCTCAGTTCTTCAAGACCACCCCCAACACGATTCTGGAGCGTATGGAGCAGCAGGCCAATGAGATGAAAGAGCTGCGTCAGGCGGTGGAGAAGTTTAAGGCCGAGGCCTCTCTGGGTGAGGCCCGTCAGGTGATGGCCTCCGCCAAGACCGTGAGCGGCCTGCACATCATCACCGGCACCCGCCAAAATATGGACGCCAACGCCCTGCGGGCCATGGGCGACTTCCTGCGGGATAAGGATCCCAGTGTGGTAGCGGTACTGGCCAGCATCAACGGCGAAAAGGTCAGCTTCCTCGCAGTGTGCGGCAAAGAGGCTGTGGCGCGGGGCATCAAGGCCGGTGAGCTGGTGAAGTCCGTATCCGCTGTTTGCGGCGGAAAGGGCGGCGGCAAGCCGGACAGCGCCATGGGCGGCGGCACCGACCTTTTGAAGGTGGACGACGCACTGGCCACTGTGGATGACTTTGTGGTATCCAAGCTGGGCTGAGACACAAAAATTGCATACCCGCCCCAATGGGGCGGGTATGCACCAAAATAAACACAACGAAAGGAGACAACTCGATGAAGAACGATTGCCTGTTCTGCGCCATCATCGATGGCGAGATCCCCAGCAAGAAGCTCTATGAGGACGCGCTTTGCTATGCCTTTTATGACATTGAACCGCAGGCGCCTGTCCACTTTCTGGTGGTACCCAAGGAGCACATCTGCTGCGCCGCCAAGATCGATGAAAGTAATGAAGCCGTAGTGGCCCACTGCTTCACGGTTATCGCCAAGCTTTGCAAGGAGCTGGGCTGCGAGAGCTACCGCATCGTCAACAACTGCGGCGATCAGGCGGGACAGACCGTCAAGCACCTGCACTTCCACGTGCTCAGCGGCCGCGATATGACCTGGCCTCCGGGCTAAACAAAGCTGGCATGAAATCTTTGATTTCATTGCCAAAAGGAATTGCGGTCGGCTGCGCGCACCCGTTGGGTTCACTGGCGACCGAGAAGTATTTTTCTGACGCACATGTTGTCAGAAAAATGATTTGATTTTCGCCGCTTCCGAGCGGCGAGCTCTGCGAGGCTTTTATACAAACCCCGCCGTGGGCTATGCCTGCGGCGGGGTTGTATTTCGCAGCTGTTTTTTCAACAATTCTTTTAACAATGCCAAAGGTAATTCACCGCGCCAGTGCATTGCCCAGCTCGGCCATGCGCACATACGCATTGGCGTCCGTCACATCCCGCGAGAGTATCTCCATCACCGTAACAATCTCCGCCATATGTGCCTTGGCCAGCTCCGGCTTCAGCAGCAAAGCGCCATAAACCTCGCTGCAAAACACACGGTCGGCGGCCTGGCTTGTCCCCTCCGTCAGAAGAATGTGGGCCTGTTGAAAGGTATGGAATGCCGCCACACCGCCCCAATAGTCGCCGTCATCCCCCAACTTCCGGAAGTCGGAAAAGCGGGCGCAGGCCTCGCTTGCCCCTGTCCGGGCCAGCATCTCAAGGTCGGAATGATTCTGCAGTGCACTCTGCCACAACACCCCAAAGGTCACCGCCACAGCCGCCAGTACAGCCATCGTAAGCCATGCAATATGCTTTCTCATATCTCCGCCCCCTGTTTTTTCTCCATTATACCATCCCCCGCCCCATGATGCAACGGCAGGGCGCGGCATTTGCCGCGCCCTGCTATCTATTATTGTTCCAATATTTTCCTGATCTGTGCAAGGTCCTCTGCAAAATATATCCCTTGCTGACGGTCCTCTGAGGACAGGCCCTTTTCGATCATGTGGTGCAAGAGGGCTTTCAGATCATCGTAGTAGCCATTCAGATTATAGAGGATACAGGGCGCGTCCAAATGCTTCAGCGCCACCTTGGACATGATCTCCGTGATCTCCTCCAACGTTCCGGTGCCGCCGGGAAAGGCGACAAACGCATCGCCTAACTCGATCATCTTTCCCTTGCGCTCTGCCATGTCCTTTGTGATAATCAGCTCCGTCAGGCCGTCATACTCATAGCCAGCGTCGATGAAAAACTGCGGCTCCACCCCAATGGCCTGACCGCCCGCGGCCAGAACGCTTTTGGCAATCTCCCCCATCAGCCCGGTCTTTGATCCGCCGTAAACCAGAGTCTTTCCGCTCTTTCCGATCCATGTACCAAGCTCCTGAACCGCCTTGCGCAAACAAGGGTCGTTGCCCTCATTGGCGCCTAAATAGACTGTAATACGCATGTTTTTTCTCCTTACACCGCAGCCCTGCACCGTCTTTTTTCCTCATAGATACTGTTGAGCGTATACAGGATCACCCCCGCCCAGATGAAGCAGAAGCTGACCAGCTTTTCCTTTGTCAGGCTTTCGCCCAAGATCATTCCACAGAAAATACCCAGCGTGGGGCTGAGATACTGGCAGATACCGCTGGTCATCAGCGGCAGATTCCGCACGCCCACCGCATAGAGCAGCATCGGCGCCGCCGTGACGATGCCCGAACCCATCAGCAACGGCTGGATGCCCCAAATCAGGAAACATCCCAGCATGGCGCTCAGGCCTTTCTTATAATCGTACACAGGCATGGTGTCTACCCTTCCTTTTTCTTGTCTTTTTTCGGATTCAATGGTAAAATATCTGAAACAGCATACCATCGGAGGATGAAAATGGCAATACTCTGTCGAGAATTTTATGCAGGAGATACGGTGGCAATCGCCCGGTCTTTGTTGGGCTGCTATCTGGTGCGCCGCTATGAGGGGCAGCTGCTGGTCTGCCGGATCGTGGAGACCGAGGCTTATATAGGCGCCATGGACAAGGCCGCCCACTCCTATGGCTATCATAAAACCGCCCGCAACGCCACCATGTTCGGACCGCCGGGCCATGCCTATATCTACCTGATCTACGGTATGCACTGCTGTCTCAACTTCGTCACCGAACCGGAGGGGGAACCCTCCGCCGTACTGCTGCGGGGTCTTTCCCCGGTGGCGGGGATTGATGGGCTTTGCCGCCTGCGATACGGCAGGGCTCCCAGCGAGCTGACGACTTACCAGCGAAAAAACTTTCTCAACGGCCCCGGCAAATGCTGTCAGGCACTGGGGCTTGACCGGCGTCTGAACGGCCTTGACCTGACCACAGGCGGCCAGTTGTTCCTCTGCACCGCCCTGTCGGATGCGGGGCTTCCCGATGAGCCGCCCTGCACCGAGCCCATACACACCGGCAAGCGCATCGGCATCGACTACGCACAGGAGGCCGCGGACTTTCCCTGGCGCTTCTGGATGGACGACACACAACGGAAAGGAGACCTTCTATGCTGATTTTTGATATGGACGGCACCCTCATCGACTCCAACGGCATCTGGCGGGATGTGGATACCGCGTTTCTGGCCAAGCGGGGCCTGCCCTATACCCACGATTACTATGAGGGGGTGGCCCACACCGTGTTCCCCAAGGCAGCGGAATTCACCAAGGCTCACTGCCATCTTACAGAGTCCGTTGAGGAGATCATGGCCGAGTGGATGGAAATGGCCGGTGATCTATACACCACCAGCGTGCCGGTAAAGCCCGGTGTGGTGGCGTATCTGGAAAAGTGCAGGGCCGCCGGAGAGCGTATGGCCGTTCTGACCTCCAGCGTTCCTGCACACTGTCATGCCGCGCTGGAGCATCTGGGACTGAAGCACTATTTCGAGCGCATTTTCTTCGCGCAGGAGCTGGGCATGGACAAAAGAGAGCCTGCCATTTACGGAAAGGCCGCACAGCTGCTGGGAATTTCCCCGGAGGCGTGTACGATTTTTGACGATTCCATTGCCGCCTGCCGCAGCGCCCGCGCCGCCGGTATGCAGGTGATCGGTGTGTATGACGCCTTCTTCCACGTCTCCTGGGATGAGATGCAGGCGGTATGCCATCGCTGCATCCGCAGCTTTGAAGAGCTGCTCTGAATCAGTTTGCTGAAGCGGCGGCCGCACGACATGCGGCCGCCGCTTCAGCATGTCAAAAGCTTCTTTCATCGTGCCGGTTTTACTGGTGTCTTGCTCTTTTCAAGTACGATGATACGCCGGTCTTTGCATTCTGTAACATACAGGATAACGAAGTTCGCTATAGGTTTAAGCTATCGCTGCCGTCTGTAAGGAAACTGCCCTAAAAGCTGCCGATGGGAATGGATCCATCGTCGCTGCCCTTGGTGATGGATTTGATCTGCAAATAGTAGCCGCGGCCGCTCTCCATCTCTACATAGACCCGCTCCCCCGCCTTGCGGCCCATGACGGCACGTCCCACCGGGGACTCTTTGCTGATCCAGCCCTTCAGCGCATCCTGACGCAGGGTGGTCACCAGCTGGATGGTTCGGCTGCGGCCTGTATTTTCCATCAAAATCTCCACCGTGTCGAACAGGCCCACCGTATCCTCGCCGGACTTGTCGCCGATCACCTTGGCGGTTTTGATCATGCGCTGCAAATAGCGGATGCGGCTGTCGTTGCGGTTTTTCTCCTGCTTGGCGCACTTATATTCAAAATTCTCGCTTAAATCGCCAAAGGCCCGCGCCGTCTGCACATCCTCGATCAACTTGGGCCGCAGCTGCTGCACCCGATAGTCGATCTCCTCCTGCATTTTCTGAATATCCTGCTTTGTCAGTTCGTCATACATGTCTTTTTCACTCCTTGATGATCTGCGCCAGACGCACCAGCGCCTGCGGCAATTTCTCCAATTCGATACCGGAATAGTTTACCACCAGCACATGATGGGGCGCGTCCTCCGGGTTCTGATAGTAATCTGACAGCAGCGCCAGACGCAGCCCCTGCTCCGCTGCCCGCTGCCGCAGCACCTCATCCGGCAGAGCCGTATCCAGCCGCGCCAGAAAATGAAGCCCCGCGTCCTGCTCCATGATCTCCGTCATGCCGCCCAGCGCCCCCGTGTGAATGCAGTTGATCACCGCATCCCGCTTTTGATGATACCGCTTTCGCATACGGTTCAGATGCTGCTCATAGTGGCCCCGCGCCAGAAATTCCGCCAACGTATATTGCTCAAAGCTGGATACCGTGCAGGCGTAGAACCCCAGCTTTTCCCGATAGTCCTCCAGCAGTCTCGGCGGCAGCAGCATGTAGCTGATACGGATGGAGGGGGCAATGGTCTTGGAAAAGGTGTTCAGATAAATCACACGCTGGTGCTCATCATCGGAAAACAGCGTTGGGATCGGCCGCCCTACAAAGCGGAACTCGCTGTCATAATCATCCTCCAGAATATACCGCCCCTCCCCCTCGTCGGCCCAGCGCAGCAGCTCGTGGCGGCGGGCGGCAGGCATCACGATGCCGGTAGGGTAGTGGTGGCTGGGCGAGATATGCACCACGTCGGCATCCGTGCGGCGCAGCGCCTCATAGGAAAGGCCGCTGTTGTCCATGGCAATATGCCGCAGGGGCACCTGATTTCCCTGATAAATGCGGCCGATCTTACTGTAGCCCGGATCCTCCACGGCGTAGCATTTTTCCCGCCCCAGCAACTGGATCAGCAGAGTATACAGTGTTTCCGTTCCCGCGCCCACAATGATCTGCCGGGGCGACACCGTCATGCCCCGGAACTGGTGCAGATATTCCGCAATGGCCCTTCGCAGCTCCACAGCACCGGTGGAGGGGGTGGGACGCAGAAGATTGGTATCCTGCTCCAAGATGGTCTGGCGCATCAGCTTGGACCATGTGGCAAAGGGGAAATATTCCGCTGCCGTGGAATTGGTCACAAAATCCATGAACCACTTTGGTTCCTCCGGCTCGCAGGCAGGTTCCTCCGTTGTTACCGGTGCCGTCAGCGGCTGGTCGATACGCATGACATAGTAACCCCGCTTTTCCACCCCGCAGATGTACCCCTCGGCGATCAGCTGCTCATAGGCATTTTTCACCGTGATCACACTGACCTCCAGATGAGCAGCCAGCGCCCGCTTGCTGGGCAGCTTCTCCCCTGCCGCCAACGCGCCGGACAGAATATCCCCCTTTATATGGCGGTAAAGCTGCTCATACAGGCTTATACCACCGGTTTTCTCAAAGGTATAGGTCAGCATCGCTTCTCTCCAATCTGGTATGTACATTTCTTCTTTTTTTGGATATTTCAATAATACCAATTTATACTATAATACAGTTCAACAAGAATAGCAAGGAGATATTCGATCATGAATGACAAAAAAATCCGCAAGCTGGTCGTCAGCGCCCTGATGGCCGCGTTGACCTATGTGGCCACCATGGTGATTCGGATTCCCTCCCCCATGAATGGCTATGTAAATCTGGGCGATTGCTTTGTGCTGCTGTCCGGTTGGCTGCTGGGCCCGTGGTATGGCGGTGCCGCCGCCGGTATCGGCTCCATGCTGACCGACCTGCTGTCCGGCTATGGCTACTATGCGCCCGGCACCTTTGTCATCAAGGGTCTTGACGCGCTGGTGGCCGCCCTTATCTTCAAGGCCATGGGACGTACCAGTGTGGCCGCCATCGTCAGCGGCGTGGTTGGCGAGATCATCATGGTGGTGGGTTACTTTGGCTATGCCGCTCTTCTGCTGGGCAAGGGTATCGGCGCCGCCGCCAGCATCCCCGGCAACCTTGTGCAGGCCGCCATGGGGTTGGTCCTCGGCTTTGTCCTGCTGAAGGTCACTCAAAAGACCCGTATTGCGGAAAAGATCTGAATATGATATAATACCATCTGCCGGCAGGATCCCTTTCCCTGTCGGCAGATGGCAGTATTTGGCTGCACCGGCGCATTTTCCCGCAGTGTGTATGCCAAGCGCTCTGCAATACGTTGAAATGAGGTGTTTTTATGGCAGGAACCGTTCATGATGTAGAAAATAAAGGCCTGCTGACGCAGGTTAGAGAGGAATCCGCCAATGCCGCCCGTCAACTGGCGGAAGCCGCCAAGCTGCACAAGGGTCAGATTGTGGTAATTGGATGCTCCACCAGCGAAGTAGTGGGACACAATGTGGGCAGCTGGTCCACACCCGAGGTGGCAAACGCTATCTTTGAGGGATTGAGCAGCGTATTTGCTCCCATGGGCGTTTACATCGCCGCTCAGTGCTGCGAGCATCTGAACCGCGCCTTGATTGTGGAGCATGAGGCTGTCCCCAACGGGGAAATCGTCAATGTTATGCCCCAGCCCAAGGCCGGCAGTTCCTTTGCCACTGCGGCTTACCAGAATTTCCGCCATCCTGTGGCACTCGAAGAGATCCGTGCCGACGCGGGCCTTGATATCGGCGGCACGCTGATCGGTATGCACCTGAAAAAGGTGGCCGTCCCCGTCCGCTTGCAGCAGAACCACATCGGTCAGGCCATTGTGCTGGCCGCCCGTGTGCGCCCCAAATTTATCGGCGGTGATCGTGCGATTTACGATGAAAGCCTGAAGGACGGCTATCCGGTGTTTGACAACTGATTATCTCCTGTTGTGATAAAAAACGAGACTGCATGTGCAGTCTCGTTTTTTCATCCTGTCTTTACCGAAAAGCGCCGGTTTTCCCCGCCACGCATCCGATGTCCGGCATTATTCCTCCGTTGGCATCTTCCACGCCGTCAGGTCGGTATGCAGCAGCTCATGGGAGCGGCGGCTCAGCGGCTTGTGGAAGTAGGCGTTATAGATGGCCTGTACCTCGGGATTCTCATGGGAGAAGCGGATCGGCGCATGTTTGTCGATATTCCACAGAATATCACCACGCTGTTCGGCCAGTTCCACACCGTCGCGGATCGGCTGTCCGCCGCCGCCCACACAGCCGCCGGGGCAGGCCATGACCTCTACAAAGTCATAGCTGGCCTTGCCGGACTTGAGGGCATTCATCAGCTTGCGGGTATTGCCCAAGCCGCTGACCACCGCCACGCGCACCCGTCCGGCACCCGGTATCTCAAAGGCGGCCTCCTTCCAGCCGTCCATTCCCCGCACGGCGCTGAAGGCATCCGGATCCGGATTTTCTCCTGTCACCAGATAGTAGGCGCTGCGTAGCGCCGCATCCATGACGCCGCCAGTCGCTCCGAAAATCGCCGCCGCGCCAGTGCCGGTACCCAGGGGACTATCAAACTCCGTTTCTGTCAGCACCGCCGGATTGATCTGCTCGCCGCGCAGCATGCGGCTGAATTCCCGGGTCGTCAGCACCACATCCACATCGGGATCGCCGCAGGCATCGTTCAGATTCGGCAGTGCCCGCTCCGCCTTTTTCGCGGTGCAGGGCATAATGGATACCACAAATATGTCGTGGGGATCCGCCCCCAGCTTCCCCGCGAAATAGCTCTTGGTCACCGCGCCGAACATAGCCTGAGGCGATTTGGCCGTGGAGAGGTTGGTGGTGTACTCCGGAAACTGCCCCTTAACAAACCGTACCCATCCGGGACAGCAGGAGGTGAACATGGGCCAGCGATACTGATCGCGGTGGGTAAAGCGCTGCAAGAACTCGCTGCCCTCCTCCATAATGGTCAAATCGGCGGTAAAATTGGTGTCGAACACATAGTCAAAGCCTATTTCCTTCAAGGCCGTAACCATCCGTTTCGCCGTGGCAAATTTAGGGTCCAGATGGTAGTATTCCGCCCACGCGGTTCTCACCGCCGGCGCCAGCTGCACCACCGTAATCTTTTTGGGGTCCGCCAGCGCATCCCATACTTTGCCGGTGTCGTCATGCTCCTGCAGCGCGCCCACGGGACAATGGGTAATGCACTGGCCGCAGAAGGTACAGTCAGACTCGCCCAGTGTGCGGAACCGCCCCACGCCCACGGTAGTACGAATACCGGTGCCCACCACGTCCCAGATCTGCATACCCTGCACCTTCTCGCACACCTGAATGCAGCGCATACAACGAACACAGCGGTTTTCAATGCGTACCACGGGATTGGAGAAATCCGTGGGGATATTCTTGAGATCCTTTATGTAGTGATCCCCCAGCAGATTGTAGTCGTTGCACAGGGTTTGCAGCTTGCAATTGCCGCTGCGGGTACATTTGGTGCAGCTGATCTCATGCTGGCTGAGGATCAGCCGCAGATTGACGCGGCGTGCCTCCCGCACGCGAGGAGAATTGGTGTGCACCACCATGCCCTCCACCACGGCGTTGTCGCAGGCGGGCACCAGCCGTGCGTGACCCTCCACCTCTACCATGCAGATGCGGCAGGCGGCAATTTCGTTGATATCCTTCAGGTAGCATAGGGTGGGAATGCTGATGTCCGCACTGCGTGCCGCCTCCAGAATCGTAGTACCTTCCGGCACTGTCACTGTCTTTTTGTCGATCGTCAACGTTACCATTTGCTGTTTCGCCCCCCTCTGAAGATTCCGTATCCGAAGTGGTCGCAGCGCAGGCAGCGGGCAGCCTCGATACAGGCACCCTCGTGGGTAAGACCACATTCGATGTCCTCAAAATCATTCTTCCGTTCGGAAGCCTCACGCTCTGTGGTGTTGATGCGGCCATGAGGCGGCGAGTTGTTCAGCTTGGGCGCCGGGATCTCCACATCCACGGTGATATCGTGGTGGAAGCCCAGATGCTCATCAATGTTGGCCGCCGCCACCTTGCCGGCCGCAATGGCACGGATGGCCGTGGCAGGGCCGGTCACACAGTCGCCGCCGGCAAACACATTATTCATATTTCCCACCTGACTGGAGCTGGCCGCCACAAAGGTGCCGCGCTTGATGGGCACACCGGACTGCTCAAAGCCGGCAATCTCAATACCCTGACCGATGGCCACCACAATGATATCCGCCTCGATCCGCCGCTCCGGCAGATCCGCTTTCTCAGGACGGGGACGGCCGGACTTATCGGTTTCGCCGGGGATCTGAGGCTGCACCCACAGGGCCGTTGCCTCGTCGCCGCTGGATTCGATGCGCACCGGCGCCATCAGCGTCAGCATCTCCGCGCCCTCGGCCATAGCGCCCATTACCTCGTCGTGCAGGGCGGTCATGTCCTCCATGCGGCGGCGGTACACACAGGTGACCTTTTCAGCGCCCAAGCGAATGGAGCTGCGGGTCACGTCCATAGCCACATTGCCGCCGCCGATCACCAGCACGCGCTTGCCGGTGAAGTCCGGCATGTCACCGTCCCCGATGCCGCGCAGCATCTCCACTGCGGAGATGACGTTTTTGCTGTGCTCGCCGGGAATACCCGCGCCCTTTCCCTGATGGGCGCCAATGGCGATATAGAGGCAGTCATACTCCTTTTGCAGCTGCTCGAAGGTGACCTCGCGTCCTACGGTCACTTCCGTATGGACCTCGATCCCCAGCGACAGGATGGACGTGATCTCCGCATCCAGCTTCTCCCGGGGGAAACGGTAGTTGGGGATACCATAGCGCAGCATACCGCCCAGCTGGCGGCGCTCTTCATAGATCGTGACCTTATGTCCCATCAGCGCCAGATAGTAGGCGCAGCTCAGGCCGCTGGGGCCGCCGCCGATGACGGCCACGGTCTTTCCGGTGGCGGGCGCGCACGCCGGCTGGGGCACTTCACCTGCATGATCCACCGCATAGCGCTTCAGCCCCCGGATATTCAGCGGCGCGTCGATCATATCGCGGCGGCAGCGGGCCTCGCATGGATGCTCACAGATGTAGGCGCAGGACGTGGGCATGGGGTTGTCCTTGCGGATAAGCCGCACCGCATCGGCGCAGCGCCCCTCCCCCACCAGCGCCATATAACCGGGCACATCCACACCGGCAGGGCACAGCGCCACGCAGGGCACCGGCAGCGACAGGCTGGCAAGGCAGCGGTGATGACGGATGTGCTCTACATAATCCTCGCGGAAGCCCTCAAGCCCGTCCACCACCAGCCGCGCCGCGTCGCGTCCAATGGCACAATCAGCGGTATCGACAATGCTGTGGGCCGTTTTTTCAATGACCGACAGTGTGGCAAGCGTTGCCTCGCCATCCAGCACCTGGCCGATCAGCTTTGTCAGCTGTCCCAGACCGATCCGGCAGGGTACACATTTACCGCAGCTCTGGGCATGGCACAGCTGCAAAAAGGTCAGCGACATATCCACCGGGCACAGGCCGGGAGGTGACGCCGCAATGCGCCGTTCAATGTCACGGTAGAGGTTATCCACCACAGTCTGTGCTTTGCTGGGGGTTTTGATATCAAGTCTGCTCAAGGTGGTCACTCCTTTCACCCTGTTTGAAAACAATAGGCTGTTATATGATTCAGTATGGCATATTTTCTCTTGCTCGTCAACATTTTCCTAAAAAGTTCTCTTTTGAAGAAACAATCGATTTTTCCTCTCTGCTTTTTTCACCTTCTGCTTGAAGAAATATGCGATATTTTTGTGCACTTTATCAAAGCACTGCGGCGATATATGCGCTCCGCCATGCGCCGTCATCTTTTCGCCCTCTGCGCTCTCTTCGAGGGGCTGGGAGGTCATGCATGTGCAGTTTCTTTTTTGACCGATGAATACACATATCCGTCAAAAAAGAGAAATATGCGCATCGGCGGCATTTTTACTGAAAAAGCAGTTTACATTTCCGGTACATTGCGTTTAAAATGGGTGCAGTATATAAATATGAATGGGCTGGGCCCAAGGAGGTTATCGTATGATCCAATTGACCGATCACGGCATGTATCTGGTAAACGGCGTGCCCTGTGAAAGTGCAAACGCTGCACCATCGCAGGCGCGTCAGGGCACCATGGCATGGCATATTTTACAGTCTCACAATTGTTCTGACGATCCGGAACGTCTGCGCATCCGCTTTGACGCCATGGTATCCCACGACATCACCTATGTGGGTATCATTCAGCAGGCACGGGCCAGCGGCATGAAGGAGTTCCCCATCCCCTACGCCCTGACCAACTGCCACAACAGCCTGTGCGCCGTTGGCGGCACCATCAACGAGGATGACCATGTGTTCGGTCTGTCTGCCGCCAAGAAGTACGGCGGCATCTATGTGCCTGCCAACCAGAGCGTTATCCACTCCTATGCCCGGGAGCAGATGGCAAAGTGCGGCGCCATGATCCTCGGCTCTGACTCCCACACCCGCTACGGCGCACTGGGCACCATGGCCGTGGGCGAGGGCGGCCCGGAGCTGGCCAAGCAGCTGCTGAAGAACACGTGGGACGCGCCTATGCCGGAGGTGGTGATGGTGTATCTCACCGGCAAGCCCCGCCGGGGCATCGGCCCCCACGATGTGGCCATCGCGCTGGTGAAGGCCACCTTTGAAAGCGGTTTTGTCAACAACAAGGTGCTGGAATTTGTCGGCCCCGGCATCCGCGAGCTGCCCATCGATTTCCGTAACGGCATCGACGTGATGACCACCGAGACCACCTGTCTTTCCTCGATCTGGGAGACCGACGAGGAAACCCGGGGCTTTTATGCCGCCCACCAGCGAGAGCAGGACTACGCGCCGCTCCACCCGGCGGACACAGCTTACTATGACCGGATGATCACCATTGATCTTAGCAAGGTGGAGTCCATGATCGCGCTGCCCTTCCACCCCTCCAACGCATGGACGATCCACGAATTTTTGGACAATGCGCAGGAGCTGCTGGCCAAGGTGGAGGCAGACGCAGCCAAGCGCTTCCCCAAGACCCATCCGCACCTGACGGACAAGATCCGTGATGGCGGCGTATGGGCGGATCAGGGCGTTATTGCCGGCTGTGCCGGCGGTCTTTTCGACAACATCACCGAGGCGGCGGACATTATCCGGGGCGGCAGCACCGGCAACGGTGCTTTCACCTTTGACGTATATCCCACCTCTGTTCCGGTTTCGCTGGAGCTGACCCGTATCGGCGCTACCACCGAGCTGCTGCAAACCGGCGCGGTCATCAAGCCCAGCTTCTGCGGTCCCTGCTTCGGCGCAGGCGACGTGCCCGCCAACAATGGTCTGAGCCTGCGGCATACCACCCGCAACTTCCCCAACCGGGAGGGCTCCAAGCCCGGCGAGGGCCAGTTTGCCGCCGTGTGCCTGATGGATTCTCGCTCCATCGCCGCCACCGCCGCAAACGGCGGACGCATTACCGCCGCCACTGATGTAGAATATACGCCGGTACATCGGGAATATCACTTTGATAAGTCCGTGTACGACAACCGCCTGTACTACGGCTTCGGAAAGGCCGATCCCAGCGTGGCGCTGGTGATGGGCCCCAACATCACCGACTGGCCCAAAATGTACGATCTGGCCGATAACCTGCTGGTGGAGCTGGCGGCGGTCATCCACGATCCCGTCACCACCACCGACGAGCTGATCCCCTCCGGCGAAACCTCCTCCTACCGCTCCAATCCCCTGCGCCT
>CABSAW010000040.1:0-13921 GCA_902475745.1 uncultured Oscillospiraceae bacterium
GCGCCGGCTGCGCCGAGACCAGCTATGCCCGTCTCGTCACCCAGCTGTTCGGCGATCATATGTATGTCTCCAACGCCACCGGCTGCTCCTCCATCTGGGGCGGTCCCGCGGCTACCTCTCCCTACTGCACCAATAAGGAGGGCCACGGCCCCGCATGGTGCAACTCCCTGTTCGAGGATAACGCCGAGCACGGTCTGGGCATGTTCACCGGTCAGAACAAGATCCGCGAGGATCTGGCTGACAAGACCCGCCAGCTCATCGCTGTGGAGTGGGCCCGTCCTGAGCTGAAGGCCGCTGCACAGGCGTGGCTGGACACCATGGACGACGGCACCGCCAACGCCGAGCCCACCAAGGCCTACGTCAAGGCACTGGAGGAGAGCATCTGCACCGTGGAGGAGCTGGCTGCCGTGCCGCAGCTTGCCGAGCACGCCGCTGAGCTGAAGGCCAAGGGTGCGCTGCTGTGCGACTGCGAGGCCTGCACGCTGGCTGCCGACATCCTCAGCAAGAAGGAATACCTGGCCAAGAAGTCCATGTGGATCTTCGGCGGCGACGGCTGGGCCTACGATATCGGCTACGGCGGACTGGATCACGTCATCGCCTCCAAGCAGGATGTGAACATCTTCGTGTTCGATACCGAGGTGTACTCCAACACCGGCGGACAGGCGTCCAAGGCCTCCAACATCGGTCAGGTGGCACAGTTTGCCGCTGCCGGTAAGGAGATCAAGAAGAAGAGCCTCTCCGAGATCGCCATGCAGTACGGCTATGTGTACGTGGCCCAGGTGGCCATGGGTGCCAACCCCGCCCAGACCATCAAGGCCATCACCGAGGCCGAGGCCTATCACGGCCCGTCCCTGATCATCGGCTACAGCCCCTGCGAGATGCACTCCATCAAGGGCGGCATGATGAACTGCCAGAAGGAAATGAAGAAGGCCGTGGAGTGCGGCTACTGGAACCTGTTCCGCTACAACCCCGAGGGCGAGAAGAAGTTCACCCTGGACTCCAAGGCGCCCGCCGGCGGCTATCAGGACTTCCTGATGAACGAGGCCCGTTACTCCCGCCTGACCCGCGAATTCCCCGAGCGTGCTGAGGTTCTCTTCAAGCGCAACGAGGACGAGGCCAAGGCCCGTTACGAGCACCTGCTGAAGCTCATCGAGATGTACGACAAGTAAGAGAGCATTCTACAAAGGGCACGTAAGACAAGCATATAAGGTTTAAGGACAGCGTGACGAAGGTCACGCTGTCCTTTTCTCTGCCCGGCGGATCCCGCTCCCTTATCATGAAAAGCGGCAGGGGCAGGCTATGCAAAATTAAACCGATATAAAAAGACATAGCTTGCGCGCTCTTTACAGGATGAGGTGACCACAACATTCTGTGAGAAGCGCGCAAGCTATGTTAGAAGCATTGCATTCAAGCACCTGACCGACGATCGACCGAGGCGGCATGGAAAAGGCTCTTATGGCGGCGTACACCTGTCAGCCTATTCGCAGCGGTGCATTACGGCAGCTGGATGCTGGCCTTTTGCAGCGCCTTGCGCAGGGCGAGACACAGCGGCGGCGCAATGATGATGGCTACCGCGCCGTTGAAAAGAGAGGCCGGGATCTTCAAAACCAGTGCGGCGGCAGCCACAGAGGCCGTCAGACCACCAAGAAGCAGTCCGTCATAGGCAAAGGACTTGAAAAAGTAGAGGATGTAATAGGCAAGGCATCCCAATGCGGCAGCAGCCGTGCAGCGGCCGTACTTGGGGGTCGCCCGATCCTTCATGGCAAGGCCGGCCACCAGACCCATGATGCCCTTGGTAATAAAGGTAATCCAGCATTCCGCTGCAAAGGCGGGGTTGGTCAGATCGTACAGGGCAGACCCGAGGCCGGACGCCACGCCGCCCACAGGCCCGAACAACAGACCGGAAAGGCAGCACATAATGTTGGCCAGCGTAAAAGAGGTTCGCCCGCCGATGGCAATAGGCATGGTGATTCGCAGGTAGTTGCTGACAAAAACCAGCGCGCTCATCATGCCAAGCGCGGTCAGCTTATTGATGCTTTTCTGCTTAATGGGAAACACTTCCTTCTCCTAAGATGCCCTCATCATAACAGCGAACTGGTATTATTGCAAATACCAGTTTTTTATAATATAGTAAGACCAGATCAGGCGTTGAAGCGATGCCTCGCCCGTTGGAGGCGGGCGGCCTTCAGCAGAAGGAAATGGCAGGGGTTTTCATGTGTCCCTGCCATTTCCTTCCATTTTTCGTCCCCTTATTCGTTGCCGGGGAGGTTGGGGATGGTGGCAAAGCCGCGGGCCAGATCCGCGTCGGTGGGAATATAGTCGCCCATCTGGCCATCGTTGTACTTGCCGTAGGCCACCATATCGAAGTAGCCGGTACCGGTCAGGCCGAACACAATGGTCTTTTCCTCGCCGGTTTCGCGGCACTTCACAGCCTCGTCAATGGCAACACGGATGGCGTGGCTGCTCTCGGGCGCAGGCAGGATACCCTCGCAGCGGGCGAAAAACTCCGCCGCCTCAAAGACGCTGGTCTGCTCCACGCTGCGCGCCTCCAGATAACCGTCGTGGTAGAGCTGGGAGACGATCGCGCTCATGCCGTGGTAACGCAGGCCGCCGGCGTGGTTGGCCGAAGGAATGAAGCCGTTGCCCAGCGTGTACATCTTGGCCATGGGGCAGATCATGCCGGTATCGCAGAAATCGTACTTGAATACGCCGCGGGTCAGGCTGGGGCAGGAGGCAGGCTCCGCCGCGATAATGCGGTAGTCTGCCTCGCCGCGGAGCATCTGGCCTGCAAAGGGGGAGATCAGGCCGCCCAGATTGGAGCCGCCGCCGGCGCAGCCGATGATGATATCCGGCTTGATGCCGTACTTCTCCAGCGCGGACTGTGTCTCAAGGCCGATGACCGACTGGTGCAGCAGCACCTGATTGAGCACGCTGCCCAGCACATAGCGATACCCTTCACGGGAGGTGGCGGCCTCTACCGCCTCGCTGATGGCGCAGCCCAGAGAGCCGGTGGTATCAGGGAACTCCGCCAGAATCTTGCGGCCCACTTCGGTGGTGTTGGAGGGGGACGGGGTCACATTCGCGCCGTAGGTGCGCATGACCTCGCGGCGGAAGGGCTTTTGCTCATAGGAGCACTTCACCATGAACACACGGCAGTCCAGCCCCAGATAGGCGCAGGCCATGCTCAGCGCCGTACCCCACTGGCCGGCGCCGGTCTCGGTGGTGACGCCCTTCAGGCCCTGCTGCTTGGCGTAATACGCCTGAGCGATGGCGGAGTTCAGCTTGTGGCTGCCGGAGGTATTGTTGCCCTCGAACTTATAGTAAATTTTTGCGGGAGTGCCCAGCTTTTCCTCCAGGCAGTAGGCGCGGACCAGCGGGGACGGCCGGTACATCTTGTAGAAATTGCGGATATCCTCGGGAATCTCAAAGTAGGCGGTGGTGTCGTCCAGCTCCTGCTTGACCAGCTCTGCGCAGAACACACCGCCCAGCTCTTCGGCGGTCATGGGCTTCAGCGTGCCGGGATTCAGCAGCGGCGCAGGCTTGTTGACCATATCGGCCCGGACATTGTACCAATATTTGGGCATCTCATCTTCAGAGAGATAGATTTTGTAGGGGATGTTTCTGTCTTTCAGCTCTTTCATGGTCGTTTCTCCTTTTATCTATAATGTTTTATTGCAAAAATAAAATCTGTCCCATGGAAATTCTTCCATGGGACAGATTGAAAAAACAAATCTGCGGTACCACCCAAATTGGCAAAACGCCCGCTCTGCACGCACCAACATGCGCTCCGCCGGGATAACGGCCGCGGTTGCCGTCGGGTATTACTCGCTCCTTCGTCTGAGCTTTCTCCCCGCCCTCGTAAGTCCATTCGCCGTACATTCCACTGCCCCGCTCCCACCAGATACGCGGCTCTCTGAAAGCTTCCTGCACGGATACTCTTCTCACTCAACGGTTTGCTTTTTAATTATGGACGTACTGTAGCACGTTCCTCCCGGGTTGTCAAGAGGAAATTTTCGATTTTTAAAAATTTTACTTTACAGCGCCCGCAGGAATTCCGGCTTCAGTCCCGCGCCGTTCAGTCCTGCCTGCACCTTTTCCAGCATGGCCTGACGGTCGCGGTTCAGCGTGCCCTTCAGCGTCAGATAATTGCTGGCGTGGTTCATGCGGAACACGCTGCCCTCGGCATCAATGGTTTGCAGCAGAAGCTCCGTCTCCTTCAGCACCTCGGCGGGATTGAGAAGGGTGAATTCCCCCGCCCTGACCCATTGCTCCAGCGGTGTACCCGGCTCCACCATCAGCGTCAGAAGCCCGATATACTCCGGCTTCATGGCGCTGAGCGCCTGCGCCGTGCCAATAGCATGCTCGCGCCACAGCTCCGTGCTGCCAAGCCCCGAAATGGCCGTTACCGACAGGGCAAGGCCGCAGCGCCGTGCCTTCTGTCCTGCCGCCACGATGGCGGCGGCGGTATGGCCTTTCTGCATCCGCTCCAGCACCGCATCGCAGCCGGATTCCAGCCCCATATATACCATTTGCAGCCCCCGTGCGCGCAGCAGCCGGAGGTCATCCTCCGACTTTACCTGCAAGCTGGCGGGCGAGGCATAGCAGGTAACGCGCTGGCACTCCGGAAACAGCCCGTACACAAGGCCGAGAATCTGCACCAGATCGTCGGTTTTCCGCATCAGGGCATCGCCATCCGCCAGAAAGACCCGCTCGACACGGCGGTACAGCTGACGGGCCGTCTCAAAATCCTCACGAATCTCCTCCATGGGCCGCATGGAAAAACGTTTGTCATCATACATATCGCAGAAGGCGCAGCGGTTGTGGCTGCACCCGTAGGTCACCTGTACGATCAGGCTGTACGCCTCGCTGGGCGGACGGTAGACCTTTCCCTTATATCGCATGGTCATCACTCCTTTGGGGCTATTATGCCATAAAATCCGCGGTTTGAAAAGCATATTCTTTTCCTGCGGCGCATAGGCTGTGGCATATCAACAAACGAGGTGGAGCACATGGAGAATAATTTCAACCGGGTGCAGCTGTGCGGCACGGTGGACAGCGAACCCCTATTCAGCCACACCAATCACGGACTTTCCTTCTTCAAGTTTACGCTGAGCGTTGAGCGGCTCAGCGGCCTTACGGACAAGCTGCCGGTCATCGTTTCCGCGCCGCTGCTGGCCGCCGTCCCCCTGCATATAGGCCGGATCGTGACAGTCTTGGGGCAGCTGCGCTCATACAACAACAAAAGCGGGCAGGGCAGCCGGCTGGTAATCTCCGTCTTTGCCCACGTGCTGGAGACAGGCGGCGACACGCCGCTGAACCTGATCCAGCTCTCCGGTGTGCTGTGCAAGCCGCCGGTGCTGCGCCGCACGCCGCTGGGACGAGAGATCTGCGACATGATCCTGGCGGTGAACCGGCGATATGGCCGGGCGGATTATCTGCCCTGCATCGCATGGGGCGCGGTAGCCCAGCAGACGGCGGCCATGACCACCGGCCAGCGGCTCACTGTGGAGGGGCGCGTCCAGAGCCGTACTTACACCAAGACCGAGGACGGCACCACCACCGAGCGCACCGCCTATGAGGTGTCCATCATGCGCCCCGCCTTGTTGGATGAGTTCTTACTTTGACTTGACGGGCCAGCCCATGACGCCGTATAATAACGGCGGCAGAAAGGGGGCGGCAGACGTTGGATAAATGCGAAAGCTGTGTATATTACAGCTACGACGAGACCTATGACGACTACATCTGCGAAATGGATCTGGATGAGGATGAAATGGTGCGCTTTCTCACCAACCGGAGCGCCCAGTGTCCCTACTGGCGGCCGGGCGACGAGTACCGGACAGCCAGACGGCAATAAGCAGCAAACACACCGCACGCGGTTCCAACATAGAATGGAACGCGGGCGGTGTGCTGTTTTCCGGCTGCCGTCTGTAGTCTGCTTTTTTTCAGGAGGTTTGCCATGGCAACCATTACCAATCAGGCGGCTTTGTCCTATAACGGCATCACCACGCTTTCCAACGTCGCAGTCGGCGAGTTGGTGGAGGTGCTGACCGCCGCCAAGGCCGCCGTAGATAGCACCTATACCACCGGGGGCGACACCACCTTCGTGGTCTCGCTGGTCAATTCCGGCGGCAGTGCGCTGACAGCTCTGACGCTGAGCGATACACTGGGCGGCTATCTTTTTAACGGCGGCACCCTCTATCCCATGACCTATAAGGCCGGGTCGCTGCTGTACTACGTCAACGGCGTTTTGCAGCCGACGCCCACCGTTGCCGCCACGGCGCCGCTGACCGTGACGGGCATCGGCGTTCCGGCAGGCGGAAACGCCGTGCTGGTGTATTCCGCCGCCGTCAACGAATACGCGCCGCCAGACGCGGAAGGCCGCATTGTCAACACCGTCTCCCTTACCGGCGGCGGACTGGTAAACCCGGTTACCGCCACGGCGACGATCAGCGCGCAGGCTGCGCCGCAGCTGACCATCGGCAAGAGCATCAGCCCCGCCACCGTAACCGAAAACGGAACGCTGACGTATACGCTGACCTTGCAGAATCGGGGCAATACCGCCGCCACCGCCGCCGACGATCTGGTGATCACCGACACCTTTGACCCCGTTCTCAGCAATCTGTCGGTTCGATTCAACGGCGCACTGTGGACTGAGGGGGTTCACTACACCTACGATGCCGCCACCGGCGCTTTCGCTACCGTGGCAGGCGCGCTGACCGTGCCCGCCGCCGCCATTACCCGCAGCGCCGCCACCGGGATATACACGGTGGATCCCGGCGTTTCCTCGCTGGTTATCACCGGCACGGTGTAAGCGCGGGCATCAAAAAATGACCGTCCCGGCGGACGGTCATTTTTCCTGCGCTTACCGCTTTCCCAGCTGGTAGAAGGCCACGGCGCTGGCGGCGGCCACATTCAGCGAATCTACCCCGTGGGCCATGGGAATGCGCACCGTATAATCACACTGGGCGATCGTTCCGGCGGCCAGACCGTCCCCCTCCGTTCCCAGCACCACAGCCAGCTTCTCCTCGGCCAGCAGGCCGGGGTCATCGATGGACAGCGAATCCTCCCGCAGCGCCATGGCGGCGGTCTTAAAGCCCAAACGCCGCAGCAGCGCCACGCCTTCCTCCGGCCATGACGCCTCCGGAAAGTAAGTCCACGGGACCTGAAAGACGGTGCCCATGCTGACCCGCACCGCCCGGCGGTACAGCGGATCACTGCCCTGGGTGCTCAGCAGCACGGCATCCATATTCAGCGCGGCGGCACTGCGGAAAATGGCGCCGATATTGGTGGGATTCATCACGTTTTCCAGCACCGCCACACGGCGGGCGCCGGCGCAGACCTGCTCTACCGTGGGAAGCGGAGGGCGGCGCATGGCGCACAGCATCCCCCGGGTCAGCTTGAAGCCGGTCAGCTGCTCCAGCACCGCCAAGGGCGCCGCGTATACCGGTATCTCCGCAGGGCACCGCGCCAACAGCTCCGCCGCTTTTCCCGCCACATGTCTGCTCTCCATCAGGAAAGACACCGGCACGCAGCCGGCATCCAGCGCACGGCCAATGACCAGCGGGCTCTCTGCAATGAACAGAGCCTGCGCGGGGTCGGCCCGGTTTACCAGCTGATTTTCCGTCAAGCGGGCGTAAACATCCAGTTCAGGGGCATTGAAATCCGTGATTTCGTGCAGATTCATGGCGCTCATTTCCTCTCAGGCAGATGATTTTTTGCGTGCGGTTATGGCGGCCCCTTCCAGGGGCCGCGCAAGGAGCCGCGTGCCGCGGAGCAGATGCTCTCGTTTCAACATGATATATGGTAACAGAAGCAGCGCGGTTTGTAAATTGCCATTTTCAGCCGGGGTCATCGAAAAGGCCCGCCGCCGGAGGGGTTCTCCCCCCGCCGCAGTTCCTCTTTAAAACAGCTCTTGACTTTTGCAGTTTGAAGTGATAAAATAGCCACAATCTGGAATGAAAGCCGTTATGACCGCGGCGGAAAGGAGACGCACCATGACCTGTTCGAGCAAGACGATGACCCCTGTGGCAGGAAAGTGCGCCGTCTCCTATTATGTCGCGGAAGCTCTCTGGTTTGAGGGCTCCTTTTGGTATACTTATTTTTACCCCCATACGGAAAGACGGCCGGTCTGAACAGGGACCATACAGCTTTGAAAAAGCGGCATCAGGCGGCTCCGTCTTTCAAGGGACGGAGCCGCTTTTTTGCACACATAGGCGTAAGGCAAAAAGCAGCATGCCTGTCCCCCACCGTGTCCATCACCTCCGCGCCGGTGACCGGTGTGATGTGCAGCCGACTGTAAAATGTAAACGAAAGTGATTTTGAGAAGAGAGGTATTGAAAATGTCTGAGATCAAGTCGTATGTGGATCGTATTTTCGATGATCTGGTGGCCATCCGGCGTGACATCCATGCTCATCCGGAGACCGGTATGAAGGAGGTGCGCACCAGCGCCCTCATCCGGCAGGAGCTGGAAAAAATGGGGGTGGACGAGATTCAGCAGCCCCTGCCCACCGCCGTGGTGGGCCTGCTTCACGGCGGGAAGGGGCCGGGCAAGTGCGTGGCGCTGCGCGCCGATATCGACGCCCTGCCGGTACAGGAGGAGACCGGGCTGCCCTTTGCCAGCCAGACGCAGGGCGTTATGCACGCCTGCGGTCATGATCTGCATACCACGATGCTGCTGGGGATTGCCAGAACGCTGTGCCACATGCGGGATCAGTTTGCCGGGACGGTGAAATTCATCTTCGAGCCCAGCGAGGATATGATGCCCGGCGGCGCTCGGGCGCTGGTGGCGGCCGGTGTGATGGAAAATCCCCATGTGGACGCCATCTTCGGCACGCATGTGGTCCCCTCTGAGAATGACACCGTGGGCAGGATGCAGCTGTACAAGGGTTATTTCACCAGCGCGGTGGATCTGTTCCACATCACTGTACACGGCAAGAGCGGCCACGGTTCGGCTCCCCACACTGCCAATGACGCCATTGCCTGCGCCGGGTATCTGATTACGGTTTTGCAGACCGTGGTTTCCCGCCGCATCGACCCCATGGATTCCGCCGTGCTGACGGTGGGCACCATGTCCGGCGGCAGCGCGGTGAACATCACCGCCGGCGAATCCCGGATGGTGGCAGTGCTGCGCAGCTTCAGCGACGCGGCGCGGGACACCGCCATCGCGGAGGTCAACCGCATCTGCAAGGGGCTGGGCATCGCCTTCAACTGCGACATCGAGGTGAATCTGGAGGAGGGCTATGCGCTCCAGTATAACGATGGCGCCATGATCGATCTGGTGGAGCAGGCGGTCACAGATGAGCTGGGCGGTGACAAGGTGCTGCACCTTGAGCGGCCCTTCACCGGCAGCGAGGATTTCAGCTTCTTCGGCAAGCTGACCGGGACGCCCTCTGCCTTTATGATGATCGAAGCAGGCCGGGGCGAGGACATGGTTTCGCTGCACAACGGTAAGATCGTCTTTGATGAAAATGTCATGCGCTATGGCGTGGCCGGTATGAGCCGCGTGACGCTGGAGTGCCTGAAGGGCTGATTTTTACGCGATTCTTTTTCTCCATATCTCCCTTTTATCAGAGGAAGAGGGCCTGTGCCCCCTTCCTCTGATGCTGTTAAAACGGCGATTATTGCGGGTAGATGGTGCACGCAATACCCTCTCCGCGGTATTGTATGCCCCATTGGCGCAAAAAAAGTGCAGAGGCCGCGGCCCCTGCACTTTTTTGTAACGGTATGTTGTTTACTTGATATTGCCCTGATCGTCCAGCGTGATGACGGTGGCAAAGTCCTTGGCAGCCTTGGAGATGTCATTGCTGACGGTCAGCGTGCCGTCGAACATAGCCTTCACCAGAGCCTTGTAGTCATCCTGCGTGAACTTGCCGTCCGCCCACTGGGTGGACTCCATGGGGATCTGAACGTAGTTGGCGTCAGGATCGTCGGCGGACACCAGGCCCAGCGTGTCGATCTTGCCGGAGAACTTCTCCCAGTTGCCGTTGACAATGACATCGGTCAGGGTGTCATAGGTAGCGGGATACAGACCCTTCATGGCGGAGGTAACGGTCAGAGCCTTGTAGCCCTCGACGGTGGCGGCATCAGCGCCCTCGCCGGCAGCATAGTTGGCAATGACGCCAGCCTGGTCAACGTCAACACCGATGACCTTAGCGCCCTCGACCTTCTTGGCAGCGTCCACAGCGGAGGTGTAGATACCGCCGCCGCAGGCGAACACGACCTCAGTGCCGCCGGCATACCAGGTATCCATAGCGGCAGTGATGTCGGCATCACCGGAGAACTGGTTGCCGTAAGCATAGTTCAGCTTGACATCGGTCAGCTTCAGCTCGGCGGCAGCAGCGTCAACGCCCTGCACAAAGCCGTAGCCGTAGCGCTGGACAGCGGGGACAGCCATGCCGCCCAGGAAGCCCAGGTTCTTGTAGCCCAGCTTCACAGCAGCGTAACCGGCCATGTAGCCGCACAGCTCTTCCTGATACACAGCGCAGTACAGGTTGGCGGGAACCTCAAAGCCCTCGCCCAGGTCACCGGCGGACACGTCCAGCGCGATGAACTTGACATCGGAGAAGTTGGGAGCGGTCTCGGCAATAGCGGCGCCAAAAGCGTAGCCGGGCATCACGATGACGTTGAAGCCCTCGTCAATAGCGCTTTCGATCATGGCCACACGGTCAGCCGTGTTGTCACCGGCGGGCTTGAAGTACTTGAAGTCCACGCCGTTGGCCTCGGCAAATGCCTTGCAGGCCTCGTAAGTGGTCTGGTTGAAGGACTGGTCGGTGATATCGCCGTAGTCGGTGATCATAGCGACCTTGTACGCGGTGGTATCGGCGCCCTGATTGTCGCCGTCGTTCTGGTTATTGTTGTCAGGCGTGTTACCGCCGCCGCAGGCGACCAGAGACAGCGCCATGACCAGAGCCAGAATCAGTGCAAGAAACTTTTTCATGTACAAATCTACCTTTCTGCTTATTTTTTCTCCTGTCTTAGCGACAGGAAAGATGACACAGCTTCCTTGCTGTGTAAGGACATTTTATCAGGTGGCACAGGCAAATGCAAGTTTAATTTTACAATCGTCCATGTTAAGAGGGCTTTTGTGCGCTGAAAGCACACAAAAGCCCTCTTGTCACAAATTCTTTACGATTTGTCCATTTTTACGGCGATCTCCAGCGCGATCTTCATCATGTTGGTGAAGGTGGTCTGGCGCTCGTCGGCGGACAGCTCCTCGCCGGTGATAAGGTTGTCGGAGATGGAGCAGATGGCCAGCGCCCGCTTGCCGGTATAGGCGGCGGTGCAGTACAGACCGGCGGCCTCCATCTCCACGGCCATGACGCCCATCTTGGCGTAGCGCATATTACGCCCGGCGGCATCGTAGAACGTATCGGAGGAGTAGAGGTTGCCCACGGGCATCTTTACGCCCAGCTCCTTGGCGCTCTCCACGGCGGCCATCAGCAGGTCGAAGTCGCAGATGGGGGCGTAAGCGCCGCCCAGCTCGTACTGGTCGGCAAAGCTGGAATTGGTGCAGGCGCCCTGACCGGCCACCACGCTGCCCAGCTCCAGATCGGCGCGCATGGCGCCGGCGGAGCCGACGCGGATGATATTCTCCACGTCGTACTGGGTGTACAGCTCATAGGAATAAATGCCGATGGAGGGGATTCCCATGCCGCTGGCCATAACGGAGACAGGCACGCCCTTGTAGGTGCCGGTGTAGCCCTGCACGCCGCGGACGTTGTTGACCAGCTTGGGGTCGGTCAGGAACGTTTCGGCAATGAACTTGGCACGCAGGGGGTCGCCGGGCATCAGGACAGTTTTGGCGAAATCGCCTTTGACTGCATTGTTGTGGGGAGTAGGCATAGTCGGTTCCTCCTTATATAATTACTGTTCCATGGCCTTCACGGCCTTGACGATGCGGCTGGTGCCCAGACGATCCGCGCCCAGCGCGATAAAGTCCTCGGCATCCTGCAAATCGGCAATACCGCCGGCGGCCTTGATCTTCACATGGGGGGCCACATGGGCCTTGAACAGGGCCACATCCTCACGGGTGGCACCGCCGCCGCCGAAGCCGGTGGAGGTCTTGATATAGTCCGCACCGGACTCACTGACCACGCGGCACATCTGGATCTTCTCAGCGTCGGTGAGCATACACGTCTCGATGATGACCTTCAGCAGCTTGCCGCCGCAGTGCTCCTTGATGGCCTTGATCTCGTCCAGCACCTGCTCGTACAGGCCGTCCTTGACCCAGCCGATGTTGATGACCATGTCGATCTCCGACGCGCCGTTCTTCACGGCGTCGGCCGCCTCAAAGCACTTGGCGGCGGTGGTATCGTAGCCGTTGGGGAAGCCGATAACGGTGCAGATGGCAACCTTTCCCGCCACATATTCCGCCGCCTGCTTCACATAGCTGGCGGGGATGCAGACGCTGGCGCAGCCGTACTTCACGCCGTCGTCGCAGATGGCCTTGATCTCCGCCCATGTGGCGGTCTGGCTCAGCAGGGTGTGATCCACACGGCTGAGAATCTCTTTTCGTTCCATATCGCAGCAGCTCCTTTTGATTATTCGCCTTTTTACAGGCAAATTGTAACACAGTCAACGCAAAAAGGCAAGGCGGCAAAGAAAAAGACTGCCGCATGGGTTGCCGAACTGCACTGCGTTCCCCGCAGCCGACAAAAAGCCTGTTGACACATCTGCCGCCCATTCTCTATAATATATCGTAGCAGCGGCGCAGGAAGGCGTTCCTGTTTTGCGCCTTTGCTGCCACTTCATCTGCAAAAGAGGGGGCAACTGTGATGCAAACGGGTAAACTTCGGGCACTCCTGACACAATACGCTCTGACCACACTGGGCTGCGCGCTGTACGCTGTGGGCTTTAACTGGTGCTTTGAGCCGAATCACCTGAGTGTGGGCGGCTTTACCGGTATTGCCCAGATCCTGCACTTCCTGCTGCCATGGCTCCCCATCGGCGTGCTGGTGGTGCTTTTAAACCTGCCGCTGTTTATTCTCAGCTGGAAGCGAACCGGCAAGACATGGCTGATTCCCACGCTGTACGCCACGGTGGTCAGCTCCGCCATGATCGACCTTCTCTCGCAGCTGCACCAGTTCCGCCCCATGGAGCCTATGCTGGCGGCGGTATACGGCGGTATCACCGTAGGTATGAGCTGCGGACTGATGCTGCGCCAAAATGCCACAACCGGCGGCACAGAGCTGGCGGCGCGGCTGCTCAAGCAGCGCTTTGCCGGGCTGTCCATCGGTACGCTGTGCATGACCATCGACTGCATCGTGGTGGTAGCCTATGCCGCCGTTTTCCGGGATCTGACGCAGGCGCTGTACGCTATGGTAGCGCTGTACGCTATTTCCAAGACCATGGATCAGGTGGTCTATGGCGGAAGCCGGGCCAAGATGGCCTTGATTATTTCAGAGCAGTACAAAGAAATTACGCAGCGGCTGCTGGAGCTGGATCGCGGCGTAACGCTGCTGGATGGCCGGGGCGGCTTCAGCGGCCGGGAAAAACAGGTGGTGATGTGCGCCTTCAGCCGCGGCCAGATCATGCATGTCAAGAGCATTGTCAAAGAGGTCGATCCCGATGCGTTTGTCATCGTGTGCGACGCCCACGAGATTCTGGGCGAAGGCTTTGGCGTCAACACACCGGACGGACTGTGATTGAAGAAGCCTGTGCAAATTTTCCACAGCGTTTTTTTCAAAAAAGTATTGACAAAATGCGCCTATATATGTTATATTGATTCCTGCCTGTCGAGTACATGGCGGCGTAGCTCAGTTGGCTAGAGCATGCGGTTCATACCCGCAGTGTCACCGGTTCGAATCCAGTCGCCGCTACCATCGCGGGAGAGATGGCAGCATCTCTCCCGCACCCTCGACAAACTACGGCCCGTTGGTCAAGTGGTTAAGACACGGCCCTTTCACGGCTGTAACATGGGTT
>CABSAW010000041.1:0-13321 GCA_902475745.1 uncultured Oscillospiraceae bacterium
TCGCCGCCCATAAGCGCGGTCATTTCCTCAATGCGCTCCAACGGGAACGGCGGCTCGCAAAGAGGCTTCATCGCGATGCTCATGAGCTTCATGGGGTTGTCATCCGCAGCCACGCGGTTGGAGCTGAGCGCACCGCAGCGCTTGCAGCGGTGAATGATCGCCCATTCTCCGCCCTTGCGTACCCAGACGGCGATTGGCTCCATGATGCCGCCGCAGTCACTTGCCCGGTCGCCGGGTTCTATGTCCACATGAAGGCTTGAAAGGCAGTTGGGGCAGTGGTTGCGGTGGTTGCTGCCTGCATGTTCCGGCACACAAGGTCTACCGCAGACCTTGCAGGTAAATGTATCGTGACAGGCGTGGGTCTTATAGTACCCTTTTTCAAAGGTTTTGCGTTTGTTTTCGCGGTTCATTGGAAGTCCTCCTGAAGATGTGTGGTCTGTTCTTCGGGAGGAATGGCGTGTGAATGAATTTGCCAGACCTCCCGGTCAGGCCACACGCTCCAGTAATAAAGTGGTAAGTTTCAAAAAATACTCCTTGTCTTTTTGTCAAAATCTTTCCTGCCCGGATCTCGGATGACCGTCAAAAGGTTACCCTATAGCTTGTTCTCCCCGGACAGTGCCCTTTAATGTATCCCCTTCGTTTCGGCGCTGCCGCTCGAATTATACCGCTTCAGAACCGGTTTATCAATAGGATATGGAAATTGTGTTCATCGCATTTTTCATACAGCCGGATGGCACGGGCATTGTCGAAGCGTACCAAATCTGCATCATCCGCGAAGCCCCGCCGCCTGCATGATGGCCTCGACCGGCTCTACCGGGTCGCTGCCCCAAGTGATCTCTACATCTTCACACCCGGCACTGTCCAGCAGCTCCCGTGCTTCGTCGGTCAGAAGTTTCCGGTAGGCTTCGTCCACCAGTTCCAGCTTTTTCAGGCAATCGGTCAGATCATTGTTCCTTGCGGCCAGCCATGTGGAGGCGGCGTCGCTGATCTCATCCGCGCCAAGGCCGGTGTTCTCGCCCCAGTCCAGCAGCTTGACCGCCTCCTGCACAGCCAGCAGCGAAGAACCGGAGGTTCCGATAGTCACATTCCGGTCGATCTCATCCAGAATGGGGAGCGTCAGCACCGGCGGCACATCTGCCGGGGCATCGGCTGCATCGGAGGTGGAGCATGTCACGCCGTCCTCAGAGATCGTGACATACAGCTTTTCCTGCGTCACATCGTAGAGGAAGGTGCCTTCTCCCAGCAGCGTATAGGTAAACAGGATCTTGTCCTTGTTCATCCACTTGTACTCCTGAGGGAACAACTCCTTGACCTTATAATACAGATCAGCTTTCTCCCATACGGTGTTGGTATCCGCGATCACTGCACCGGCAGCCTCATAGTCCTTGTCGCTGAAACCACTGCCGATACCGGCGCCAGTCTCCACATACACGGTGTGTCCGTGGCGCACCATTTCCGTCACTGTGGCAGGAACGGCAGCAACACGGAATTCATTTGCCTTAACTTCCTTCAAAACACCAATAACCATTTTTCTATACCTCACTATTTTAATACAGCGACACCTCATCGCAGGTTGTTTCTCAAAATGGACTTTATTTTGTTGTGTTGATTGTATACAATTTAGAATTCAAAGTCAACTTCGTTTTGAGTTAAACTAATTATTTCGTTAGGTCAAACAAACGAACGTGCAGTGTTTTCGTTAAAATGTACAATGGGTAATTTGTACTAGACGCGACAAAGAGCCGCACATTGCTGTACGGCTCTTTGTTGTATGTTTATTTGTCAAGGCTGGTGTGATTCTCGGACGCTGTCCTCTGCCAGCTGAATATCCTCCAAAAGTGCCTTAACCCCCTTCTTTTCATCTCTGTCGCGGAACGCTTCGTAGATCAATTCGTGCGTTTCCAGCGAGAGCGTGTTGGTAGTGGAACTATCCCAAAAGAGCAAATAGGTACCCACTTTGTTATAAAGCTCGTTCAGATATTTCTCATAGTAGGCATTCTGCGCCTCCATGGTAATGATCCAGTGAAACTCACGGTTCAGTCTTACATAATCGGACATATTGAAGATGCTGCCCAAGTGGCGCTGCTTCTCCATATTTTGTTCCATCAAGAGGACGCTTTCATCACTGCGCCGCTGTATAGCTGCGCGGAATGCCCCAACCTCCAGTACAGCGCGAATCTCATATACCTGCCGCAAATCCGTAAAGGAGGGCTTTGCCACAAAGGAACCCTTGTTGGGTTGCTGGACCACAAGCCCTTCATAGGCCAGCCGCACCAATGCTGAGCGGATGGGCGTACGGCTGACACCGGTCTCCCGTGCGAGATCCTCCTCGATGATTCGATTACCAGGATAGAGGGATTTTGTGACGATTTGGTTTTTCACATATTCATAAACGATGTCTGCCGGGTTTCCCTGTTTCATAGCCATTCTCCATTCCAATCGTTTTGCTTAATATATGTATTATACACGGTATTTTATATTTGTGCAACGTTTTGTCTTTTTCTTTATTTGAAATTTTGTATACGAAAAGCAAACTGTTCTTTTTTAGCCTGCCATCTTCTATCGACTATCGGCGGCCTCGCAGTTTCCATTTTTTCTAGTTTAGTGACCGTGGCTGTGACCTTCTTGTACCCCTGGATCATCAAGTGTAAAAATCTCCTGCCAGCGGGATGGTTTTCTCCCCAGTGTTCACGCCGTTGCTGACCATATAGTAGAAAACCTCGCCACTGGCGAGGTTTTCTGACAAGCTGAGATTTCGCCCCGGGAAACCGGGGCGAAATCTTATTACCGCGCAGATCAGTACTTCTCTTCGATCAGGCGCAAAATTTCCGGCTTGAGCGACAGCATCCGGCAGATATTCAGCGCGTCTCTGGGGCAGTCGGACTTCCCCTCCACCCGGTAAAGGCCGTAGTTCATATGGCGGGCAATCACCGTGACGCCGTCCTCCGTCGTCATGGACAACTCGCGGCGGATCTGCTCGGGATCCACGTCACGCAGGCCAATGATCTGATAGTGGTCGTGGGCATACTCTGCCACCTTGTCATAATGGGTGGTCAGCAGCGAAATCGCGTTGACGTCATTGAGATACCGGGTAACCGCCTGCACGATCACCGCACCCTCATCCGGGTTAGTCCCCCGGGCGAACTCATCCAGCAGGAACAGGGAATACCCCTGCTCCACCTCACAGAGCGCTTTCTGGAACTGGACGATCTCGGAGCCGAAGCCGCTGAGGCCGGACTGGATGGACTGCAAATCGTCAAACAGCATCCTGACGCTGTGGAACAGCGGCATCCGGGCCTTCTTGGCGCAGACCAGAAAACCCGCCTGCAACAGCAGCACATTCAGCGCCACCGTTTTCATCGCCACGGACTTGCCGCCCATGTTGGCGCCTGTAATAACCGTAGCCCCTCTCTCCAGCGCGATGGACACCGGAACAAAGGCCCTTCCCTGCTCTGCCAGCAGGTCGCAGATCTCGGGGTTGATCATATCCTCCAGCACCAGCTCCCCGTCGGTCAGCTGCGGCATCGTTCCGCCGTAACGGACGGCAAACAGCGCCTTTTGCACCATAAAATCCAAACGCCCCACCGTTTCGGCATCGGCCAGCAGATCCTCCACCATGGGCGACAGACGGGTGCCCATGTCGCGGCGGATCTTCATCTCCTCGCTCTCCTCCTCGGCGCAGATACGGGTGCGCCGCAGGCGCAGGTCATCCTTTTCCGCGTCGGTCTGCGCGTGAAACAGATGCTCCTCCACTTCCTTCTTGGCGGAGCGGATCTCCTTGAGCTTCGCCGTGGCGCTGTCTGGGATATAGAAACCGCGGCTGCCGGTATGCTGTGGATCGAGAATCGCCAGCGCGGCGGTGGGGTCGTGGATGGCCACGCCCTTGAGGTGCGCCGTGTCATTGATGGTTTCCAGCAGCGGGATAATATTTTCCAGCCGCTGGAGATAGCCCTTGATCTCAAACAGCTCCACATGATCCGGCACCTCGCCGTCACGGCAGCGGCGCAGCGAGTTGCGGATATCCTTGATCTGACACATGAGCGTCATCAATCGGGTATAGGTATCCTTCAGCGCATCGTTGCATTCCGCCAGCGCCTTAACATTGTGCAGCTCCGTTTCCAGCGCCTCACGCTCGTCCGGCGCGTAAAACCGCAGACGGCGGATCCGCTCCAAGCCGAAGGGGGAGCATCCGTGAAGCGTCTCCAACGCATATTGCAGTCCGATTTTGACCTTTTCATCAAAGGATATGGTAATCATAGCAGTTCCTCCTTCACGTTAATGACAGGCGCATCCACAGCGGCCGTCATGGCAGCCTTGAACGCATCCTTATCAAACCGCCAGCCATAGGCGGAAACGGGGTTGACCGTGACGCACAGAATACGGGCGGCTTCCTCGGTCTCCAGCACGATATTGCGTGCGGCAAGCTTATCCAGCGTGTCGGGCTTGAGCAGCACCTTGCTGGGATCCTTCACCACCAGTCGGCCATTGCGCAGCACGCCGCTGCGCAGCAGCGGCAGCACCATGCTGTCGGTCAACGCTCCGGTAATGAATGCCGCGCCGTTTTCCCGCCAGCATTTTTCAAGCCCCTCCGCAGCCTCCGGCGGCAGCTCCGCCGCCTTGGGCAGGTTCATCAGGTGGTAGATATGGGCAGTGTCGGCCACCACCTTGTCCATATTCATGTCATAGCTGGCGCCGGTGCAGAGGATCACGCCCTCCGCCACGGCGCGGGCGCCCAGACTCTTGCGGCCCAACGCGCCGTCAATAATGGAGATGTCCGCTCCCAGATCAAAAAACTCGCCAGAGACGGTTTTCAGCTGTGTGGTGATGGAGGGACCCGCCAGCTGAACATAGCCCGCGCTGCGGGCGCGGACGATCACCACCTCGCCCAGCGGCGTGGGGATACCGGTGGTCATCAGAATCTCCTGCGTGATATCGCCCAGACGCAGCATATCCCGGGCGGTGGCGATCAGTGTACCCTCGCGGACAAAAATACCGGGCTTCTCCGTCCCTGTGACCACATCGGTGGACTCACCGTCGCGGCCGATGGAGGTCAGGCCCAGCGTTCCCTGCAAGCGTCCCTGTTCCAGCAGCCAATTGAGCATGGTGGTCTTTCCGGCGTTTTTGCACATACCCACGATGGACATGGTCTTTGTCTCGTTGAGTCGGCGCAGCAGCTCGTCGTGCATGTCGTACACGCCCTTTCCTTGGTATTCATTCAATTTCTGAGTATAGCACACCTTGCCGGAAAAAGAAAGAGGAGAAAATATCTCCCCTCTTTCCTTGCCATTTGTCAGAACGTCAGGCGCATCTTGTGCCAGACCGCACCGCCGTGGGTAGAGTCAGAGATGCCCTCATCCACGAAGCCCACCTTGCCGTAAAAGTGCAGCAGATGCTCCTTGCAGGTCAGCACAAGGCCCTTTCTTCCCTGCTGCCGGGCCTGCCCCACCACGTAGCGCAGCAGCTTTTCCGCGCAGCCGCGGTGCTGATAATCCGGGTGTGTCACCACGCCGAATATCATCTGCCACGCGCCGTTCTCGTTGTGATAGGACGCATCATCGAACATCTCATCCGTCAGATCGTACCCATCGGTGACAAGGCCGTTGACGAAGCTCACCAGCCGTCCCTCGTCCTCCAAAAGCCAGAAATGGTTCGGGTATGCAGCCAACCGGGCGCGAAAGCTGTCCTCCTGCGCCGCCTCGGCCGGCGGGAAGCACACCGCCTCCAACGCCGTCACAGCGGCCAGATCGTCCATTGCTGCCAAACGGATCTCCATAGCTGATTCTCCTTTTCGTAAGTCCTGTGTATACCGGCGGTCATTCCACGGTGACGCTCTTGGCCAGATTGCGGGGCTTATCGATGTCGCAGCCCCGCTCCAGCGCGATGTAGTAAGCCAGCAGCTGCAAGGGCACCACACCCAACTGAGGCATCAGCATGGTTTCTGTCTGCGGAACGGTCAGCACCGTGTCCACACGGCTGTGCATCCGCTCCGCCCCCTGCTCCGTGGTCAGCGCCAGCACATGGGCGCCGCGGGCCTGTACCTCTACTACATTGCTCATCGCCTTGTCAAACAGTGGCATGTAGGTGGCGGCAGCCACCACCGGCGTCCCCTCTTCTATAAGTGAAATGGTGCCGTGCTTCAGCTCGCCGGAGGCATAGGCCTCAGAGTGGATGTAGGAGATCTCCTTGAGCTTCAAACTCCCCTCCAGCGACAGGGCGTAGTCCAGATTGCGGCCGATAAAGAACACCCGGTCATGCCCGCTAAGCTGCCGCGCCGCCTGCCGTATGGCAGCGGTGTCAGAGAGAATCGCCTCCATCTGAGCGGGCAGCGCCTGAATTCCCCGTACCATGGCGGTATATGTCTCATAATCCACCGTGCCCATAATATCGCCGAAATAGAGGCCCAGCAGATTCAGCACCACCATCTGGGTGCTGTACGCCTTGGTGGTGGCCACGGCGATCTCCGGGCCGGCCCATGTGTAGAGCACATCGTCTGCCTCCCGGGCAATGGAGGAGCCCACCACATTGACAATGGACAGTATCCGTGCGCCTCTCTTCTTTGCTTCCCGCAGCGCCGCCATGGTGTCCAGCGTCTCGCCGGACTGACTGATGACGATGACCAGATCCCCCTTGCCCACGATGGGGTCGCTGTAGCGGAACTCAGAGGCGAGACTCACCTCCACCGGGCGGCGAAGCATCCGCTCCAGATTGTACTTGCCCACCACGCCCACATGGTAGCTGGAGCCGCAGGCCACAATGCATACCCGGCCGATGTCCAGCACCTGTCGGTCGGTCATATTCAGGTCGCTGAGCACCACCCGGTCATTTTGGATCCTTCCGGTGATAGCCTTGGCGATTGCAACAGGCTGCTCATAGATCTCCTTGAGCATGAAATGGTCATAGCCGCCCTTTTCCGCCGCATCCACATCCCAGTCGATATGATGATGCTCCTTTTCAATGGGGCGTCGCCGCTCGTCATAGATACGGATACCGTCTGCCGTAACGATGGCCATTTCGCCGTCGTCCATATACACGATATCCCTGGTATAGCGCAGCAGCGCCGTCACATCGGAGGCGATAAAGTGCTCGCCCTCGCCGTAGCCCAGCAGCAGCGGTGCGTCCTTCCGGACAGCAATAAGGCGATCCGGCGCGTCACGGCAGACAATGCCCAGCGCATAAGCGCCCTCCACGGCAGAGAGCATGCTGTTCACCGCCTCAAACAAATCGCAGCTGGCAGCGTAATAGTATTCCAGCAGCTGGGCCACCACCTCCGTATCCGTCTGGGAGCGGAAGGTATATCCCTTTTGCTCCAGCCGTTTCCGAAGGACGGCGTAGTTTTCAATGATGCCGTTGTGCACAACGGCGAACAGGCCGTTCTGGCTGACCTGCGGGTGTGCGTTGATGTCGTTGGGTTCCCCGTGGGTAGCCCAGCGGGTATGGCCGATGCCGGTGCTTCCCGGCATAAGCCGCCCCTCCTCCGTCAGCTCCGCCAGCGCCTGCAAGCGGCCCTTGGTCTTGCACACGCGCAGTCCCTCCGGGCCGCAGACAGCCATACCGGCAGAGTCGTAGCCGCGGTATTCCAGACGGTGCAATCCGTCCAGCAGGATGGGGGCCGCCTGTTGGGCGCCCACATATCCTACAATGCCACACATAGTTTTGTTCCTCCTGATTCATTGGTTTCAAAAGGACAAATGCGCAGTCATCTGTCATTTTCTTCTCCGGCGGCAGCGGCTTTGTTTTGCGGTCGCCCGCATATTTGTCCACAGCCTGACGTACCCGGAGGCAGTACGGGAGAGCACCCGCCGAATCTTCGATCCTCTCTCCCCCTCGTCGTCCTCTGCAAATGGAGCGCCGCCAATTATAGCGGCCATCGGCAAAGGCACTGGCGCTTATGTCGGAATCGTTCCGAAAACCATCCTTTCTCACTGCGTCGGGGCTTCTCCCCGTGATGATACTATATAAAACCGGTCACAACCGTGACCGCTTTTACCGAAACGGCAATAATTTCAAAAAAAGTGGCCATACTCAAGGAAAACGCAAAGGAGTTGATCCCTTGATCACTGCATTTTTCCGCACGGTGCTGCTGTATGTACTGCTGATCGTAGGGCTGCGCTTGACCGGCAAGCGGCAGATCGGGCAGCTCGAGCCCATCGAATTCGTCCTGATGATGCTGCTGAGTGATCTGGCGTCCGTGCCCATGCAGGATTTCGGCCTGCCGCTTTTACAAGGCGTAATCCCCATCGCCACGCTGCTTGCCATGAGCACACTGCTCAGCGGCATCAGCCTGCTGAGCATCCGCTTCCGCTCTCTGATCTGCGGCGAGCCCACCATTATCATACGCGACGGCATCCTGCAGCAATCCGCCATGAAGCGCAGCCGCCTGACGCTGGATGAAGTACTGGAGGAGCTGCGGGTGCAGGGCGTTTCCTCGCTGGACAATGTGAAATATGCCATTCTGGAGACCAGCGGCCAGCTGAGCGTACTGCTGCGCGCCGACCAGCAGCCTGCCACGCCCCGTCAGTTGGGCGTGCAGGTGGCCGATGACGTGTTCCTGCCCGCCATCATCATCGACAACGGGCGGCTGATGGCAAACAATATGAAGAAAATGGGGCTTGATGACAAATGGCTGCAAAAGCAGCTGAAGGCCCACAAGGTACACCGGGTACAGGATGTCTTTTTGATGACGGCGGACAGGGGCGGCTGCGTGGTGCTGGCCAAAAAGGAGGCGGTGAAATGAAGGCGCTGCGTATCGCCATCGCCGTGCTGGTGCTGCTGATGGCCGCAGGACTGCTCAACGGCGCCTACCTTTCCGGGCAGTGCAGCCGGTGGAGCGCGCAGCTTGCAAACGCCGCAAGCGCCGCAGAGCTTGGCCAGTGGAGCCGCGCCCAGCAGGAAACGGAAACACTGCGCGCCAGCTGGCAGCATGCCCAGCGCTATCTTCACATCACCTTGCAGCATGAGGAGATCAACAAGGCCGACACGCTGCTGCACCAGTGCGCCCTGTACGCCAAAACGCAGGATGGCAGCTCATTTTCCGATGCGGCGGTGCAGCTGACGCTGCAATTTGACCGTCTGGCAGAGATGGAGCGGCTGGATATCAAAAACGTCCTGTAGGCGCGCAGTCGGGCCGCAAGTCCCTTTGGCAAAAAGACCGTCAAATCTTGTGCCGGGATTTTTATTTCTCGCTGAGCAGCTTATTGAGTTCACTCATAAAGGTGTTGATGTCCTTGAACTGCCGGTAAACCGAGGCAAAGCGGACATAGGCCACCTCATCGGCAGCTTTCAGCTTTTCCATAACCTTTTCGCCGATGACCTCGGTGCTTGTCTCCCGCTCCAGCGAGTTTTGCAGCTCCTGCTCGATCTCGGCGGTCATCCGCTCCATGTCTGCCACGGGGACAGGGCGCTTTTCACAGGAGCGCTGGATCCCGCGCAGTACCTTGCTGCGGTCAAAGCTCTGCCGTGAACCATCCTTCTTGATGACCACCATCGGCAGGCTTTCCACCGTTTCATAGGTAGTAAAGCGTTTTTCACACTGGAGACATTCACGGCGGCGGCGGATACTGCTGCCCTCGTCGGCAGGGCGGGAATCCACCACCTTGCTCTCTTTATATCCGCAATAGGGGCATTTCATGATATGTTCCCTCCTATTTTCCGGCAGGGCGTGCCCCGCCGATAGTTTTTGCGCAGAATTTCAGTGCTATTATACCATATGCCCCGCAGCTTCGGTAGTCTTTTTTTCACTTTTTCCGCGGCGGTGCACCACGGAAGCGCCGCAGGCATAGGATAAACCGGGGCACGGAAGCCATCCCGAAGGTATATTTCAGCGGCGCGGAGGGAACACTGGAAGCGGCCTGATACATTTGGGTACTTCCTGCGGCTGGCGGCGGCAGCGCCGCCAGCTACGAAACGATGCGGAGCGTGAACTTTGTGGATACAACTGTCAAGCGCGGAGAGATCTACTATGCCGATCTCAGCCCGGTGGTGGGCAGCGAACAGGGTGGTGTACGGCCCGTTCTCATTGTGCAGAATGACACCGGCAACCGCCACAGCCCCACGGTCATTGCGGCGGCCATCACCTCGCAGATGGGCAAGGCAAAGCTGCCCACACATATTGAGCTGCAAGCCATGCGCTACGGCCTGCCCAAAGAGTCTGTGGTGCTGCTCGAGCAGGTGCGCACGCTGGATAAGCAGCGGCTGCGTCAGCGAATGGGGCAGGTGGACAGCGACGTGATGGAGCGGGTCGATGCCGCCATCGCCGTCAGCTTCGGGCTGCCGCAAACGCGGCTGGTATAAAAACATCTCCGGCTGATTTCCGGCCGGAGATGTTTTTATACCGTTTTATGCCGCGCAGGCTACATCCGCAGAAGAAGCTCCTTTTCCACCACCTGGCCGTTCCGCAGGTATACGCGGGGCACCCGCTTGCTGACAGCGCACGTCAGCTCATAGGGGATGGTATTGGCCTGAACGGCCAGCTCGTCCACACTGGCATGGCGGCCGAACACCTCCACCTCGTCCCCCACCTGCACGCCGGGCAGCTCCGTCAGGTCAATCATCGACATATCCATGCAGATTCGCCCGCGCTGAGGGGCCGGGCCGTCTGCCGTCATCATGGTGCAGCGGTCGGACAGGGCGCGGAAAAAACCGTCGGCATAGCCATAGGGCACCACCCCCATGCGGGTGGTACGCGCCGTGGTGAACAAGCGTCCGTAGCTGACGTCCACGCCGGGGCCATAGGTCTTGATGGTGCTGACGGTGGTTTTGAGCGTCATCACCGGCTCAAGGCCAAGGGTCTTGGCCGCCGGCGTGCAGCCATACAGCAGGATGCCGGGGCGCACCATGTCCATATATGTTTCCGGATAGGCGGCCACAGCGCCGGAGTTGGCGCAGTGGCGGATGGCAAAGGGGTGGCCCAGACGCTGCTCCACCGCGTCAATGACGCGCTGAAACAGTGCAAACTGCCGCAAGGTGTAGGCGCGGCTGTCTGCGTCCGGCTCATCGGCCACGGCAAAGTGGGTAAAGATCCCCTCCGCCTCCAGCCCCGGCGCGCTGCAAGCCCCGCAGATTCCCGACACGCCGGTGTCAAACATATCGCCGGCGCACAGGTAGCCCAGCCGCGACATGCCGGTATCCACCTTGATGTGTACCTTGAGTGTACCGCCGCAGCGTACCGCCTCGGCGCTGTACTCCTCCGCCTTTGCCGCGCAGGACACCGCCTGCGTGATATGCAGGTCGATCAGGTTCTTTACCTGCTCGCGGGGGGTATGACCCAGAATCAGGATGGGCATGGAGACGCCGTTATGCCGCAGCTCCATCGCCTCATCTATGCTGGACACCGCCAGATAGTCCGCCCCCAGCTCTTCCAGTGTGCGGGCCACCTGCACAGCGCCGTGTCCGTAGCCATCCGCCTTGACCACACCCAGAAACCTCACGTCAGGGCCGATACGCCGCCGCAGCGCCCGGTAATTGCGCCCCAGCGCGTCAAGGTCGATCTCGGCCCATGTTCTCCGCAGTGTTGACTCCATAGGATCTCCTCCTTGAAAGGTCAGTTCTCTTCGTTCAGTGTACAGGAAAATGCCAGCATTCTTGCCGAAACGATCACCTCGCCGCCGGAGGCGAATTCCGCATACCTTGGCAGCAGCGTCTGCGCATCGATCCATACGGTGCATACCAGCGGCGCATCTCCCACGGCGGTATCCAGCGTCAGACGCCGGCAATCCACGCCCTCCAGCGTTTCGCGCCCTTCTTCCGTAAGATAGCCGCTTCCCACAGCACGCAGCAGGCAGGGCAGGCTGTTGACCGGGCCGAAGCCGCCCCCTTTTCCCGCCGAGAGCACCGCCCCATCATAGGCGATGGTCAGCTCCTCTGCGGACACGGTGGCCGTCACGCCGCGCACCGTTTCCGGCGCAGTGACGGTGACAGTGGCCTGCTGCGGGGTATACGCGCACTGCAAGGTAAAGCTGCGATCCTCCTGCGCCGTGTGGAAAATGACATCCGCCTCCATCTGGGCGGCGGCAATGCGGCTGTACTGCTCCTGAATATCAGCCGCGGCGCTGCTCCTCCGTCCGCAGCCGCCGCACAGCGGCAGCAGCAGGCACAGCAGCAGGGCAACAAGACGTTTCATCCGATCCCCTCCGAATATAGATTCGGAAGGCTTTCCCCTATCCCTCTATTTCTTGAAACGCGCAGGGCAGCTCCGCCAGCAAATCAACCGGCGACATCCCCCGCTCCCCCAGCCGTGCGGCGGCACGGTCACCGGCAAGACCGTGACAGAACACAGCAGCGCAGCAGGCGTCAAACGGCTCCATTCCCTGTCCCAGCAAGCTGAGCACCATGCCGGAGAGAATATCGCCGCTGCCGCCCTTGGCCATGCCGCTGTTGCCGGTGGTATTCACCGCCAGACGGCCATCCGGCGCAGCCACCACGGTGCGGTGTCCCTTCAGGATCAGGTACACGCCCCAGCGCGCGGCGTAGGCCAGCGCGCCGCTTTCACGGCCACGGCTCAGATCGCCGCCGGCACGGAAGAATTCCCCCTCATGCGGGGTCATCACCGTAACCAGTCCCCTGCGGCGCTTCATTTCATATATATGCGCTTCCAAGGCGTTTATACCGTCTGCGTCCAGCACCAGCGGCTTCTCCACATCCAGCAGCTTCCGGGTCAGGGCGTCGGTTTGCGCTCCGCGGCCCATACCGCAGCCGATCAGCACCGCGTCGCAGGCGGCTATTCTTTCCCGGATGGCACTCTCCCCCGCCAGTGACAGCCGTCCCTCCTCCGAGGGCAGCGGGAACGGCATGGCGCTGCCGCAACGTACTGCCGTGACAGGCCATATCTCCTCCGGTACCCCCAGATATACAAGGCCGCTTCCGCTGCGGACGGCGGCTGCGGCAGCCAGCACAGGGGCGCCGGTATACCCCACCGCGCCGCACAGGCAGAACACCTTGCCAAAGGTTCCCTTGTGCCCCTCCGGATCACGGGCAGGCAGAAGATTTCTTACATATAACCGGTTAAGCTCCATACGCGGCCGCTCCTTTCCGATAAGTCTCCTTCTTTTCGGGATTTGTCCCATTATACCACTTCTGTCAAGTAATTCCGCCTATCATCAGGAAAAGATTTTGCATTTTTCCTATTGCCTTTCCTACTCCTTTATGGTATAAGTAGTAGGTAATCTGATAAAAATGCGATGAAAGAGAAAATCCGCACAAAAAGCGGCCCCAAGAGAGGGATGGTCACCGGCTGAAAGCCGTCCCGGGACGTGATGCGGTGTTCGCTCTGGAGCTGCCGCGAGGAAATGCGCGGCCGGATCATCCTCCGTTACCGGGAAACGAG
>CABSAW010000042.1:0-13160 GCA_902475745.1 uncultured Oscillospiraceae bacterium
GGATTGCAGCACGTCCAGCTCGCTGCGGCGTTTTTCCTCCTCCTGCTGGAGGATATCCTCCATCAGGTGGCGCATGGTGGACACCATGGACTGCACCGAGTGGCTCAGATGCTCCACCTCGTAGGGGCCGTCCACATTAAAGTCCACCGCCTCGGCGCCCTTTTCCAGCTCACGTACCGCCAGATCCAGCTTTTTCATAGGCGCGGTGATCCACTCCGAAAGCCGCAGGTTCACAAACACCAACAGGAATATGGAGAAAAGCACCACAAACAGGGCAAATAACAGCAGCTGGCTGTAATTGTCCCGCAGTGTCTCTGTGGGCACCACGCCCACCAGCTTCCAGCCGGTATAGCCCACGGTTTTTACCGTCACCTGCCGCTTCTGGGACTGGAACACCTCCGTATAGGTTCCATCGGAATACCCGGCGGCAGTCAGGTTATTCTCCTCCTGCAAGCCCGCGTACAGCAGCTGCTGGCGGGGATGGTAAATGATTTCTCCGCTGCTGTCGATGAGGTAGAGATAGCCCTGCCCGTTGGAGAAGGACACATCCTTGCAGATCTGTTCAATACCGCTGAAGTTCATATCCACCAGCAGCACGCCGCTTTGAATGATTCCCCCGCATGTCAGCTCCACATAGCGGCTCAGGGAAACCACCCAGCGATACCGGGAGTCAGGATCCTCAAAAAGGTTTTGTACATGGGGCGTTGAAAAATGCAGATTTTCAATGCGCTCCATGGCTGCGGTGAACCACCCCTCCCGGCTGGGCGTTACACTGTTTTTCAGACTATTCAGCGGCGTAGCGGAGATCAGGCCGCCGTTTTTGTCAAACACCGCCAGCGATACCAGCACATCCCTGTCCTTGGCATACAGCAGCTCCATTGCATCGTGCAGCTCCTGTGCCGTGCCCTCCTGCTGCAGATCCGCGCTTTTAATGACCCGGTAATACACCGTGTCGGATACATGCATCATATTGCGCAGATAGCTGTCCAGATTCCAGTTTACCTGTGCCAGCACACGCTGGCTGGTCTCCGCCGCCATCTCGTTGGCAGAGGAGGAAAAACGCAGCAGCAGCGCCATACCCATAAACAGCATCCCTAACACCGCCACCGCAGTAAAGGCGACGGACAGGATCATCTGAATACTGGAACGGTGATAGCGGGTTTTCCACCGCGCTTTGAATCCGGAAGGTTTTTTATCCACAGGGGACTCCTCTCTCCGTCTGTCACTTTCCCTCATTGCGGTACTTGGTAGGGGACATGCCGAAATGCCGCTTGAATACATAGCTGAAGTAGTTGGGGTCCTCATAGCCGCACCGCTGGGCGATCAGATACGTCTTTTCCTCCGTACTGCGAATCGCTTCGGCCGCCGCCTCCATCCGCACCGTGGTAACGTAGGCGGTAAAGCTGGTGCCGGTCTCACGTTTGAACAGCGTGGAAAAATAGGTGGCGCTGAGATGCAGATAGGCGCATAGCTTTTCCACCGACAGGTCGCTCTCGGCATAATGCTGGCGGATATATTCCTTGGCCGTTTCCACCGTTTGTCCTGCCGAGTCTGTCTGACGGCGGCGAATCAGCGTTTGAAGCCGCAAACAGCGCTGAGTACACCAGCCTTCCAACTCGCTGAGGGTGGGAAGCTCCGACTCCTGCATGGGCAGCGAAAAGTCCGCGCCAAAAACATCCTCCACGGCCACTCCGGAACGGCGCGTCATCTTCAGCAGATGCGTCACCAATTCCGCCAGAAACAGCGTATACTGCCCGGCCGATGGATTTGCCGCCCGGATCCTTCCCACCAGCGCCGCCGCCGCGCTTCGGATCTCCTCTTCATTTCCCAGCTTTACAGCCGTGGTCAGCGTCCTCTCATCCGTCTCTTCAAAAGAAATCGTCGGGCCAGCCTCCGGCTCCAGGTCGCCGATATAGATAACCTGTCCCCGTCCCACCATGGAGCGGTATTCCAATGCTGTTTTTGCTTCGGCGGCAGACCGCGACAGGGAGGAAAGCTCCCTGCATGGCGCACCCACGCCCACCGTCAGTGTCAGCCCCAGATAGGAGGCCGCCAGCGTACAGGCGCGGTCCAGACAGCGGATCAGGTCGTAAACGGTGAAATCCTCTGCCAGCGTCACAAGCAGTGCCACCCAGTCATTATAAAGGGACAGCTTGCACCGATCCGCCGTCAGCGACTCCTCCAGCAGGTTTTGCACTGACAGGGTGGACAGGGCGTCCCGGCTGCTGTCGCTGCCCAGATAGGCCAATCCTACCGCCCATTCCTCTCCCTGAAGGTCAATGTCCAGCCGCGCCGCCCGCTCGCGCTCCGTGCCCGGCGCAATGCGCCCATCCAGCAGGTTGCTGTAAAAAAGCTCACGCAGCACCGGCAGGTTCTCCGCATAGCGGCTGCGCAGAAGCTCCATATTCCGCCGCTCGGTACGCTGGCGGTCCAGCTCCTCCTTCAACCGGCGCAGTACAGCGGACAGCTCATCGGCATTGATGGGCTTGAGGATATACTCCACCACGTTCATCTGGATGGCCTGCTTGGCATACTCGAAATCGTCAAAACCGGAGAAAATGACAAACCGCGCCGCCGGCAGGCGATCCGACAGGATGCGGCACAGCTCCAGGCCGTCCATAAAGGGCATCTTGATATCCGTCAGGATCACGTCGGGCCGCAAGCTCTCCGCCAGCTCCAGCGCATCCTGCCCGTTGGCGGCCTCACCCACAAGGGAGAAGCCCAGCCTCTGCCAGTCCATTTTCCGGCTGATACCCACGCGGATATCCTCCTCGTCATCCACCAGCAATACCCGATAAAGCTCCACAGCGCCGACCCCCTTTTATTATCGAAGAGTATAGCATATCTCCTGTGAAAAGAAAAGATGGCACGCAAATGCGGGCCATCTTTTGGTGAGATTATTTTTTCACAAGGTATTTCCGCATATCCAGTGCACAGGCAAACAGGATAATAGCGCCCTTGATGAGGTACTGCAGGTCCTGAGGCACGCCCACCATGGTCAGACCCACGAAGATCAAACGCAGCATCAGAACACCGATGACGATGCCTCTGATCTTACCGATGCCGCCCACGAAGGACACGCCGCCGATGACGCAGGCCGCGATGGCGTCCAGCTCATAGTTCAGGCCGGTGTTGGCGGTGTTGGAGCCGATACGGGCGCCCTCGATAAAACCGGTAAAGCCGTACATGGCGCCTGCCAGCGCAAAGACGCCCACCGTCACGGCGAACACATTGACGCCGGAGACACGGGCGGCCTCCTCGTTGGAGCCCAGTGCGAACATATTCTTGCCGAAGGTGGTCTTGTTCCAGATGAACCACATCACCGCCGTCAGCACGATGGCGAACAGCACATAGTTGGGGATGGGAACGCCGCCGATCTTGAAGAGGCTGCCCTTGACGAAGTTGGTGTAGGACGGGTCAAGGTTGGAGATGGCCATGCCCTTGTTGTTGCCCATCTGGACATACAGCAGCAGGCAGGTGTACAGGATCAGCTGCGTACCCAGCGTCACGATGAAGGGGTGCAGCTTGAACTTTGCCACGAAGAAGCCGTTGAAGCAGCCCACGGCGGCGCCGATGAGCATCGCCAGCAGGATCACCACGATGATGGGCAGCGTGCCGATCTCGGGCCACATCTTGTTGGCAAGGTTGGCGGCATTCTGCAGCAGAGACGCGGAGATGCAGGCGGTCAGGCCCACCACGCGGCCCGCGGACAGGTCGGTACCGGTCAGCACGATACAGCCGGCGATGCCCAGTGCGGCGGGCAGATAGGCCGCCGTCTGGGAGAGAATGTTGATGAGGGATGCGGGCTTGATAAAATTGGGGTTCTTGATGGCGATATAGATGACCGCGATGGCCATGATGATGAGCAGTGCGTTGTTCAGCAGGAGGTCGCCCACCCGCTTGGCCGTCCACGGCTGGCGGACTTTGGCTTCCTTTGCCTGCGCTTTCGTTTCGTTGTTCACGGTAGTCGCTCCTCCTTACACATATTTGGCCGCCAGCGTCAGGATCTCCTCCTGACTGGTGCTGCGTGCATCCACCTCGCCGGCCAGAATGCCGTTGGACATGACCAGAATACGGTCACAAATGCCCAGCAGCTCCGGCATCTCGGAGGACACCATGATAACACCCTTCCCCTCCTTGGCAAGGTCGAGGATAAGCTGGTAAATTTCGTATTTCGCACCCACGTCGATACCGCGGGTGGGCTCGTCCAGCAGCAGCACCTCCGGGGCGGTCAAAAGCCAGCGGCCGATAATGACCTTCTGCTGGTTACCGCCGGAAAGGGAGCGGATTTGCGTGGACTGACTGGGGGTCTTGATATGCATGGCCTGAATGGCCCAGTCGGTATCCTTTTTCATGGCCTTCTCGCTGAGGTAGAGACTGCCTTGCTTGCCGTTGACACGCAGTCCTCCCCGCAGATAGCTGTTCAGGTTGGAAATAACGGTATTTTCCTTGATATCGCGAATACCGAAAATACCGGTGGCACGGCGCTCCTCCGTCAGCAGAGCGAAACCGTTCTTAATCGCCTCCCGGGGAGACTTGTTCTTGATCTCCTTGCCGTGAAGCCGGATGGTACCGCTTTCCTTGGTCATGGCACCGAACAGGTTCTCCAGCACCTCCGTGCGGCCCGAGCCGTCCAGACCGGCGATGCCCAGCACCTCGCCCTTGCGCAGCTGGAAGCTGGCGTCCTTCAGGCGGGTATACTTACCGGCCAGATGCTCTACCTCCAGGATCACGTCGCCGGGGACGTTGTCCTTGGGCGGGAAGCGGTTGGTAAGCTCGCGGCCCACCATCAGCTTGATGATCTCGTCCATGGTCAGGGTAGCGGCCTGACGGGTGGCCACCCACTTGCCGTCCCGCATGATGGTGACATCGTCGCTGATTCGGAGAATTTCGTCCATCTTGTGGCTGATGTAGATGATGCCGCAGCCCCGCTGGCGCAGCATATTGATGATGCGGAACAGGTGCTCCACCTCCGCCTCCGTCAGAGAGGAGGTAGGTTCATCGAATACGATGATCTTGGCGTTGTAGCTGACGGCCTTGGCGATTTCTACCATCTGCCGCTGGGAAACCGGAAGCGTGGACATGATGGCCTTGGGATCCACATGAACGTCCAGTTCATCGAAAATCTCCCGGGTACGCTTGCGCATGGTGCCCTCGCTGACCATAATGCCGCCCACCTTAGGATAGCGGCCCAGCCAGAGGTTGTCCATTACGCTGCGGGTCAATGCCTGGTTCAGCTCCTGATGGACCATGGCCACACCATTTTCCAGAGCTTCCTTAGAGTTTTTAAAGTCTACTTCTTTTCCGTCAAGAACGATGGTTCCCGCGTCCTTGGCGTAGATGCCGAACAGGCACTTCATCAGCGTGGATTTTCCCGCGCCGTTTTCGCCCATCAGCGCATGGACGGTACCGGGCCGAACCGTAAGGGAAACGCCGTCGAGTGCCTTAACACCGGGGAATTCCTTGGTGATATTCTGCATCTCCAGCAATGCCGGCTGCTCCATATGCTATTACCTCCTATCTCCTGTCTGTTTTCTTTCCGCAAAGACACCCGCCCAAGGCGCTTTTGATACGCCTCAAGCGGATGTTTCCTGCGAAGTTAAAAGAGGATCGGAAACGTCAATCCTCTTTTCGCTGTAAAGCGGGGCTGTCTGACTGACAGCCCCGCTCTTCATTGGTACTCCAACCGGGGCGAGAACCGATGGGCTTTGCTTATTCGCCGGTGTAGGTGGCGTAAGGCACGCGGATCTTGGCAACACCCTCATCCACGTTGAAGGAAGCGGTGTTATCCATCAGGTTGCCGCCGCCGTTGACGCTGCTGACCAGGTTCATGATGGTGGAGGCCATGCCCTCAGCATCCTGCTTGATGGTACCGGTCATCTTGCCCTCGTTGATGAGCTGCTTGGCGGAATCGGTAGCGTCCACGCCGAACACGGGGATGGTCTTGCCGTCACCGGTGTTGTAGCCGGCGCCCTGCAGAGCAGAGACAGCGCCCTCGGCCATGCCGTCGTTGTTGCAGATGATCAGCTCGACCATGTTGCCGTTGGCCTCGGAGTACTCGGGCAGGATGGTAGCCATGTAGTCGTTGGCAGCCTGAGCGGACCACTTGCCGTTCTGGTCGACCAGATACTTATCGGTGGCGGAAGCGTTGTAGTAGACCAGCTCGGGCTTGCCGGCAGCGGTCAGAACAGCGTTGGCATCCTCGACGCCGAACTGGGTGCGGGCCTCGGCCTCAGCGTTGCCCTCCTGGCCCTTGAACATCACGTAGGTGATCTGGCCGTCGCCGTTCAGGTCGACCTCGTCATAGTGAGCCAGCAGGTACTCGCCCACCAGCTGACCCTGCATATGGCCGGCCTCGGGAGCGTTGGTGCCAACGAAGGCGCACTTGTCGTAGCTGCTCACCACTTCGTCAGCAACCTCGCGGTTGAAGAAGATGATGGGGATACCGGCGGTACGGGCAGCCTCAACAGCGTTCTGCGCAGCGTCGGGAGAGGAGGTCTCCACGATGTTGACGATCAGCAGGTTAGCGCCGTTGGCGATAGCGGTGTTGATCTGGTCGGTCTGCTGGGCCTGGTTGCCAGCGCCGTCATAGTTGTTGTAGGTCACGCCCAGAGCCTTGAACTGCTCGTCCATGCAGTTGCGGACGCTGGAAATGTACACGTCAGAGAAGTCATAGTAGAACACGCCCACGTTCAGAGCGGAAGCGTCAGTGTCGCCGCCCTCGGGCTCCTTGTTGGTGTTGCCGCCGCAGCCGGCCAGCAGGCTCAGCATCATGATGGCAGCCAGAAGAATAGCAAGTGTCTTTTTCATCATAAATCCTCCTATAGAAAGTAAGTCTCGGTCAAGGCAATATAATCCCTGCCGACATGTATGTATTCTATCGGCTTTTCGCGCAAAAGGCGATAGAAAAATCTTCGTTGATATAGCAAAAAACTTCGCTGATACTGCCAAATTCTCACATCTTTTGTCCATTTCACCCCATCTTTCTTCCAAATGTTCCCATTTTCTTTGCAAAACTGAGAATATAATACGAATTATTTTCCCTGACAGGCTCGTTTTCATGTATGAACCACAAGCGGCTATGCCTCACCCTTTTTACAAAAATCCCCCTAAATACAGCGCGCACAACTTTCTATTTTTTCTATTTTCCACAGTTGACATGGCCGCCTATTGCTTCTATAATGAGAAAAAATTACTTTCGAGGGATTCATTTATGTTCGGTTTCACTTTTTATGCTTATTCCTATTACTTTACTATCTTTGGTAGTAAGGGTAATTTGTGATGCATAAAAAGAAGCCATAAAAGGCAATTCGATGCGGCACAGTTATCCTGTGCCGCATCTTTTTTATTTATCCAAATCAACAATTTTAAAAAATACATGGAGGAAAATGCAATGATCGTCGTATTGAAAAACGGTGTGCGGGAAGAAAAACGCGACCAGCTCATTGATTGGCTGAAGGGTCAGGGGCTGGGCATCCACATCTCTCAGGGCGAATATCAGACCGTTCTGGGGCTGATCGGTGACACCACCCATGTTGATATGGAGCTCATTGCCAGTCTGGATATTGTAGACTCCGTCAAACGGGTCACCGAGCCGTTCAAATGCTGCAACCGTAAATTTCACCCGGAGGATACGGTTGTGGATGTCAGCGGTGTTAAAATCGGCGGTGGAAATTTCTGCATGATCGCCGGCCCCTGCTCTGTGGAATCCGAGGAGCAGATCGTCTCCGTTGCAAAGGCCGTTAAGGCCGCCGGCGCCAATATGCTGCGCGGCGGCGCGTTCAAGCCCCGGACCTCTCCCTATGACTTTCAGGGTATGCAGGCTGATGGCATCGAATTGCTGAAGATCGCCCGCCGCGAGACCGGCCTGCCCATTGTGACTGAAATAATGGGCGTCAAGCATCTGCCCCTCTTTGAGGATGTAGACATGATTCAGGTGGGTGCCAGAAATATGCAGAACTTCGACCTGCTCAAGGAGTTGGGCAAGCTGCGCCGTCCCATTCTGCTCAAGCGCGGCCTTGCCAACACGCTGAAAGAGCTGCTGATGAGCGCCGAATACATTATGGCAGGCGGCAATGAGCAAGTCGTTCTCTGTGAGCGCGGCATCCGTACCTTTGATGACTATACCAGAAATACGCTGGATCTGGCGGCAGTTCCCATGCTGCGCGAGCTGACGCATCTGCCCATCATCGTCGATCCCAGCCACGCCACCGGAATCGCCCGGCTGGTGCCGCCCATGGCCTTGTCCGGAGCCGCCTGCGGTGCGGACGGCCTGATTATCGAGGTACACAATGACCCTATGCACGCTCTGTGCGACGGAGCGCAGTCCCTGCGGCCCGAGGAATACGCCGCGCTGGCCAGAAAGGTACATTGCATCCGGGAGGTGATTGCAAAATGACAGTCGGTATTGTCGGGCTGGGCCTGATCGGCGGATCTTTTGCCAAGGCGTACAGTCAGGAGGGCCATACCGTGTTGGCGCTTGACGTTGACCGTTCTGCCCTTGATTTCGCCATTGTCAGCGGCGCCGTATCCGGCGAGTTGACAGTGGACAATGCCGCCCGGTGCGACCTTGTGCTGATCGCCGTCACCCCCGAGGCCGGCTGCCGTGTGCTGGAGGCCTTTGCCGCTCACTTTGGCAGCAAGACGGTTGTCATCGATTGCTGCGGCACAAAGCGGCGCATCTGCTCCGTTGGCTTTCCCCTTGCGCAGCGTTGGGGGTTCACCTATCTGGGCGGCCACCCTATGGCCGGCAAGCACCAGTCCGGCTTTAAATTCGCCGATGCCCACCTTTTCAAGGGCGCTCCCATGGTGATCGTGCCGCCCGTTTATGATGACATCGTGCTGCTGGGGCGGGTCAAGGCGCTGCTGGAACCGGCCCATTTCGGCCGCATCAGCGTCACCACCGCCGAGGAACACGATGAGATCATCGCCTTTACCTCGCAGATGGCACACGTCATCTCCAATGCGTATATCAAAAGCCCCACCGCCCGCAGGCGTAAGGGTTTCTCCGCCGGCAGCTACCGGGATCTGACCCGTGTGGCATGGCTGAATCCCCCCATGTGGGCAGAGCTCTTTTTAGAAAATAAGGACCACCTTCTCCACGAGCTGGATCAGCTGATTGCCTCTCTCGACGAATACCGCGCGGCCATAATCAACGATGATCTCCCGCAGCTGACCCGTCTTTTGGATGATGGACGGCGCATCAAGGCGGAGGTGGACGGCAGATAGTCCGCCAAGCCACGCACAAAAGGCGGGATAGCCCCAGCCGGGCCGGGATTGACTTTCCCGCCTGTCCCTGCTATACTGTAGCGCATTGAGGGAGTAGTCGGCGCGGATCGCGCACGGTATGCCAACATACTGGCAAACGCCTGGTATACCTTAATTGATGAGACTCATACAGTCGGGTTGGCCGTATGTGTCTCAAGTTAGCAAATGCTTACACGAGCGGATACATCCGGTATCCGCTCATTTTTTTGATTGTGAGGAAATGGTCATGGGCTTGTTGGAATTGTTTTTGCTGGCGGTGGGGCTGAGTATGGACGCCTTCGCGGTATCAGTATGCAAAGGGCTTGCCATGCAAAAGGTCACCTTCCGCAGCGCCGCCATCTGCGGCGTGTGGTTCGGCGGCTTTCAGGCGCTGATGCCCTTCATCGGCTACCTGCTGGGCACAGGCTTTGAACGGTATATCAACGCCGTAGCGCCTTGGGTCGCCTTTGCGCTGCTGGCGCTGATCGGCGGCAACATGCTCCGCGAAACACTCAGCAAAAATGAGGAGACCGCCTCCGCTGCACTGGATGTAAAGACCATGTTCCTGATGGCCGTTTCCACCAGTATCGATGCGCTGGCCGCGGGTATCACCTTCGCCTGCGTTCCTGTCAGAATTCTGGCAGCCGGTCAGCTGGCCAATACCGCGGCGGCGGTCTGCCTCATCGGGGCTGTCACCTTTGCCCTCTCCTGCTTAGGCGTCAAGGCAGGAAGCATATTCGGTACGCGCTATCAAGCCCGGGCAGCATTTACCGGCGGCATCATCCTGATTCTCATCGGCGTCAAGATTCTGCTGGCGCATCTGGGCATACTCTAAGGTAAAAAACAGGCATCCCGACGGGATGCCTGTTTTTGTCAACCTTTTCAGTCAACGATATCTACAGAAACCTTGGCGCCTGTACGCTGGGCGCAGGAGCGCACCACGGTGCGGATCTCCTTGGCAATGCGGCCCTGACGGCCGATCACCTTGCCCATATCCTCGGGGGCAACGCGCAGCTCCAGCGTCAGCTCGTCCCCATTCTCGACCTCGGTCACAGTGACCTGATCGGGATATTGAACGAGGCTTCTGGCGATATAGAGCAGCAATTCCTTCATGACTTGCCCTCGGCCTTACAGAACGTCAACCTTCTTCAGCAGAGCGCGAACGGTATCGGTGGGCTGAGCGCCGGTCTTGATCCACTCACGGGCACGGTCAGCGTCGATCTTGATCTCAGCAGGGCTCACACAGGGATTATAGGTACCGATCTCCTCGATGAAGCGGCCATCACGGGGATAGCGGCTGTCAGCGACGACAACGCGGTAATAAGGAGCCTTCTTGGCGCCCATTCTTCTCAGTCTGATCTTAACCATGGTTTTTTCCTCCAAAAATAAATTGTTATCTCATATATCATAAATGCCGGGGCACTTATTTCAGTCTCTTCTTGCGGCCGAAGCCCCTCATGCCGCCGCCCATCATGCCATTGAGTGCGGCCATACCGCCGCGCTTTCCGCCGCGGGTCAGTGCCTTGGTCATCTGCTGCATAGCCTCAAACCCTTTCAGCAGCCGGTTCACATCGGACACCTGCTGGCCGCAACCGGCGGCAATACGGCGCTTACGGCTGGCATTGAGGATCTGGGGATTCTCCCGCTCCTGCACAGTCATGGACTGGATGATGGCCTTTGTCCGGGCAAACTGCCGGGGGTCGATCTGGTCGGGATCAAAGCTCTTCCCCATGTTTCCGGGCAACATTCCGGCAATCTGGCTCAAATCACCCATATTTTGCAGCTGCTCCAACTGCTCCAGATAATCGCTGAGGGTCAGCTGGTTTTTGCGCAGCTTCTCCTCCAGCTTCTTGGCCTGCTTTTCATCGTACTGCTGCTCCGCCTTCTCAATGAAGGACAGCATATCGCCCATGCCCAGAATACGGGAAGCCATACGGTCAGGGTGGAACAGTTCGATCATATCCAGCTTTTCGCCGGTACCCACGAATTTGATAGGCTTTCCGGTGGCGGCCCGGATAGATAATGCAGCGCCGCCGCGGGCGTCGCCGTCCAGCTTGGTCAGCATCACGCCATCGATGCCCAGCGCATCGTCAAAAGCCTTGGCGGCATTGACGGCATCCTGGCCGGTCATGGCGTCCACCACCAGCAATATCTCGTTGGGCTTTACGGCGGATTTGATGTTCCGCAGCTCGTCCATCAGCGCCTCGTCGATGTGGAGCCGTCCGGCGGTATCCAGAAACACCATGTCGTTGCCGTGGTCGGCAGCGTACTTCACCGCCTCACGGGCGATGGTCACCGGGTCGATCTGCCCCATTTCAAACACAGGGATATCCAGCTGCTTGCCCACCACCTGCAGCTGGGTAATGGCGGCGGGACGATACACGTCGCAGGCCACCAGCAGCGGGCGCTTGCCGAACTGACGGCGCATCAGGCCCGCCAGCTTGGCGCCGTTGGTGGTTTTACCGGCGCCCTGCAAGCCCACCATCATGACCACCGTGGGGCCATGGTTGGCAGTAGTGAGCCGGGCATTGCTGCCGCCCATCAGCGCCGTCAGCTCTTCGTTGACGATCTTGATGATCTGCTGGGCCGGCGTCAGGCTTTCCAACACGTCGCTGCCCACGCAGCGCTCAGTCACCTGCGCCACAAAATCCTTGACCACCTTGTAGCTGACATCGGCCTCCAGCAGCGCAAGGCGCACCTCACGCATACCCGTGCGAACGTCAGCCTCGGTCAGGCGGCCCTTGCCCCGCAGATTTTTGAATACGGCATTCAGTTTTTCGGACAGTCCTTCAAAGGCCATATTTACTCCTTCAGTCCCTCGGCATTCTTCAGAATCGTTGCCGCCAGCTCATCCAGCTGGGAATTTTCGTATTGACGATAATTGATGGTCTTGATTTGCTGCGCCGCTTCTTCAATGGCGGCGATTTTGGGCTGCATCTGCATAAAGCGGCGGATCAGCCCGGTTTTATCCTCGATTCCCTGCATGGAAGCCTCTGCGCGGACGATCACATCCCGCACACCCTGCCGGGAAATCCCGCAATTCTCAGCGATTTCGCCCAGAGAAAGATCCTCGTTATAATATAGATCGAAGAATTCCTTCTGTCTGTCCGTCAGGGTTTCGCCGTAAAAATCGAACAGCATGGTCATGCGATAGGTCTGGTTTTTCACGGATGACTCCCCTTTCTGTAAAGCGTACCGCCTTTATGTAAAGTTTTGAGCCTTTACAACAGCATCTATGATACACGATTTTTGCATAAAAGTCAAGGTGAAAATAGGCGGATGACCTGATTTTTATAAGGAAAGGAGCGGTTTTCACCGCTCCTTTCCTAAATCGTAAGGTTTTTCGTCCGTTTACTCCACGACAACACCGCGCTTTTTGAACTCCTCCACCATCAGGTCGAGGTCAGGCTCGATGTGAACGGGAAAGCCGGCGGACTTGATGGCATTGGCCACGTCCTTCAGGCCGTTGCCGGTAACCACGGACACCACGGTGGCGTCGTGTGGAATCAGCCCCTCCTCACAGGCCTTCTTCAGTGCTGCCGCGCCTGTGACACCGGCAGGCTCGCCGAACACGCCGCAGGTACGTCCCAGCAGCCGCTGGGCGGCCAGAATTTCCTCATCGGACACGTTGACGGCGATGCCGTTGGACTCGCGGATGGCCATCAGCGCCTTGTCGGCGTTGCGGGGCACGCCCACGGAGATGGAGTCGGCAATGGTGTTCTCCTCCATGGGCTGCCACGGCTCATCGTTCTGGATGGCGCGGTTGATGGGATAGCAGCCCAGAGACTGGCCGGAGATCAGGCGGGGCAGCTTGTCGATGAAGCCGATGGCGTACAGATCCTTGAAGCCCTTCCACACACCGGCGATGGTGCAGCCGTCGCCCACGGAGATGGCCAGATAGTCGGGCATCTCCC
>CABSAW010000043.1:0-13120 GCA_902475745.1 uncultured Oscillospiraceae bacterium
GGATGGACAGGTACATGGCGGCGTCCTCCAGCGGCATATGGGTGCCGCCGTTGAAGGCGGCGCACACGCCCGCGTCGGAGCCGAACACATGGACCGGCAGGTCCGCGTAGGCGGCGGACATGTAGATCTGGTCATAGATGCGGCGGCTGGCGAAGGTGCCGAAGGTGTGGAGATACACCTTCTTACCGGTGGCGGCCAGACCGGCGCAGACGCCGGCGGCGTTGGCCTCGGCGATGCCCGCCTCATAGGCCCGGTCGGGATAGGTGGCCATCAGCTGCTTGGTGTTGACGCAGCCCATCAGGTCGCAGTCCACGTAGCACACGTTCTTGTCGACGGCCATCATGTCCTTCAGCGTCAGGGCGAAGGCGTCCCGGCAGGCGCGGCTGTCCTTTTCATGCTTAGCGATCAGTTCCAGTTTCATTTCCGCACCTCCTCCAATGTTTTCTCGGCGGCGGCGATGGCCTCCTGCCACGCCTCCTCGCTGGGCTGGGAGGAGTGCTCCCGCTTGGGCTCGGCGAAGGTCGCGCCCTTGCCCTTGATGGTGTCCAGCACGATGCAGCTGGGCACGCCCTTCTTGGCATAGGCGTTCTGGATGGCCTGATAGATGGCCTCCACGTCGTGGCCGTCGATCTCCTGGGTGTACAGGCCGAAGCCCGCTGCCTTTTTGGCGATGTCGCCGTGGTCCAGGATATCGGCGGTCTTGCCGTCCAGCTGGTAGCCGTTGTTGTCGATGATGTAGATGAGGTTGTCCAGCTTGTGGGCGTAGGCGAAGTGGAACGCCTCCCACACTTGGCCCTCGTCGGCCTCGCCGTCGCCGACGACGCAGAATACATGGTTGGTGCGGCCGTCGATCCTGTTGCCCAGGGCCGCGCCCGCGGCGGTGGAAGCCCCCTGGCCCAGGGAGCCGGTGGTCAGGTCCACGCCGGGTGTCAGCTTCCGGTCGGTATGGCTGGGGAACCTGGTATGGGGCTGGTTCAGGGTATAGGCGTCCTCCATAGGATAGAAGCCCATCAATCCAAAGGTCGCATAGGCCACCGGGCCTGCGTGCCCCTTGCTGAGCACCAGCCAGTCACGGTCGGGATCACGAGGATTTTTTGGATCAAAGTGCATGACCTCGCCGTACAGCACGGCCATCAGGTCAGCCAGATCCATGGATCCGCCCACGTGGCCGAAGCCCCGGGAATGGATGACCTTCAGCGTCTCCAGCCGGATCCGCGCCGCTAATATCTCGATTTTTTTTACGTCCATTGTCTGTCCTTTCTTATTGTTTGTCTGTCACGCCCAGCAGCGTCAGGTGCCGCCGGATGTGACGGCGGATCACCCGGTCCAGCAGCGTCTTGTTGGCGCGCAGCGTCCGGTAGATATCGTCCCGGAACAGGGGCTTGCCCTGGTCGTCCTTGGCCTGCAGCAGGAAGCCGTAGGTAATGTGCATCACCTGGCGGGTGTCCACCATATCCAGCAGGGCGGGCAGGCCCTTGTCGGGGATGCTGTCCATGTCCGGCATCCGGTCCAGGGAGGCGGAGACGTGGTAATAGGCCCGGGCCTCCTCAAAGTGCAGGCGGCTGAAGGCCGCCATGCGGCGGAACAGCGCCGGGTCGCACATGGCGATGACCCGCACCGCCTCCACCCAGCTGGTGCCGGAGGTCTTGAGATGGAACCTCCCGCCGCTGAGCTTGCCCACATAGGGGAAGATGCTGAACTTGTCGCTGCCGGAGTGGACACTGACCCGGTAGCCGAATGCCTCGGCAATGGCGGCGTGGGCGGCGAATTCCCGCTGGAACTGGTCCGTGTCGCCCCGGTAGTCCACGCCCTTCTGGAACTCGCCGCAGAACCGGGGCGCTACGCTGCCGGCCACGACCTGGTGCTCCGCCAGCTCACGGGCGATGAAGTAGTGGGCCTCCGGCGTGGTGGGGACCTCCGTCTCGTCGATGGAGATCTCGAAGGAGACGGCGTGAGGGGCGGCGGTGATGGCCGTCTTGTACACCGTGTCCATAAAGTCCAGGGCCGCGCCGTAGGTCAGCAGCAGCTGGGGGAAGCTGTCCGGGGCAAAGGCGACGCTCTTGCCCTCCGGCAAGGGGAAGGTCTGGCCCTGATAGACCTGCGTCCAGCCCGCCAACTGTTCTGCTGTGAATTTTTGGCGGCAGCGCTCCCACGCGGTGTCGGCGTCCAGCCGGTAGGCGTCGGGGTCGATGTGCTCCGAGCAGTCCAGGGTGATCATGGTGGCGCCGTCCTGAATGGCCGCCTGGACCTCCGCCAGGGTCTTCAGATGGTCGCCGTCGGCGGCGTAGCCGCCGTGATAGCCCGCCTCGAACACCTGCCAGGCCACGTCGTCCAGCATCCGGCGATAGCTGCGGCCCGTCAGGGTCAGCTCCCGCTTGGACTGCTGGGCCAGCACCGGGAACACGCCGGTACCGGAGAGCGCCGCGATGTGGGCGCCGGACACCAGCCCCAGCCGGTCGCCCAGGCCCATGGTCACATCGTGTCCCTCCAGGCTCACCGGCTTCAGCTCCGGGAACCGCTGCTGTAGGGCCAGCAGATTGTCGTGGCTCAGCGGGCATTCCTGCCACATGTCGCCGCCCTCCGCCTGGCGCAGGCCCTCAAAGCCCTGAGCCTGGCCGAAGACCACCAGCAGCCGCCGTCCGCCGTCGGACCGGCGCCACAGGCCGTACTGGCCGTCCGCCGCCGTCCACAGGGGAGCGCTGGCGGGGAGGTAACCCCGGCTCTCCAGCGTGCGGTACGCGTTTTCGTATTTCATATGGTATCTACCTCTCTCGTCATTCCGCCAGCATCCGCTTCATGGCCGCCAGCCACGCGGTGCAGCCCTCGTCCATGTCGCCGTTGGCGTGGCATTCGGCGCAGTAGGGGCCGTCGTAGCCGATCTCCCGGAAAGCGTCCAGCAGGGCGGAGAAGTCCGTGTGGCCCAGTCCGGGGTACTTGCGGTTGGAATCGGCGATGTGGACATAGGCGGTATCCTTGCCGTAGGCGCGGATGGTCTCCACCAGGTCGCCGTCCTCGATGTTCATGTGGAAGGTGTCCATCAGCAGCTTGGTGCGCTTCAGTCCCGCGTCGTGGAGGAACCGGGCGGTGTCCGCCACGCTGCACAGGAAGTTGTTCTCATAGCGGTTGATGGGCTCCATCACGAAGCAGCTGCCATCGCCGGGAACGGTCTTTTCCAGCTCCGTCAGGGACTGAGCCAGGGTGTCCAGCACCCGCTGGGTATCCTCCGGCGCGGCGATGTTGCCCCGGATGCAGCCGATGATCACCTTGGCGTCAAACTCCGCCGCGATGCGGGAGAAGGTCACCAGTCGGGAGAATGCCTGGGCCCGTACGGCCTCGTCCTTGTCCGTCAGGCTGATGTGCTCGTTGACATACACCCGCCCGGTGCCGAAGGCGGTGATCTTTACGCCGGTCTCGGCCAGCGCCTGCCGGATGGCGGGCAGATCCAGCCGGTCCGGATCGGAAATGTTCAGCTCGATGCCGTCATAGCCCAGGGCCTTGGCGTACCAGATGCAGTCAGCAAAGCCGCCCTGGACCATGTAGGGCGCGCCGCCGATGATCTTGTCCACCACAGACAGCGCCAGAATGTTGCGTGGCATAAATGCTCTCTCCTTTCAAATACACAGGCGTCGGAACGGGCCGGCCGTTTGGCCGGCCCGTAACAGGACGCGATGTGTGGATCAGCTGTTGTTGCCGAAGATGCCGCGCTTGGGCAGCTCGTGTACGCTCTTCCAGCCCTCGCTGAGGGGCTCGCGCAGGCAGGGCTCGATCTCCTCGAAGGGACGCAGGGAGAACTTGCGGGGATCGGGGACCTGACCGGCGGGGTAGGTCTCCAGGATGTCCTCCACCATGGCGTTGAGGTACTCGCAGATGGCGGCGATGGCGCGCTTGGCCTTGCGGGGATCGGCCTTGCTGGGGCTGCCTACCACGCCCTCGGGGGTGGCGAAGCGCTCGATGACGCGGTGACCCTCGGCCTCGGACCACTTGTTGGGACGGTGGAAGGAGTCCACGGAGCCGTCATAGAAGCCGCCGTCCAGCATGCCGAAGGACTTGGGCTGGGCGTCCACGCAGCAGCTCATGTCCACCATGTCCTTGAACATCAGCAGCGCCACAGAGGTCTCGGACTCGTCGGCGTGGATGAAGGGGGTGGAGACGAAGTCGGGGCGCTCGTCGCCCAGGGGATAGAAGAACTCACGCACGGCCCGGTGCCACTCCACCACGGTGGCGAAGGCGGGCAGCTGATAGCGCTTGAAGAACTCCTGGATGGCGGATTCCAGCATCCAGTCCTGGCCGTGGTTGTTCACCAGGATGATCTTGCGGAAGCCGTCGTCCCACAGACCCACCATCACGTCGATGATCATGTTCACCAGCGTGTTTTCAGAGGTCATCACCGTGCCGGGCATGCCCAGGTGGTGATAGGGATGGCCGCCGTAGTTGATGGGGGGGAAGGCCAGGGCCACCTCGTGGCCGGCCTTGGCGGTCTTGCGGCGCACCGCCTCGCAGATGGAGGTGCACATAAAGGTATCAAGGCCCGTGTTGTTGTGGATGCCGTGGTTCTCGGTGCAGCCGATGGGTACCAATACGATATCGTTCTTGCGGCGCTTGTCGATAACCATCTTGCGGGGGGAATTCTGGATGTAGCAGCCCGCCTTGCCCAGCTCGCTGTCAGACGGCACGCCGTAATCCTCCAGGATGGCGTCGATCTCCGCCTCGGAGGCATCCCAGATGCGCTTCTTCAGCTGGCCGACCTTGTTGTCCTCAAAGAAAATATTGGGGTAATCTGTCGTCAAATACTTTTCTTTCATGTGCGTTTTTACCTCCTGATTATTTGACCAGAAAATCACTCGTCAAGTAAAACGTTTTTCCGATTCTTCTGTGAAGATAACACAGGAAAAACCAGAAGTCAACCTGGCATTTTTTACAAAATCATGTTGAAACACTTGTGTATTACGGCGATTTTGTAGATGTTTGACGTTTTTTGCTTGCAATTCGCCGCGGCTTGCGTTATTCTTTTCACAACGAAAGAAAAACGTTTTTACAAAACCCGACCCGGTTATTACATTTTTATCGCCGGGGCGGAAGAAGACGTTCTTTTATTCCATATTCCATGCGAGAGGTGTGACAAGACAATGAAATCTATTATCTTCAAGAAGCCCGGCGTGTATGCCTATGAGGACAGACCGGTCCCTCAGATCAAGAATCCGGATGACGTTCAGATCAAGGTGCTGGGCGTCGGCATCTGCGGCACGGATCTGCATGTGTTGATGGATCCCCCCAAGCATCCCGCGAAGCCTGACATTATCTTCGGCCACGAGTACTGCGGCGAGGTGGCGGCTGTCGGCTCTGCCGTCAAGTCCCTGAAGCCCGGCGATAAGGTGATCGTGGATCCTCACCCCCCTTGCGGTCACTGTGAGAACTGCCGCAGCGACCGGCCCGGCCAGTGCACCACCCTGTACTCTCAGCAGGATACACCCTGGCCCGAGCACGGCGTCACCCGCGGCCTGTTTGCAGACGGCGCTCTGTGCAGCTACACCTGCGTGCCTGCCCAGTCCGTATATAAGATCGACAACAAGACGCCCTATCAGCTGGCTGCCTTGGCTGAGCCCCTGTCCTGCGTGGGCTACGCCATCGAGAAGCTGAAGATACAGGCCGGTGATACGGTGTGCGTGCTGGGCGCCGGCCCCATGGGCCTGCTGTTCGCCGCCATGGCCAAGGCCAACGGCGCTACCAAGGTCATCGTGTCTGAGCCCCATGAGTACCGCCGTGAGAAGGCACTGAAGTGCGGCGCCACCCGTGTGGTGGATCCCACCAAGGAAGATCTGGTAAAGGTCTGCCTGGAGGAGACCAACGGCCTGGGCGTGGATCACAGCATCGAGGCTGTGGGCCACATGCTGCAGAATGCCATCGATGTGATCCGTCCGGGCGGCAAGATCATCATGTTCGGTCACGACGAGACGGCCCGTCCTCAGATCCAGCTGGCGGACATCGTCCGCAAGGAGGCGCAGATCTACGGCGGCTTCCTGGGCAAGTACTACTTTGAAAAGACCGCCCGCATCATCGAGAGCGGCATCCTCCCCCTGGAGGAGATCGTCACCCACACCTTCCCCCTGAGCCAGTACGAGGAGGGCCTGAAGCTCCTCCGCGCCGGCAAGGCCCTGAAGGTGGTCATCTATCCTGAGGAGTATTGAGGTAGCTTATGAACCGGAACGTTGTCGCAATATTCGGCGCGGGACGGATTGCCCGTGTCCATGCTGAGGCGTTGGTCCGTTACCAGCCCTCGGTGCGTATCAAGTATATCATTGACCCTTATCTCTCCGCTGAAGCGGAACAGTGGGCCAAGTCTATTGGCGTAGAGCACACCGGCAAGGATGCTGACGTGGTGTTCCAGGATGCTGAGGTGGATTGCGTGTTTATCTGCTCTCCCACGCCTACCCACTGCGAGTACATCATGAGGGCTTGCGAGACCGGCAAGAATATCTATTGTGAAAAGCCCTTGGATTCTGATATTCAGAAGATTTACAAGGCCATCGACGCTATCAAAGAGTCTGGTGTGAAGTTTTTGATGGGCTTTATGCGGCGCTTCGATGTAAATCAGCAAAAGCTGCAGGCTACTGTTGTCAGCGGCGCGGTAGGCGATCCGCAGATCATCAAGCTCTGCTCACGCGATCCGGCGCTGCCGCCTTATGAGTATATTCGTACCAGTGGCGGCATCTACTTCGACTCCATGATCCACGACTTTGACCTGGCCCGATTCTTCTCTGGCTCTGAGGTTACGGAGGTCTACGCCTGCGGTAACGCCTTGGTGGATAAGAAAGTGAAAGACCTGGGTGATATCGATACCGCCCTGGCGGTGCTGAAGTTTGCCAGCGGTGCGGTGGGCCTTATTGATCTGAGCCGTCAATCCAACTGTGGCTACGATCAGCGTACAGAAGTCCACGCATCCAAGGGTTTTGTTCAGGTTTCTAATGTGCCGGAGACTACGGTCAGCGTTCACAATGAGGAGGGTGTGCATTACGATAAGCCGGTGTATTTCTTCCTGGAGCGCTACGCCAATGCCTTTGTCAATGCCCAGAAGACCTTTTTCGAGATGGTCAACGAGGGCAGGGAGGCGCCCGTTACCGCTTATGACGGTCTACAGGCCGTTCGTATTGCTCGCGCCGCCCAACTGTCCTTAGAGCAGGATCGCCCCGTGAAGCTGGACGAGATACCCTGAGTGCCACTGTATTTGAATGGCTGCGGCGGTTCGGACAATGCCGCCAGAGGTGGTCATTTGAAGAATATCAGCCTAAAACAGAAAAAGAAAGGAACACAAGAAAATGAAAAAGGTTTTGGCTTTACTGCTGGTCCTGGCTATGATGCTATGCATGACGGCCTGCGGCGGCAACAACGGTGACAGCAACAATAATGGCGATCAGACCGACGGCGAGAAGAAGTATGTTATTGGCTATACCGTTAACGATTTGAATGACACTTGGGTATCCTCCGTTATCGACAACGTCAACGCCTGGGCTGCTGAACATCCCGAAGTGGAAGTTCTGATCGGCGACGGAAAGTCCGATGTCTCCACTCAGATGGCCGTTGTGGAAGGCTGGATCGAGATGGGTGTGGACTGCATCTGCCTGAAGCCCGTGGATTATGAGGCTTCTTTGTCCATCATGAAGTCCGTTCAGGATGCTGGCATCAAGTATGTGGCTCTGCAGCAGGACGCTGACGGCGCCGACTGCTTCGTGGGCGCCAACGGCATTGAGACCGGCAAGGATCAGATGCAGGCGACCATCGATTACATCGGTGGTTCCGGTAAGATCGCTTATCTGGCCGGCACTGAGGGAACCCTGGTTGCTTCCGAGCGTGAGGAAGGCTCCATGGCTGTCCTCGACGCCAATCCCAATTGTGAGCTGGTAGCCCGTGAGGATGGCGACTGGCTGCGTACCGACGCTAACAAGATCGTTGAGACCTGGATCACCTCCGGTATTGAGTTTGACGCCATCGTGGCTGCTTGCGACGAGATGGCGATCGGTGCTATCCTGGCGCTGCAGGATGCCGGTGTTGAGGGTGTGGCCGTTTCCGGTATCGATGGTCTGCTGATGGGCTGCGAGCAGGTCAAGTCCGGCGACATGGCGCTGACCTTCTTCGCTGACGCTCATGGCCTGGCTTATGAGGCTCTGGACGCCGCTCTGGCTCTGTGCAAGGGCGAGCAGCCTGCCGACGTGGTGCTGAAGGACATCCTGGTCAACTCTGAGAATGTCGATGAGTACATCGATATGTGGAATTCCTGAGCAAACGATTGATATCGCGACAACTAAGAAACGCAAGAAACTTCTTCTGCTTCGCGTACAATGGTTGCTCCCTTACGGGAGCAACCATTGTACGTACCCTGCACCGCAAGGAGGAACATACATGGGACAATCAGATTACATCCTGCAGATCAGCGGGATCAACAAGTCGTTCAGCGGCGTACCGGCCCTGACCAATGTGGGCTTTAATGTCCGCCGCGGTACGGTTCACGCGCTGATGGGCGAAAACGGAGCGGGCAAGTCCACCATGATGAAAATCCTGCTGGGCATTTATACCCGTGACAGCGGTACCATTATCTTTGACGGAAAAGACGTACATTTCAAGACGCCCCGCACTGCTCTGGATCAAGGTCTGGCCATGATTCACCAGGAGCTGAGCACGGTTCGCGACCTGAAGGTCTATGAAAACATTTTCCTCGGCAAGGAGATTTGCTATAAAGGTACTCTTATCAAGAACGAGCGCGCCATGCATGCCGAGACCCAGAAGCTGCTTGACAGTCTGGAGATCGCGGTGGACCCCGACGCCAAGATGGGGACCTTGAGTGTGGCCAAGCAGCAGCTGTGTGAGATCGCCAAGGCGGTTTCTTATAACGCAAAGCTGGTCATTATGGATGAGCCGACCTCTGCCATTACCGGCGTGGAGGTTGAGCGGCTGTTTCAATTGATTCGGAAATTACGGGATCAGGGCGTCAGCATCATCTATATCACCCATAAAATGGACGAGGTATTTGAGATATCTGACGACATCTCCGTTTTTCGCGATGGCTGCTTTATCGGCACCAATTCCGCGAAAGATATGACGATTGACGAACTTATCAATATGATGGTGGGCCGTACTATCTCCAATATCTTTCCCAAAGAAGATACGGAGATCGGCGAGACCTATCTGCGTGTAGAGGGTCTTTCCCGTAAGGGCGAGTTCGAGAACATTAGCTTCGAGGTGCACCGGGGCGAGATACTGGGCTTGGCCGGATTGATGGGCGCGGGCCGCACCGAGGTGGTGGAGACTATATTCGGCGCCCGGAAAAAGACTGCCGGAAAGATTTTTATCAATGGCAAAGAGGTGACGATCAATACCCCTAAGGATGCCATTCGGGCAGGTATTGGTCTGGTGACGGAGGATCGCAAGCAGAGCGGCTGTTTCCTGCCGCTGAGTATTCGGCTCAATACCGTGATGGCTGCGCTGCCTCAGCACTGCAAGGGGCCCTTTGTGCATCAGAAGAAGACCGGTGAATCCGCCGCGGCGATCAAAGAGACGCTGGCAGTGAAGGCACCGTCTACCGAGACCATCATATCAAACTTGTCCGGCGGAAACCAACAAAAGGTCCTCATTGGCCGCTGGCTGCTGACTGAGCCGGAGATACTGATTTTTGATGAGCCGACCCGCGGCATCGACGTAGGCAGTAAGGCGGAGATACACCGCATGATAAGCGACCTTGCCAAACAGGGAAAGTGCATTATCATGGTTTCCTCTGAGCTTCCGGAGGTCATGGGTATGAGCGACCGCATTCTGGTCATGCATGAGGGAGAGTTGACCGGCTTTGTGGATAGAAAGGACTTCTCGCAGGAGACCATCATGCGCTATGCCACCGGCATTGTGGACTGATTTAGGGAGGGATCACATCGTGAATACAAAGACAAAGCTGATCAATAACAGCAAATTGCAAGCCATTATCAAAGAGTACAGCCCCTTCTTTATCCTTTTGGCGCTGTTCCTTTTTATGACGATTTTGAAGGGCGGCACCTTTTTCTCGGCCAGTAACCTGACCAATATTGTCCGCCAGCAGTCGGTCATCGGCATTATCGCCTTGGGTATTATGTTCCCCATCGTCAGCGGTGGAACGGACCTGTCCGGCGGCTCAGTGGTGGCCCTATGCGGTGTGTTTGCGGCGTTGGCTGTCCGTGCCGGGCTGCCTATTCCCGTGGTATTTCTGATCTCCATCGGCATCGGTGCGCTGACCGGCGTGATCAACGGTTTCTTCATTGCCTACGGCAGTGTGCCGTCCTTCATCGCTACCCTGGGCATGATGTCCATTGCCCGCGGCGCAGCGCTGTTGACCACTAACAGCAAGAATATCAACGGTTTCTACAAATCTTTTGAGCAGATGGGGCGCGCATCCTTCCTGGGGATTCCTGTGGCGGCGTGGATATTCATTGTTATGGCGATCATCATATACATCGTGCTGGAGCGTACCCGTTACGGCACCTCTATTTACGCTATTGGCAGTAACCCTGTGGCCGCTAAGGTATCTGGCATCAATGTGCCGCTGTGTACCAGTATTGGCTATGTCATCGCCGGCGCTTGCACCGGTGTGGCTGCCGTGGTGCTGACGTCCCGTATGCTTTCTGGTAACCCCTCGGTTGGTAACGCTTACGAAATGGATGCCATTACCTGCGTAATCCTGGGCGGTGCTAGCTTTTCCGGCGGTACCGGCAAGGTTATCAACACCGTCTTTGGCGCCTTGATTTTGGGTATTCTGGTGAACGGAATGACGATGCTACAGATCGACTCCAATATGCAGAGCATCGTTAAAGGCGTGGTTATCATCGTGGCTGTGTTCCTGGATGCCCGTAAGCGCAAGGATTGACTTTTTTGAAAAGTGTGACATAATAATCTGAGAGTCTATCTGAATACTGTTGATTTTTCCGCGAGACGACTATAATAAGCTATATATTGGAAAAAAGAAAAAGAATTACTAAGTTCGATAAGGATTGTTAGCGATGACTCAAAAGGCATTCCCCAAGCCTGTGGGGATCAAAGATGTGGCCCAGTGTGCGGGAGTTTCTATCTCCACAGTGTCCAACGCCCTCAGCGGAAAGAAGCCCGTCAGCTCGCAGCTGAAAAAGCGCGTGATGGACGCGGTGTGCCAGCTGGAGTACGAGGCCAACCCCATCGGCCGCCAGCTGAAAACCGGCCGCTCCCAGCAGATCGCATTTCTGGTGCCGTCCATCACCAGTATCTTCTTTCCGGACGTGCTGAAGAGTATGCAGAGCGCGGCGGACGCCGCCGGCTATACGGTCAGCGTCTTCGGCACCAAGGGCGATGTGGCGCGGGAGCGCCGCATCATCAACCTGCTGCGTAGCCAGGGGTTCGACGGTGTGTTCCTGGACTCCTGCGCCGATGTGGACAAGCCGGAAACGGCGGAGTATCTGGACTTTCTTCACGCGGTCAACTTTGACAAGGACGCCCCCATGCGTATCATCTGTGTCGAGACGGCCATCAGCCCCAAGCTGGACGCGGTGGTCATCAACGACGCCGACGGTATCGCCCTAATGACGGAGTATCTTATTCGGAGTGGGTGCCGCCGCTTTGCCCATATCGCCGCACCAAATCAGTATTTCCACGCCAAGAACCGCCGCAAGGGTTTCCTGACGGCGCTGATGCTTAATGGTATCCCGGCGGATCAGGCCGTAATCGCTGAAGGAAACTTCACCTGCCGCAGCGGTTATAACGCCATGGTAGAGATTTTGGACAGCGGCAAAACGGTGGACGCGGTGGTTTGTGGCAATGACCAGATGGCCATTGGTGCGCTGTACTGCCTGAAAGAGCGTGGCATCCGTGTGCCGGAGGATATTGCAGTGGCCGGCTTTAACGATAATGTCCCCGCCTCGCTGGTTACGCCATCCTTAACCACAATGCGCGTCCCCAAGGCAGAGATGGGCAGTTGTGCTTTCGATCTGTTCCAGCGACGCAACGGAGGCGACCAATCCGCTCGCATACAGATTCAATTAGGCAGCGAGCTAATTGTCCGCCAATCCACCGATGCCAATGTGCAGACTGCTTGGGAGTTGGATTGGTAGAGACTCATACGCAGCCTTTTCAGCTGTCCGTGTAGGCAGCCAGAAGAAAAATTCTATTGGAAGTATATAGCTTTAAGCTGGTGAGCCGTGCATTCGCACGGCTCACCAGCTTGCGTCTTGCGTAGAAAACAGCATCTTACATAACCGGCAAACCTACCGTCAATTGGCACGAATAGGCATGGCTTTAACGAGTAGAAAGCCGCTCATCCCGTGTCAAGTTGAAAAAGGAAAAGGATCCTAAAAGGCACCGAACTGCCCAGGTTGAGCGGACATCACAAAAACGCCTGCGAATGCAGGGATAATATAGGGATGTAGGGTTTTTAGTATTGAGGCATCGCGCAAGCGGCGTCTTTCCAGTTTTAACTGAATAATCTTGCCTCATCTCTGTCAGGGAAAAGTGTGCAATGATTGCACACTTTTTTCAAGCTGTTCTTACGCGCTCTGGCGGATCACGATGCCCTCCTCGTCCCATGTAGCCAACCGGAAGTTATAGGGGCGTCCATCAGGCGCGGTCAGGGTGTTCAGGATGTCCCGCAGCTCCATCGAGTCCACATCCTTGGCCGGGGCGGGAACATAGGAGGCGATCCAACTGAGCAGGTTCTTCAGGCGCGGATCGGCTTCACAGAACGAGGTTTTCGTGTTCTTTGTGGCAGGCAGCGCGGCGGAATTGTCCGAGATGAGATCCACCTGCACCAGGAAGCGGTTCTGGCTGGGATGAATGGCCTCGCCCCAGACGCGGTCAAACATTCCGTGCTCAATAGCGCGTCCGTTGATACGAAGCTCCACGCCGCTGGACTCCATGTTGCACTTGTAGTAGATGGCGTTGGACGGATTCTTCAGGATATTGCCGTATTTACAACGAATCGTCAGCGGGCCGCCGCCCAGGTTGCAGGGGATCTCACCGTAATCCTTTACGCTGCCCTCCTCCCACACCGGCAGCAGCGGCGTCAGCGTATGCTGCGGGACATAGAGCGCGGGCGCATCCGCTGTGTGCTGGTAAAGGATCTATCCCGCTTTGGGCGTGACTA
>CABSAW010000044.1:0-12886 GCA_902475745.1 uncultured Oscillospiraceae bacterium
CCTGATGGAGACGGCGGACGCCACGTTCCTCAGCCAGACGGACGAGTGCTGGCAGAAGAACATTGACTGGATGCTGGCACAGAATCTGATCGCCACGGCTCCCGCACTGGACGATGTCCGCGTTGCGCTGGCGTTCTGACGCAGGAAGTCCAACGCGACAGACCGGGTGAAAGACACGGTAAAATAGAAAGAGGCCGGGGTTTATTCCAAAAACCCCGGCCTCTTGTTGCTTGGGCGGATACGCCCTAATGCGCCGGTATCTATGTACGCCGCGCGTAGATGTATTGGCACCGTAAAGGCGGGCGAAGCGGCTGCAAAAATGTTTGAGTTGCTATTTTAGATAGCGCCCGATATAATGAAAAAGAGCAAGGAAATACTGCGGCGGTGAAAGGGAGAGAGTATGGAAACGGCAAGATGCAGAGCCTTTTTGGCGGCGGCAGAGACAGGCAGCTTTTCCAAGGCGGCGGATGCGCTCAGCTATACGCCGTCGGGCGTCAACCAGCTGGTGACGGCGTTTGAGAAGGAGCTGGGCTTTTCTGTTTTTCGGCGCAATACAAAGGGCGTTTCACTGACGGAAAACGGAGAGCTGCTGCTGCCGGTCGTACGCGAGTTTTTGCGGCAGGAGGATCGGATTTTTGAGCTGTCGGCGGAAATGAACGGGCTTTTGATCGGCAGCGTAAATATTGCGGCCTATTCCAGCATCGCTACCCATTGGCTGCCTGCGGTGATCGGCGCTTTTCAGCGGGATTATCCTCAGATCCATATTAACCTGATGGAGGGCATCTGGCAGGAGGTTTCCAAATGGCTGGATGACAGAACGGCGGACATCGGCTTTTTCAGCTATCAGGAGGATATGCCGTATGAATGGATCCCGTTGGCGGAGGATCCGATGCTGGCGCTGCTGCCGCGGGATCATCCGCTGGCACAGGCCGAGGTCTATCCGCTGGCCAATTGTGCAGTAGACCGGTTTATTATGCCGGCCCGCGGCTGCGACGATGACGTGATGGCGCTGTTTCGAAGGAACCATATTGTGCCGAATGTGCGTTTCACCACATTGGAGAGCTTTTCGGTGATGTCCATGGTGGAGCAGGGACTGGGCATGAGCGTCATGAATCAGCTGATTACAGAAAAGCGGATCTGTGATGTTGCCATGCTGCCTGTGGATCCGCCTGCCTCTATCACGCTGGGAATTGCCCTGCATTCCAAGGTGGATATTTCGCCGGCTGTGCGGATGTTTTTGAAATACGCTGTCAGGATGCTGACCAAAAAAGAGGCCTGAGAGAAACACATCGCCGCGGCTCGAAGGCTTTGCTCCGGTAAATTAAAATAAACGCCCTCCCACCGGCCATAAGCCGGTGGGAGGGCTTCTTGTCGAACCGACGCCATAGGGGGAGGCGGCGATAAAACGGATAGAGAGAGTAGTTAAAGCTGTGCGGCGGGGAAGGCGGCGGGCAGCCGATATTCAGTCAGATAGCGCTGAAAGAGGTGCTGATAGGCGTCATCGTTCTTGCGGATGGCGTGCAGCGATTCGTGCAGATTCAGATTGTGCTGGGCGGCGTCAATCATGCACCCGGCGATATTGGAGCAATGGTCAGAGGTGCGCTCCAGATTTGTCAGCAGATCAGACCAGACAAAGCCGGTTTCAATGCTGCAATGCCCCTGCTGCATCCGCAGAATATGGCGGGTACGCAGTTCCTCCTTCAGGGTGTCGATCACCTGCTCAAGGGGTTCTACCTGTGCTGCGCAGGAGATGTCCTGACGGGCAAAGGCATTTTCCGTCAGCGTCAGAATATCCGACACCGCGGCACGCAGCGTTGCCAGCTCCCGCTTTGCGCTATCGCTGAAGTGCAAGCGTTTGCTGCGCAGCTCCTCGGCCGATTCCAGAATGTTTACCGCGTGATCGGAGATCCGCTCGAAATCACCGATGATTTTCAGAAGCGCTGTGGCCTCTTCGCTTTCATCATCTCCCAGCTTATGGGTGCTCAGCTTGACCAGATAGGTGCCGATCACATCCTCGTAGTGGTCGCACCGGTTTTCTGCTTTCCGGATATCCTCGGCAAGCTCGGGCGTGTAGCCGCTCAGGCAGGCCAGCGCCTGCTTCAGCGCCTGCACAGCGCATTCGGCCATCTCTGCTGTTACGGACCGGCACTGGCGCAGCGCCAGCGACGGCGTGGCCAGCAGGCGCTCGTCCAGCTCCACGCTTTTTTCACTTTTGCCGCGCTCCGGAACCAGACGGATCGCCAGCTTTTCCAACAGTCCGCCGGCAGGCAGCAGCATGGCCGTGCAGAGAATATTGAACAGGGAGTGGGCAATCGCGATGCCGTACATGGTGGCAGAGCGGTTCAGAAACGCCGGGGCAAAAAGAGCCTTGACCAGACAAAAGACGAAGAGAAGCACCGTTACGCCGATCACATTGAACATCAGATGTACCACGGCGGCCCGTTTTGCATTTTTGGCAGTTCCCACCGAAGAAATCATTGCGGTGACGCAAGTGCCGATATTCTGCCCCATGATGATGGGGATAGCAGCGGCATAGCTTACCTGTCCGGTCAGCGCCAGTGCCTGCAAAATGCCGACGGAGGCGGAGCTGGACTGGATGATTGCCGTCAGCACAGCGCCCACCAGCACACCCAGAACAGGATTCTTGAAGAGAACAAACAGCTCGGTAAAGCCCGGTACATCTTTCAGACCCGATACCGCGCCGCTCATCGTCTCCATGCCGAACATCAGCGTGGCGAAGGCGAGCAGGATCATGCCGGTATCTTTTTTCCGCGCATCCTTGCAGAACATGTAGAAAATAATGCCGATCAGTGCCAGCACCGGGGTGAATGAGGTGGGTTTTAAAAGACTGACCCACACGCTGCCGCCGTCAATACCGGCTAGGCTCAGCAGCCACGCCGTTACCGTTGTGCCCACGTTGGCGCCCATAATGACATTGATGGCCTGACGCAGCGTCATCAGCCCCGAATTGACGAAGCCTACCACCATCACCGTGGTGGCGGAGGAGCTTTGAATAATGGCGGTAATTCCCAAGCCTGTCAGAAATCCGGCAAACACATTGCCGGTCATCTTATCCAGCAGCGTCCGCAGCTTACCTCCGGCCCGGCGCTCCAGTGCCTGTCCCATCAGGTTCATGCCGAATAAAAACAGGCACAGACCGCCAATCATCGTCAAAACATGAAAAATATCCATCTGCCTTCTCTCCTTATGACATACATTTTACGTCCAATAGTAAAATATCAGGTCAATGTCAAATCCACAGTCTCATTTTTGTAAAATCCCTGTAAAATAAGCTGACAGATACCTGTATTGAGGCTGTTGCCGTGATAGACTGTGCTGCAAAAGCAGGACAGATAAGAGGAGGGGCCTCTTTTTCCGGAAAGAATAGATAGTTTTGCGAAAATCAGAGGGCTTGTGACGCGCAATGGTGCAAAATTCCATGATTGTTATAGTATTAACGATCTTAAATTGGTCAAGATGCCGAATTTGACATTTTCTTAACAAAAAGAGTTGATATTTTTTTAACGAAGTAGTAAAGTATAGCAGGAGAGGAAAAAGAGAACAGCGAAAGGATGCTGGCAGAAAGACACAAGGAGGAACCAGAAATGGCATACGAAGAATTTATGGGCATGTATCAATCCAAATTAACCACTGCCGATGAAGCGGTTAAGGTCATTAAGTCCGGCGACTGGGTGGACTATGGTTTCTGCAACACACATCCACGGGTGCTGGATGAGGCGCTGGCCCGCCGTGCGCCCGAATTGGAGGATGTCAAGGTGCGCGGGGCTATCGCCCTGTGGCGGCCTGCAATTTTCGATATTGAGGAGCCGGAAAAGCACATCATCTACAACTCCCACCACACCGGTGGTTTTGAGCGTAAATATATAAACAGCGGCGCCTGCTTCTACGAGCCGATGCGGTATTCTGAGCTGCCCCGCTACTATTACGAGCATATTCAAGCGCCGGATGTGGCCATGATTCAGGTGGCCCCGATGGATCGCCACGGCTACTTCAATTTCGGCGTGTCCGCCTCCCATTTGAAGGCTGTCTGCGATACGGCAAAGGTTGTGATTGTAGAGGTCAACCGCAATATGCCCCGCTGCCTTGGCGGCTTTGGCGAGAGCGTACATATCACCGATGTGGATATGATCGTTGAGGGGCGGAATGACCCGATGGGCACGCTGACCTCCGCCGAGCCTACCGAGGTGGACAAGGCGGTTGCACGGCAGGTGGTGGAGCAGATCCCCAACGGTGCCTGTCTGCAATTGGGAATCGGCGGTATGCCCAACGCCGTCGGCAAGCTGCTGTGTGAGTCGGACCTGAAGGATATGGGCGTGCATACCGAGATGTATGTGGAGGCGTTTGTGGATCTTTCGCTGTGCGGCAAGATCAGCGGCGCCAACAAGAGCATTGACCACGGACGCCAAACCTATTCCTTTGCAGCGGGCACACAGCGTGTGTATGATTTCCTGGATGATAACCGCATGTGCATGGCTGCGCCCATCAGCTATACCAACGATATCCGTACCATCGCCTCCATTGATAACTTTATGTCCATCAATAACGCAGTGGATATCGACCTGTACGGTCAGGTCAGCAGCGAGACATCCGGTGTGCGCCATATTTCCGGCGCAGGAGGCCAGCAGGATTTCGTGCTGGGCGCTTATCTGTCCAATGGCGGCAAGAGCTTTATCTGCCTTTCCTCCACCTATCAGAAGAAAGATGGCTCGATAGCTTCCCGCATCCGCCCCACGCTTTACGAGGGCAGCATTGTCACGGATACCCGGGTGAATACCATGTATGTGGTCACGGAATACGGCTGTGTCAACCTCAAGGGTCTGACAACATGGGAGCGGGCTGAAGCGTTGATTTCCATCGCCCATCCTGACTTCCGCGAAGAGCTGATCAAGGCCGCGCAGGAGCAGGAAATCTGGTATCGCAGCAATAAGAGATAACACTTCCAATAGGAAGCGTAATATAAGGCGGAAAAGCGCTGTTCGGAAGGGCAGCGCTTTTCCGCGCATTTTTTCAGTTGAGAGCGGTAAAAACGGGGTACCATCGCTTGACAAGGGCGTGTCTGCCCTTATCAAGCGATGGTATCTTTGTGAAATAACCATTTTCTGCCTTGAAACGGTGGAGGCAATACGTTATACTGTATGTATATGCATGTAAAAGGAAAAGAGGATTGTCAGCAGTATGTAAGAATATTGTAGGAGGTGCGGTATGTATTCGGTTGGGGAAAGCATTGTACACCCATTGCATGGCGCCGGTGTGATTGCCGGAATTACGGAAGAACGCCTGCGCGGCGTCAACGTGCGGTACTATGTGTTTTCCGTACCGTTAAGCGGTTTGAAGTTGATGATCCCCATAGAAAGCAGCGGCGCTGTGGGTCTGCGCCGGCCTGTCAGCCACCGGCAGCTCCATGAGATCCTCTCTGCGCTGCGTGACGGTGAGGATGATACGGCGGAGAACTGGAACCACCGCTACCGCGAGAATATGGAGCGTATGAAAAGCGGCGAGCTGCGTCAGGTGGCCGGTGTGATCCGGGATCTGATGCGGCGCGATGCAGGCCGCGGCCTGTCTACCGTGGAGCGTAAGATGCTGCGCAGCGCCAAACAGATCCTGCTCAGCGAGGTGATGCTGATCGAGAATCTGACCTATGACGGCGCGGAGCGGCTGCTGCACCGCAGTATACTGGCGGAACAGGGAGACTAAAATAGAATGGCTTTTTGGAATAAAGTGCAGAAAATACAGGAAAAAAGAATACCCCGATGCAGCGTGATCGTGGCGGCTGCGGGCGTCAGCACGCGCATGGGCGGACAGAATAAGCTGTTTGCCCAGCTTGCCGGCGCACCCGTGCTGATGCGCACGCTATGCGCCATCGACTGTGCCGAGCTTGTGGGGGAGATCGTGGTTGCCGCCCATGAAGCGTCTATGGAACAGGTCGCCGACCTGTGTGCCCGTGCGGCGCTGCGCAAGCCGGTCAAGGTGGTTGTGGGCGGCGCTACCCGCACGGAATCGGTGCTGTCTGCGGCGCTGGCATGCGATCCGACGTCGGAGCTGCTGGCGGTTCATGATGGTGCGCGTCCGCTGGTGCGCGCTGAGCTGGTCGATGAAATGATCCGTACTGGCTGGCGGGTGCAGGCGGCAGCACCGGCCGTTCAGGTCAAGGATACGGTAAAGGAAATAGACGAGGACGGCTGGGTGCTGTCTACCCCGGTACGCAGTGGCCTGCGCGCCGTTCAAACGCCCCAGGTCTTTCAGGCGGATATCCTCAAGGCGGCGCTGCAGGCGGCGCTGCGCAGCGGAGAAACACTGACCGACGACTGCGCCGCTGTGGAGCGGCTGGGAAAGCGGGTTTGGCTGGCCGCCGGCGACGAGGAGAATATCAAGATCACCACCCCGCTGGATCTTGTGGTGGCGGAAGCTATCCTGCGGAAAAGGGAGGCCATGGAATGACGACACTGAGAATTGGTCACGGTTATGATGTGCACCGGCTGGTGCAGGGGCGTCCGCTGGTGTTGGGCGGCGTGACCATTCCGTGGGAGCGTGGGCTTGACGGTCACTCGGATGCCGATGTGCTGACGCATGCCGTAATGGATGCCCTGCTGGGAGCGGCCGCCGCCGGTGATATCGGCAAGCTGTTTCCTGATACGGACGATGCCTATGCCGGTATCTCCAGTATGCTGCTGCTTGGGCGCGTGGCCGCCTATTTGCAGCAGGAGGGGTATGGAATCGCCAACATCGACGCAACGCTTGCGGCGCAGGCGCCGAAGGTGTCTGCTTACCGTGATGCCATGCGGCGGAATATTGCCGGCGCGCTGGGCATTTCAGCCGCGCAGGTCAGCGTCAAGGCCACAACGGAAGAGCATCTTGGCTTTACCGGAACCGGACAGGGGATGGCGGCCCACGCAGTGGCGCTGATAGAAAAAATATAGTCTTGCTATAATTAAAAGCTTCCTCCCTGTGCCAGCGGCACAGGGCGGAAGCTTTTTCAGTAATCAGTTACACCGAGAACAGGATATCGGCATAAGTGGGATAGGGCCAGTGCTGCGCGTTGGTAATGCTTTCCAGCTGGCTGATGAGTCCGCTGGCCTTCTGGCAGCGCTCGTCGATCTCATCGCGGAAATAGCGAGCGGATTTGATACCGCCGTCGGCGGCAGGCGCCTTGGCAATCGCCCGATCCAGCGCCTCGCAGGTATCGTACAGCTTGGCGGACAGCTCGGAGAGCTTACGCAGCGTGGCGTCCTCCATCTTGGCGGACAAAGGAATGCCGCAATTCTGCTTGTGGAACAGGGCCTGCGCCAGCTCATCAGAGTATTTGCTGACAGCCGGGAGAATATAGCGGCGGGCCATATCCAGCAGCGTGCAGCTTTCAATGTTGATGATCTTGCAGTAGTTCTCCAGATGGATAATGTAGCGGGCCTCCATCTCATCCCGGGTCAGAATCCCGTGACGGGTGAACAGCGCCACATTCTTTTCGGAGATGTAAGCCGGCAGGGCGTCTACCGTATTGCTCAGATTGCACAGACCCCGGCGCTTGGCCTCTGCCAGCCAATCGCTGCTGTAGCCGTTGCCATTGAAAATAATGCGCTGGTGGGCGACAAAGGTATCATGCAGCAGCTTCTGAAGCGCAGTCTTGAAATCATCGGCCTTTTCCAGAATATCCGCAAACTGCCGCAGCTCCTCGGCCATCATGGTGTTCAGAACGGTATTGGGGCCGGCAATGGACTGGCTGGAGCCCAGCATACGGAACTCGAACTTATTGCCGGTAAAGGCCAGCGGCGAGGTGCGGTTGCGGTCAGTGGTATCCTGAGGAATCTCCGGCAGGCTGTCCACGCCGATTTCCAGACGGCGCTTGGTGATATCGACATATTCCGTCCCGCTGATGATCGCGTCAAGAATAGCGGTCAGCTCATCGCCAAGGAAAACGGAGACAATGGCGGGCGGGGCCTCGTTGCCGCCCAGACGGCGGTCGTTGCCGGGATAGGCCACGCAGCAGCGCAGCATGTCCTGATATTCATCCACACCCTTGATAAATGCGGCGAGGAAGAGCAGGAACTGTGCATTCTGGCTGGGGGTCTTGCCGGGCTTGAGCAGATTTTCGCCGGTGTCGGTTTGCAGCGACCAGTTGTCGTGCTTGCCGCTGCCGTTGATGCCGGAAAAAGGCTTTTCATGCAGCAGGCACACCAGGTCGTGGCGCTCAGCAATGGTTTTCAGCAGCTCCATGGTCAGCTGGTTGTGGTCGCAGGCGGTGTTGGCGTCAGAATAGATGGGCGCATTCTCGTGCTGGGCAGGCGCCACCTCGTTATGCTCCGTCTTGGAGAAAACGCCCAGCTTCCACAGCTCGATATCCAGCTCGTGCATAAAAGCGGCAATGCGGGGCTTGATGGCGCCGTAGTAATGGTCATCCAGCTCCTGACCCTTCGGCGGCTTTGCGCCGAACAATGTGCGCCCGCACATCCGCAGGTCCTCGCGGGCCTGATAATCCTTCTTGTCGATCAGAAAATACTCCTGCTCAGAGCCGACCTGCGCCGTAACGTGCTTGGTCTCGGTGTTGCCGAACAGCCGCAGAATACGGACACACTGCTGATCAAGCGCATGGATCGAGCGCAGCAGCGGCGTTTTCTTATCCAGCGTGTTGCCGGAGTAGGAGCAGAAGATGGTGGGGATACACAGCGTTTTGTCTTTGACAAAGGCATAAGAGCTGGGATCCCACGCGGTGTAGCCGCGGGCCTCGAAGGTGGCGCGCAGACCGCCGGAGGGGAAGCTGGAGGCGTCAGCCTCGCCGCGGCTCAATTCCTTGCCGGACAGCTCCATCAGAATATGACCGTTGCCGGTGGGAGAGATAAAGCTGTCATGCTTTTCGGCGGTAAAGCCGGTCATCGGCTGGAACCAGTGGGTATAATGGGTAGCGCCCAGCTCGGTAGCCCAGTCCTTCATGGCGCAGGCGATCTCATCGGCAATGGAACGATCCAGCGGATTGCCCTGAGCCAGACATTGCTGCCATGCCGCGTAAACGTCTGCGCTGAGGCGCTGTCTCATTTTCTCCTCGGTAAACACCATGCTTCCGAAGATGTCAGGGATCCGTGTTGCATTCTCGTTCATTGTATGATACTCCTTTCACCGCGCCGTGCGCGGGTATGATCACATAAACAGGTCAAGAACCCGGGGTGTAACATAGACCTCCACAACGGCGGCCACTGTCAGAAGAGGGAGGACGTGCATCAAATAAGCGCGTGCGCAATTTTTCAGCAGCGGCACCATTATGCCCTTGGTATTTTTTCGGACAAACTGGGTGATCCGCTTGCACAGCATAAGCCCCATCGCAAAGGCCAGCAGCAGCGCCGGCAGCTCAAAGATGCCATGAGGAACGATTCCGGCAAAGTAGATGGCAAGCGAGGTGCCGCTGTTGATATAATAGGCGGCCAGCACCCCCAGAATCAAGGCGTTCATGCCCAGCGCCAGCGCCGTGAGATAGATAAACGGAATAAACCCGTACAGCACACTGACCAGTGTGGCGCGAAGATTGTTGCCAAACAGCGCAAGAAGATTGATGGCGCCGTCCTCCGAAAGAACATTGCTGTTTTCCAGCATCCGCGAAAAATACGCCACGATGGTTTCCGGGATCGTTTTATTGATAAGACCAACGCCGCAAGACAGCACCCAGATAATCAAAAATGCGGCGGAAGTGATCAGCAGCGACTCGCTGAATTCATCCCGGTAAAACTGCCGTAGAGCGCGGTGCTGCTGCTTGAGCCATGCCATGGCCTTACCCCAGCTTTACGAGACCCGCCTTCAGGCGGCGCAGCGTCTCGTCGCGGCCCAGAATCTGGCAGATCTCCACAGCGCCGCCGGGGGTCACCAGCTTGCCGGAGGCGGCGATGCGCACCGGCCACATGAGGGTGGCGTTCTTCACGCCCAGCTTCTCCGCCAGAGCGATCAGACCATCGTGGATTGCAGCGGTCGTCCACTCGGGCAGCGTCTCCAGCATGGGAATGGCGGCCTCCAGCATGGTCTTGCAGACCTCGGGATTGGTCTTGGACTTCTTGTTGGTAAAGGCGTCCACGCAGCACTCGGGGCAGACATCAAAGAAATCCACCTTTTCGGGGATATCCGTCAGCTTTTCGCAGCGGGCCTGCAAAAGCCCGGCGATGGCGCAGAGGTCGAAATCACCCTTGACACTCTGGCGGATATAAGGCTCGGCCACCTTGGCAAAGGCCTCGGGGCTCATGCTGCGCAGGTACACGGCGTTGAAGTGATCCAGCTTGGCAATGTCGAAGATGGCGGGAGATTTGGAGATACCCGACATGTCAAAAACCTTTGTCAGCTCATCCAGCGAGAAAATCTCCTGCTCGGCATACTCACCCTTGGGCGACCAGCCCAGCAGCGCCACATAGTTGATGATGGCCTCGGTCAGATAGCCCTGCGCCTTCAGATCCTCGTAGCTGGGATCACCGTGGCGCTTGGACATCTTGTTGTGGGCATCCCGCATCACGGGGGAGCAGTGAATATAGGTGGGCACGTCCCAGCCGAAGGCGTGGTACAGCAGATCGTACTTGGGCGCGGAGGACAGGTACTCGCTGCCCCGCACCACATGGGTGATGCCCATCAGATGATCGTCGATGACGTTGGCAAAGTTGTAGGTGGGCAGACCGTCCCGCTTCAGCAGCACCTGATCGTCCAGCGTGCTGTTCTCCACGGTGATATCGCCGAAGATGGCGTCGTGGAAGGTGGTGGTACCCTCGGCGGGGATCTTCTGCCGGATCACATAGGGCTCACCGGCCTCCACGCGCTTGAGGGCGTCCTCCAGCGGCAGGTCGCGGCAGGGATCGGCGGCGCGGTCAAATTCCCCGCTGTCCTCCTCAGATTCGGCTTTTTCACAGAAACAGTAGTAAGCGCCGCCTTTTTCCACCAGAAGGCGGGCATACTTACCATAGGTGTCCCGGCGCTGGGACTGGATATAGGGGGCCACGGGGCCGCCCACATCGGGGCCTTCATCGTGAGAAAGGCCGCACTCGGCCAAGGTACGGTAGATCACATCGGTAGCACCCTCCACCAGACGGCCCTGATCGGTGTCCTCAATGCGCAGGATAAAGGTGCCGCCCTGACTGCGGGCGATAAGCCAGGTATAGAGCGCCGTGCGCAGATTGCCCACATGCATATAACCGGTGGGAGACGGCGCGAAACGGGTACGCACCTTTCCGTGGGGGATTTTTTCCTCCATCATGGTAAAATAGCTCATATCCATCGCCATATGCTGTTCCTCCGGTTTGTTGAAAATTTTTACCTATTTATTATATGTGTTTCCCGGGAAAAGTCAATGATGAAGTGGTGATTCCATTGATTTTTTGCGTAAAGCGTGGTAGGATAGTAGAACAATTTTTGAAAACCGACAAAAAGTCTGAAAGCATGTGAGGTAAAATATGGCTGATCAAAAGAAAAAGAGAATCTTCAGCGGCATTCAGCCCTCCGGTGAGCTGACGCTGGGCTCCTATATGGGAGCTATCAAGAATTGGGTGGATCTGCAGGATGAGTACGACTGCCTGTACTGCATTGTGGATATGCACGCCATCACCGTGCGGCAGGATCCCGCCACGCTGAGACGGCGCAGCGTCAACCAGCTGGCCCAGTATATCGCCTGCGGGCTTGACCCGGAGAAGAACATCATGTTTATCCAGAGCCATGTGCCCCAGCACGCGGAGCTGAGCTGGATTCTTGGCTGCTATACCCAGTTTGGCGAACTGAGCCGCATGACCCAGTTCAAGGCCAAATCCGCCCAGCACGCCGATAACATTACGGCGGGTCTTTTCACCTACCCTGTGCTGATGGCTGCCGATATTCTGCTGTATCAGACGGATCTGGTGCCGGTGGGCGAGGATCAGAAGCAGCATGTGGAGCTGACACGCGACATCGCCCAGCGCTTTAACAGCGTGTACAGCGACACCTTTGTGCTGCCGGAGCCTTTTATCCCCAAGGTAGGCGCACGGCTCATGTCGCTGGACGATCCCACCACCAAGATGAGCAAATCCCTGCCGGACGGCTGCGTGCACCTGATGGATTCTCCCGAAGTCATCATGAAGAAGTTCAAGCGCGCCGTTACCGACTGTGAGACCGCCGTCAAATACGACAAGCAGAACAAGGCCGGTATCTCCAACCTGCTGACCATCTACTGCGCTGCCTCCGGCAAGACGCTTGCCGAAGCGGAGGCTGAGTTTGAAGGCCAGGGCTACGGCGTGTTCAAGCCCGCTGTGGGTGAGGCCGTGGTGGAGCTGCTGCGTCCCATCCGCGAGGAAAGCCAGCGCATCATGGACGATAAGGCTTATCTGGAGGGCATCTATCAGCAGGGTGCGGAGCGTGCCCGCCATCTTGCGCAGAAAACGCTTAGCAAGGTGCAGCGCAAGGTCGGCTTTGTTGCGGGAAAATAAGCACCAAACATGACAAATGTTTGGAATGTTTCTTGCAAAACGGTTTTTAATCTGTTATAATCCCCATGAAACATGCACGTGGGGCGATCCCGGTGATGATTTCATATTGAAAGAAAGGAACATCGTCATTATGATTTATACGACTGAGGTTCAGCATATGTGCCCTGTGGCTAAGGGTGCTTATCACGGCCCGGCTCCCATTCCCGAAGAGGGCAAGTGGGTGCAGGCCAAGGAAATCTCCGACATTTCCGGATTTACCCACGGTATCGGCTGGTGTGCGCCCCAGCAGGGCGCCTGCAAGCTGACGCTGAATGTGAAGAACGGCGTTATCGAAGAGGCGTTGGTAGAGACCATCGGCTGCTCCGGCATGACCCACTCCGCCGCCATGGCCTCCGAGATCCTGATCGGCAAGACCATTCTGGAGGCGCTGAACACCGATCTGGTGTGCGACGCCATCA
>CABSAW010000045.1:0-12248 GCA_902475745.1 uncultured Oscillospiraceae bacterium
ACTGAATTTTGCCGCCTGCTGGCGGCGTACATAGGCTCTTTTACAATGGGATTCGGTGTGATATACTGAAATCGACAACTCGGAATTGAGGGAGTAGGAGAAATCGAGATTGGAGGATAAGTTGGTGAACAAGATTTTCAAAGGTCTTATTCGATTTTTGATAAGAGTGGCAGTTGTGACAGTTTTGATTGTTGGAATCAACATATTTAAGAATGGTATGTATCTTTGGGGATTGCCCCGCATAAATGATATTCAGTCTGTAAATATCACGTATCCGAGCGTCACGGATGAAGTTAAAAAAATTTCGAGCCGTGAGGATATTGGGCTAGCCTTAAAGCTAACAGGATTTCTGAAGTATGATTTATTTGGGAAAGTGAATAGCGAAGAGGAACCTGCTATTACAATCACTTTTTTTCTCAAGGATGGAACAAGCAAAACAATCTCCGCTAATAATACTACTGTCTGGTGGAACAATAAAACTCACATAATCAAGGACAAGGAAATGTTTATCAACCTAACAGAAGGGATTTTCTTTCAGGAAGATTTACAAACAAAGTAAATCGATCCTGGTTTGTTGAGCCAACGATGAAAGGCGGGAGCATCGGTTCAGATGTTCCCGCCTTTGTTATGCCTTGTTCACTTGTTCGGTCTGCTGTGCGCTGGTGGAACAGCTTGTTTTCGATCTGCGGGCAGCGACTTCTTTCGCTTGTTGCCAGCTCCGGCCTTATCCGCCATGTGGCACATGGCAGCGTTCATTCACAAAATCTTAAATAACTGTAAGGGGGCGCAGCCTTGACGGGTGGGCGGCACTGATGTATAATAAACTGATTTAATATGTGTATGGAGGACTAGGGGTTATGTGGATCGCGGACGGCTGGCAGGACTATGAATTGCTCTCCTGCGGCGGCGGAGAAAAATTGGAGCGTTGGGGCCGGCAGATACTGGTGCGGCCTGACCCGCAGGCTATTTGGGAAGCGGACAAGCGCTCGAAGCTGTGGCGGCAGGCTAACGCCCGTTACAGCCGCAGTGCCACCGGCGGCGGCCACTGGGAGAAAAACGACCTCCCGCAAAGCTGGCCCATTCGCTATAAGGAGCTGAGCTTTCAGGTCAAGCCCATGAACTTCAAACACACCGGCCTTTTTCCGGAGCAGGCTGCCAACTGGGATTTTGCCATGGATGCCATCCGCCGTGCCGGCCGCCCCATCCGTGTGCTGAACCTCTTTGCCTATACCGGCGGCGCCACCGTGGCCTGCGCCAAAGCGGGGGCCAGCGTCTGCCATGTGGATGCGGCCAAGGGGATGGTAGCCTGGGCGAAGGAGAACGCAAAGCTCTCCGGCCTTGCCGATGCGCCGATCCGCTGGATCGTGGATGACTGTGCCAAGTTTGTAGAGCGGGAGATTCGCCGCGGCAAGACCTACGATGCCATTATTATGGACCCGCCCAGCTATGGCCGCGGTCCTTCCGGCGAGGTCTGGAAGCTGGAGGATAATCTCTACCCCTTTGTGAAGCTGTGCATGCAAGTGCTGTCGGACAAGCCGCTGTTTGTTATCATCAACAGCTATACCACAGGGCTTGCTCCGTCGGTGCTGGGCTATATTCTGCATCTGCTGGCCTGCCAGCGCTTTGGCGGTAGGGTCATGTGGGATGAGTTGGGGCTTCCCTGCACGGAATCCGGTATGGCGCTGCCCTGCGGCGCCACAGGACGCTGGGTCAGCGAATAACAGACCGTCCCTGTTGATTGACGGGAAAGGAAACGATAGATACTATGTCAACTATGCTGCAAACGGAACATCTCTTCTTTACCTATCCGGAAGAGGAGGGATTGAGCGCCCCCACGCCGGCGCTGGAAGATGTATCGCTGTCTATTGAAAAGGGCAGCTTTGTAGTGGTGCTGGGCCATAATGGCAGCGGCAAGTCCACGCTTGCCAAGCACATGAATGCGGTGCTGCTGCCCAGCGGCGGCGCAGTATATGTGGCGGGTATGAACACTGGTGACGAGGCGGCGCTGCTGGAGATTCGCCGCCGCGTCGGCATGGTGTTCCAGAACCCGGATAACCAGATCGTGGCCAATGTGGTGGAGGAGGACGTGGCCTTTGCCCCGGAGAATCTGGGCATTCCCACCGAGGAGATCCGCCGCCGCGTGGACGATGCGCTGGCTGCGGTGGGCATGTCGGAATTTGCCCGCCATGCGCCCCATCTGCTCTCCGGCGGACAAAAGCAGCGTGTGGCCATCGCGGGCGTTATCGCTATGGCGCCCGAGTGCATCGTCCTGGATGAGGCCACCGCCATGCTGGACCCCTCCGGGCGGCGCGAGGTGCTCTCCGCCGTTCACACGCTGAACAGGGAGCGGGGTATTACGGTGGTGCTCATTACCCATCACATGGATGAAGCGCTGGAAGCTGACCGCCTTATTGTGATGAACGATGGCCGCGTGGCCATGGACGGTACGCCCAAAGAGGTGTTCGTCCAGGTGGAAAAGCTGCGCGATATGGGGCTGGCGGCGCCCGATACGGTGGAGCTGCTGTACGACCTGCGCTGCGGCGGCATGCACGTGCCGCTGGATGCCCTGACGGTGGAGGCCTGTGCCGACGCCATCTGTAAAGCCCTTTAAAATGTGCTGAATGTGCCAAAAAGTCTGGCGGCGCCGTGAGCGCGAAGCCTTTTAATCGGCATTTTTCAGCCAAAATTGATGAAACGAGGAAACCACACATTGGAACCCATTATTCGTGTTGATCATCTGACCCATACTTACAGCGCCGGAACACCGTTCCAGCGCAGTGCTGTCAAGGATATGTCGCTGGACATTTACCGCGGCGAGTTTTTGGGTATTATTGGACATACCGGCAGCGGTAAATCTACGCTGATCCAGCATCTCAACGGACTTTTAAAACCCACTGGAGGCCATATTTTCCTCAATGGGCAGGATATCTGGGCGGATCCGAAGAAAATCCGGCAGGTGCGTTTTCAGGTGGGACTGGTCTTTCAGTATCCCGAGTACCAGCTTTTTGAGGAAACGGTGTATAAGGACGTAGCCTTTGGCCCCAAAAACATGGGCCTTTCCGAGGAGGAGATCGACCGACGCGTGCGCGGCTCGATCCGCGCTGTGGGACTGGGCGATGACGTGCTGGAGAAATCACCCTTTGCCCTGTCCGGCGGGCAGAAGCGCCGTGTGGCCATTGCCGGCGTAATGGCGATGGAGCCGGAGGTGCTGATTCTGGATGAGCCGACAGCCGGACTTGACCCCCGCGGCTGCGATGATATTCTGGCACTGCTGCGGGCATACCATGACCAGCGCGGCAGCACGGTGGTGCTGGTCAGCCACAGCATGGAGGAGATCGCCTGCAATGCCCAGCGCATTATTGTGCTCAGCGGTGGCGATGTCTACTTGCAGGGAGCGCCCAGCGAGGTTTTCGCCCATGCCCGTCAGTTGGAGGCTGTGGGACTGGATGTGCCGCAGGTCACCAAGATCGCCCACGCCCTGCATGAAAAGGGTGTGGCCGTCGATCCGGCAATCTATACGGTGGAGGCGCTGCAAAAGCAGCTTCTTGCCCTGAAAGGAGGGCGCGCCGTATGCTGAAGGATATTACGCTTGGCCAGTATTTCCCCGGAAACACCCTGATCCACCGTCTGGATCCCCGCACCAAGCTGCTGTGTGTGATCCTGTATATTGTGGCATTGTTCAACGCCAAGAGCGTATTGACCTACGGGATTATGATCGTGGTGCTCAGCTGCTGCATTCTTATCTCCCGCGTCCACTACAAGGCGCTGACCAAGGGACTCAAGCCGATCTATATTATAGTAGCGTTTACCGCCGTTATGAACCTGTTTTTTACCGGCGGAACGCCGGTGGCGGATGTGTGGCTGCTGCGCCATATTACCTTTGAGGGTATTCGCAGCGCCATCGCCATGGTGCTGCGGATCATCATGCTGATCATGGGGACCTTCCTGATGACCTATACCACCAGCCCCATCAGCCTGACGGATGGCCTGGAGCATCTGCTCTCACCGCTGAAAAAGCTGAAAATGCCGATTCATGAGCTGTCTATGATGATGTCCATCGCCCTGCGCTTTATTCCCACCCTGATTGAAGAGACGGATAAGATCATGTCGGCACAAAAGGCGCGCGGCGCGGATTTCGAAAGCGGAAATGTGTTCCAGCGGGCTAAGGCGCTGGTGCCCATTCTGGTGCCGCTGTTTATCAGCGCCTTCCGCCGGGCTGACGAGTTGGCCACCGCGATGGAGTGCCGCTGTTACCATGGCGGAGAGGGCCGCACCGCGCTTTATGTGCTGCGGTATAAAACCGCCGACTATCTGGCGCTTATCGGATTTGTGCTGCTGGCCGCCGCCCTTATTACGCTGAAGCATCTGGGTCTGTAAAAAAGCGGCGGGGTGGTGAAAGCCTGCATGGAAGCGGGCACTTTTCCACCAGATGAACGCCGCCCTGCAGAAAAGGATGCGCAGCGGATGGCTATTCCCATTAAGCCCATTAAGGAGAACCTATGCGTAATATTGCCCTGACATTGATGTATAACGGCAGCGCCTACCACGGCTGGCAGGTGCAGAAAACGGAGACCTCCGTGGCGCAGACACTGGAGAGAGGGCTCAGTATGGTCTGTGGCCATAGCGTCAAGCTGACCGGGTGCGGCCGCACGGATGCGGGCGTGCATGCCGAGCATTATGTGGCCAATTTCCGCACGGACTCCCGCATTCCGCTGGATCGGCTGCCCTTTGCCGTCAACACGCATATTCCCGAGGACATTGCCGTTAAGGCTGCCTTTGAGGTAGACGATACCTTCAATGCCATTGGGTCGTGCATCAAAAAAGAATATACCTATCGAATTTACAATTCCCGCATCAAGAATCCCTTCTATGTGAACCGGGCGTACTTCTATCCCAAGAAGCTGGATGAAGCGGTGATGGATCACGCTGCACGGATGTTTGAGGGAACCCATGATTTTGCTGCTGTTCGCTCTGTGGGCACCAATGTCCGCAGCACGGTACGCACGATTTACTATTGCCGTGTGACCCGTAATGGCGAGCTGCTGGAGCTGAAGGTATGCGCCAACGGCTTTCTGTATAATATGGTACGGGCCATCACCGGCACTGTGCTGTACGCCGCCGAGGGGAAGCTGGCGCCGGAGGATATCCCGGTGATTCTGGACAGCGGCAACCGCACGCTGGCGGGGCCCACCGCGCCGCCGGGCGGCCTGTACCTGACGCGGATCTGGTACAACGATGAACGTCTGGAGCGCTGAGACACTGCCATCCTGCAAGGGGGGAGACCATGAAAAAAGATACCCGGACACTGTATGATCTCCAACCCGGAGATGTACAGGAGGAAAAGCCGCGCCGCGTACAAAAGCGCCGCCGGCCCCGAAAATGGCTGTGGCTGACGCTGACGGTACTGCTGGTGCTGGGCGTTGTGACCGTGGCGCTCCTATGGGACGCCAACAGCTTTGACGGCCTGCGCCGCAGCATCATCTATGCCCGGGCGGAAAAGGACGAAACCGGCTGTGCCAAGCTTTACTACTACGAAAACGATGCCACCAGCCGTTTCGCGGCGCTGGAGGGCAGCCTGATTACGGTAGCCGCCAACCAGATCCGCGTACTGGATGAGCGCAGCAGCGTTCTGTATCAGACCGGCGTGCGCTTTTTAAGCCCGGATCTGGCTACCGGCGGGGACATTGCCGCCGCCTATGACATCGGCGGCACAACGCTGTATGCTCTGGACAGTAAGGGCCTGCGCTGGCAGAAGGAGGTGGAGGGCGACCTTATTGCCGTGACAGTCAACCCCCATGGTTATGTGACGGCCACCTATAATAAAAGCGGTGCCAAGGCGGCTGTCACCGTCTGGGACAGAGACGGATCGCCGGTCTTTACGTTCCTCTCCTCCGAGCGCTTTGTGATGACGGCTGCGCTGAGCCGCGATGACCGCACGCTGGCGGCCGTCACGATGGGACAGGAGGATGGGAAGTTCCAAAGCTTTCTGGTGCTGTACCGCACCAACAGTGATCAGGCCGTAGCGACCACTGCCGTAGATGGCGGCGTTGTGTATACGCTGGAGAGTATGAACAAAGGCTTTTGCGCCGTCACGGAGCAATCGCTCTGCATGCTGGATGACAGTGGCCGGATCAAGGCCGGTTATTCCTATGGCGGCCAGTTCGTGCATCGCTGCGTGGTCAGCGACGGCGGCTGGGCGGCGGTGCTGCTGAGCCGGTACAAAACCGGCGGCTATGCCAGCCTCATCACGGTGGACGGCGACGGCAATGAGCTGGGCGGCTGCGATATAGACGGCGAGGTGCTGGATATTTCCGCGGCAGGCCGCTATGTGGCGGTGCTGCTGAGCGACCGGTTGACGATTTATGATAAATACATGACAGAGGTGGCCACGCTGCCGGATGTCAGCGAGGCACGCGCCATTCTCATGCGCAGCGACGGCAGCGCGGTAATGGCAGGCGCTTCCGGGGCATCGCTGTATCTGCCGTAAGGCGGAAAGGAAACGCTATGAGCATATCTTTCGCATTTGATATCGCCATTGTGGCGATCCTGCTGCTGTGTCTGACCATTGGCGGCAGGCGGGGTTTTATCCGCAGCCTGCTGGGCGTGGTAATCCTGGTGGTTTCGCTGTTGGGCAGCAGCATTGTGGCCAATGTGCTGGCTGACCCTGTAACGGAATGGGCAACGCCCCGCGTTGAGCAATATATGTTGAACCGGCTGACCAACGGTCACAGTCAGGAAGCCATCAGTGCCGCTGCCGCGTCCGACAGTGCGGCGCTGGGGCAGATCGTGGATTTTGACGCCATCACAGGCATTGCGAAAAAGGCCATGGACAGCGCGGTGGAGGCCGGGAAGAATTTACTGGAGGGCGCTGTTGCAGGCATGATCCGTTCTCTGGTGTATGCGGTGTTGTTTGTGCTGTCGTTTCTGCTGCTGACACTGCTGCTGCGAGTGATCACCAGTCCGCTGCATCTGGCTGCCCGCGCACCGGTACTGGGTACGCTGAACCGGCTGGCAGGCGCAGCACTGGGGTTCTGCCTTGGCGTGCTGGCCATGTTTGCCGCCGCCAGCGTTCTGGAATGGGCGGGGCTTGTGCCCGCCGCCACAGTGCGCGACACATACCTATTAAAATACTTTATGCAGCACAGTCCCATGGACCTGATTGCCATGCTGTAGTGGGGATTACCCGACCGCCTGCTGCGGCAGTGCAAATTATTCTGAAAATGCAAATCCTGCCGGCCACAAAATCAAAAGGTTTCGTACCGGCTTCTATTGGAGGAACCATATGCAGCCTACTCTTTGTTCAAGATGCAAGAAAAATGTGGCGGTGGTGTTTATCTCCCGCCTGAATGAGAAAAATGAACAGGTCAACGAGGGCCTGTGCCTGAAATGCGCCGCCCAGCTGGGTCTGCCTCAGGTGGATGAGATGATGAAGCGCATGGGCATTACGCCGGAGGATCTGGACAACATTTCCAATGAAATGATGCAGGCTTTCGGCGGCGCCGAGGAGCTGCCGGAGAGCGACGAGGGCGGCGAGGACGATGAGGAAAGCGGCAAGACCGCCACCTTTCCTTTTCTCAACCGCCTGTTCGGCAACAATAATCCGGCTCAGCCGTCCCAAAGCGAGGACGGCGGCTCCGCCTCTGCGCAGACAGGCAGAAAGACGGAAAAAAAGAGAAAGTTCTTGGATAACTACTGTATCAATCTGAGCCAGCGTGCCCGTCAGGGCAAGCTGGACGCCGTGATCGGCCGTCAGGAAGAGATCGAGCGGGTGGTGCAGATCCTGAACCGCCGCCAGAAGAACAACCCCTGCCTTATCGGTGAGCCGGGCGTAGGCAAGACCGCCATTGCCGAGGGGTTGGCCCAGCGTATCGCCGCCGGGGAGGTGCCTTTCAAGCTGCGGGAAAAGGAGGTCTATCTTCTGGATCTTACCGCATTGGTGGCGGGCACCCAGTTCCGCGGCCAGTTTGAAAGCCGCATGAAGGGCCTGATTGAAGAAATTCGCAAGGCCGGGAATATCATTCTGGTCATTGACGAGGTGCACAATATCGTGGGCGCCGGCGATGCCGAGGGCAGCATGAACGCTGCCAATATCCTCAAGCCTGCCTTGAGCCGCGGCGAAATTCAGGTGATCGGTGCCACCACCTTCAATGAATACCGCAAGCATATCGAAAAGGACACCGCACTGGAGCGCCGTTTCCAGCCGGTGACCGTCAATGAGCCCAATATTGAGGATACCCTGAAGATTCTGCGGGGCATCGCCCATTACTATGAACAGTTCCACGGGGTATCCATCCCCGATGGCGTGCTGCGTCAGGCGGTGCAGCTGTCTGAGCGGTATATCACTGACCGGTATCTGCCCGACAAGGCCATCGACCTGATCGACGAGGCCTGCTCTGATATGAACCTTCACGATGCGGACATCAACCGCCGCATGGAGCTGGAGCAGCTCTTGCAGTCCATTACCACCGAGCGGGAAACCATCATGTCCGCCGCACCGGAGGACGGCAAGGAGTATACGGATGCCGAACTGGACACCAGGTACGCTCGGATTGCGCAGCTTCGCTCGGAGGAAATGCGCCTCAATGAGGAGCTTGCCGCCCTGCGTGCCAAGGGTACGCCTACGCTGACCATGGATAATATCGCCCGCGTGATCGAGATGTGGACGAAAATTCCCGCCAGCAAGATCAAAGAGGAGGAGTTCCAGCGCTTGAGCCAGCTGGAAAGCCGCCTGAAGAAGCATATTGTGGGGCAGGATGAGGCTGTGGCCGCCGTGGCCGCCGCCATCCGCCGCAACCGGGTGGGCATCAGCCCAAAGCACAAACCGGTCAGCTTTATCTTCGTGGGCAGCACCGGTGTCGGCAAGACGGAGCTGGTCAAGCAGCTGGCCGACGACCTCTTTAACGCGCCGGAGAGCCTGATCCGGCTGGATATGTCCGAGTTTATGGAAAAGCATTCTGTTTCCCGTATTGTGGGCAGCCCTCCCGGCTATGTGGGGTATGACGAGGCGGGACAGCTGACGGAGAAGATTCGCCGCAAGCCCTACTCCGTGGTGCTGTTCGACGAGATCGAGAAGGCACATCCCGACGTGCTCAATGTGCTGCTGCAAATTCTGGACGACGGCCAGATCACCGATGCTCATGGCCGCAAGGTGAATTTTGAAAATACAGTCATCGTTATGACCTCCAATGCCGGCTCTGACAAGGCTGCCGGCGCGGTGGGCTTTGGAAAATCCGGCAGTGAACAGGGCAAGGAGCGTGTGATGAAGGCGCTGCGGGAGTTCCTGCGTCCGGAATTCATCAATCGTGTGGACGAGGTGATTTATTTCCATCAGCTGACGGAGGATAATTTCCGGGATATCGCCCGCATTATGCTGGATGAGCTGAAAGCCTCTCTGACAGATAAGGGCTTTGGCTTCCAGTATGATGACGGAGTGATTGATGTGCTGGTGAATAAGTCCTATTCCGCTGTCTACGGCGCCCGTAACCTCCGGCGCTGCATTCAGAAGGAATTGGAGGATCCCATGGCGAATCTTATCATCGATACGTTCGAGCATCCCATTACCCAGCTCAAGGCTACTGCTGAGGATGGCGAAATAAAGCTATACAGCCTGTAATATTGCCGATAGGGGGGAGAAGCAATGCTGTTCCGAAAGGATATCGAGCCGCGCTGCGCTTATTGCATGCGGGGCAGCCGCATTGATGAGGGGCATATTGCCTGTGTCAAGCGAGGTGTGGTAGAGGATACGGACAAGTGTCCCGCTTTCCGCTATGATCCCCTGCGCCGCACGCCGCCGCGTCCTGCGGAATTGAATGTCACCAAGCTGTCGCCTGAAGATTTTCAGGTTTGACAGCCCTATGGCCGGAAGGAGGAAGTATGATGTCAATTGCTACGGTGCATGCCGTCTGGTTCAGCGGCACCGGGACCACGGAAAAAACTGTCAAGCGGATTGCCCGTTATCTGGCAGATAAGCTGGGTGCGGCCTATACTGCGCATAGCTATACTCTGCCGGAGGAGCGGAAGCGGGAGTTGACCATTCCGGCCGGTGATCTGGCGGTGGTGGGCTGCCCCACCTATGCAGGCCGCGTGCCCAACCTGCTGATGCCCTATCTGCGGGACATGGTGCACGGCACCGGCGCGCTGGCTGTCCCGGTGGTGCTGTTTGGTAACCGCAATTATGACGATGCCCTTATGGAACTCAGTAAGCTGCTGCGTGACAATGGCTTTACCTGCGTGGCAGGCGCGGCTTTTGTGGGGGAGCACAGCTTTTCCCGCACGCTGGGTGCAGGTCGTCCCAACGCGCAGGACGAAGCGGAAATGGATGCATTTGCTGCCCGTGTTGCCGCCAAGCTGACCACAGGGGATGTTTCACCTGTCACCGTAGGCGGCTGCGATCCCATCCGACCCTACTATACGCCCCGCGACCGCCACGGCAGCCCCATCAATATCCTGAAAGTGAAGCCCAAAACAGACATGGAGAAGTGTACCCGCTGCGGCTGGTGTGCTGCACACTGTCCTATGGGCAGTATTGATCCAGCTGACCCTGCCCATGTACCCGGCATCTGTATTAAGTGCTGTGCCTGCGTCAAGGGCTGTCCTGTCGGCGCTAAATACTATGATGATTCCGGCTATCTCTATCACAAGAGTGAACTGGAGGAGGTCTATGCCCGTCCGGCGAAGAACGACGTATTTATATAAAGGTTTATATAGAGGATAACTTACATGAAGTACCCCTACTTACTATTTGACGCGGATAATACACTCTTTGACTTTAACCGGGCCAACCGCGAGGCGTTCCGTGCTGTCTGCGGGAAGTTTGATATACCGGAGAGTGATGAGACTTTTGCCCTGTATGAGCGCTGCAATAACCAGATGTGGGCCGCTTTTGACCGGGGCGAGTGTACCAAGGAGTTTCTTGTGGTGCAGCGCTTTCGGAACTTCCTGTCAGCTATGAATCTTGAGCGAGATGCAGCGAGCTGTAATGAAATGCACCTTCATACCCTGAGTCAGTGCACTTTCATGCTGCCTTATGCGGAAGAGGTGTGCCGTGCTCTCAGCTGCGACCACAAGTTGTATCTGGTTACCAATGCAGTGGCCTCAGTTCAGCGGGGGCGTCTGGCGAAAAGTCCGATCACACCTTATATTGCCGCGGCTTTTATCAGCGAGGAGGCGGGCGCCGCCAAACCCTCGCCAGACTATTTTGAGTATGTTTTTGCCCGCATCGACGGCATTACGAAGGATAATTGCCTCGTGATTGGCGATAGCATTTCCAGCGATATTCGGGGCGCCAACAACTATGGCTTGCCCTGCTGCTGGTATAATCCCGGTCACTTGCCCCGCCCTGATGGCCTGCGCATTGACTACGAGATCGACGAGCTGAGGCAGCTATATAGTATTGTGTAATATTGTGTAGAAAAAGACGCGGGTTCAAGGCTGCGTCTTTTTCCATATTTGCCCGCTGGAGCGACATATTGCTGCATAGTAGAGTGAGTGGCTAAAAGTGACAAGAGAGGAGGTTTGATTTGTGCAGTGCCTTGTGGAAAAAGCTGACAAATATTGAAAACAGGCATTAGCATAGATTATGACAAAGAGGCTGCCTGCAAAGATGGAAAAGATGTGCAAAAAGCGTTGACAAAGCGAGAAAGGTGTGGTAATCTAACCAAGCTGTCCGCGAGAGACAGCGATCCGGTCGAAATCGAGACAACGAAAAACATCGAAAAAAGATGAAAAAAGTAGTTGACAAGATGGCAGACATGTGATATGATGATAAATGTTCCGCGGTTCGAAAGAACAAAGGAACGTGTACCTTGTAAATTAAACAACGAACGAAACGAAAAGCACCAGACGGGAGCGCATCGAAAGATGTGCAACTGAAAACTTGGCGGAACCGGGTTAAGTCAATTACCGGTAAAGCTAAGTATAAAAAGTTTTAAGCTATGACAAATAGCTCTGTAAAGATTAGCTCGGCGGAAACGCCGTGTTGATACAATTTATAGAGAGTTTGATCCTGGCTCAGGACGAACGCTGGCGGCGTGCTTAACACATGCAAGTCGAACGAGAATCTACGGATCGAGGATTCGTCCAAGTGAAGTAGAGGACAGTGGCGGACGGGTGAGTAACGCGTGAGGAACCTGCCTTTCAGAGGGGGACAACAGTTGGAAACGACTGCTAATACCGCATAACACATAGGTGTCGCATGGCACTGATGTCAAAGATTTATCGCTGAAAGATGGCCTCGCGTCTGATTAGCT
>CABSAW010000046.1:0-12105 GCA_902475745.1 uncultured Oscillospiraceae bacterium
CGCATCATGGGCGAAAAGTTTACAGAAAAGATGGAGGATTCTGAATGACAAATACGCAGTCTCTTGGTACAATAGAAGCAACCAATCCTGTACTGGCAGTTGCCCCTTTGAAGGAGGAAACAGAAATGTTACGGGCAACTGATAAAATCACCGCACTCTACTGCCGCCTATCCGTGGAAGATATGAAAGAGGATAAAAAAGGCGGCAAAGAAGATGTGTCAAACTCCATCCAGAATCAAAAAATGATCCTGCTCCAGTACGCTAAAGATAATCGCTTTCCGAATCCGACCTTTTTCGTGGACGACGGGTACAGCGGCACGAATTATGACCGCCCCGGCTTCCAAGCCATGCTTGCGGAAATCGAAGCGGGACGGGTGGCAGTCTGTATCACCAAAGACCTATCCAGACTGGGACGAAATTCCTCGCTGACCGGGCTTTATATCAACTTCACTTTCCCGAAGTACAATGTACGGTATATTGCCATCAACGACCACTTTGACACCATCGACCCCAACAGCACAGACAGCGATATTGCCGGTATCAAAAACTGGTTTAACGAATTTTTCGCCAAAGACACCAGCCGTAAAATCCGAGCTGTCAATAAGGCGAAGGGTGAACGCGGCGTTCCCCTGACCACCAATGTCCCGTTTGGGTATCTCAAAGACCCGGAGGACAAAACCAAGTGGATTGTGGACGAAGCGGCGGCTGTGGTAGTGAAGCGAATCTTCAAGCTGTGCATGGAGGGACGGGGACCGATGCAGATCGCCAAGCTCTTGCAGGAGGAAAAGGTGCTTAACCCCACCGCTTACAAGCGCAGGGCGGGCATCAAAACGCCAAGCCCCGAAACCGATGATCCCTATCATTGGAATACCAACACCGTTGTTCACATTCTGGAACGGCGGGAGTACACAGGCTGTACGGTCAACTTCAAGACCTACACCAATTCCATTTGGGACAAGAAGCAGCGGGAAACGCCCCTTGATAAACAGGCGATTTTCTACAACACCCATCCGGCGATCATCGAGCAGGAAGTCTTTGACAAGGTGCAGGAGATTCGCCAACAGCGACACCGCAGAACGAAAACGGGCAAGAGCAGCTTGTTCTCCGGCATGGTTTACTGTGCTGACTGCGGAGCGAAAATGCGGTACTGTACCACCAATTACTTTGAGAAGCGGCAGGATCACTTTGTATGTGCCAACTACCGAAGCAACACGGGAAGCTGTTCAGCGCACTTTATCCGGGCTGTTGTTCTGGAAGATTTGGTCTGGATGCATATGAAAGCGGTTATCTTCTATGTGACACGGTATGAAGCGCACTTCCGGGCAGTTATGGAACACAAGCTCCTGCTGTCCAGCGAGGAAAAAATCTGCGCAAGTATCAAGCGTCTGGAACAGGCGCAGCGGCGTATGGGAGAGCTTGACCGCCTGTTCATCCGTATCTATGAGGACAATGTGGCGGGACGCATCAACGATGAGCGTTTTTCCATGATGAGCAGAAGCTACGAAACCGAACAGGAACAGCTTAAAGTGGAAATCCAGACCTTGCAGCAGGACATTGAAGTACAGGAACGACAGATTGAAAACTTGGAGCAGTTTATCCAGAGGGTACACAAATACAAGGATTTGGACGAGCTTACGCCGTATGCTCTACGAGAACTTGTCAAGGGAGTTTATATTGAAGCCCCCGACAAGAGCAGCGGCAAGCGGCGGCAGAACATCCGCATTTCCTATGACCTTGTGGGATTTATCCCACTGAATGAACTGATGAAAGAGGAAACGGCATGACCGAAGCCATGCCGTTCCTACAAAAATACGATATTACTTTCTTACGACCCCCGACCATTGGCCGGGGGATATTTATTTAGTATGCTGTATCCGATTGCCGCCTTACTGCTGCGTGGGAACGCCGCAGCGGGGGCAAACGCCATTTTCAAGCTTGGCGCCGCAGTCCTTGCAGAAAAGGGCGGGCGCCTGTACCGGGGGCTGCACCGGCTCTTGTACCGGGGGCTGCATCGGGGTCTGCTGCGGCGCTTGCTGCTGAGATTGCATCGGGGGCTGCACCGGCTCTTGTACCGGAGCCTGCATCGGGGGCTGCTGCGGTGCTTGCTGCTGCGCCTGCATCGGAGGCTGCACCGGGGCCTGCTGTTGCGCCTGCTGCGGCGCCCATACCGGTACCGGTATCTGCTCCTTACGCTGGAGGACAGCCTCCTTCAGCTCCTGCATGTCGGGCGCGGCAAACACATCGCCGGCGGCCTTGCCGGTCTGGTCGGCCAGCTTGTGGTTGATGGCAATGACATTTTTCACCAGCAGGACCACCATCATCATCAGCTCATAGCTCAGACGAATGGCGATGGGCCCCAGAACGATGTACAGCAATCCCATGCCGCCCATCCATCTGGCGCCGCCCCAGTAATCCCTCTGGACATTGAACAGCTGAAGCACGCCAAAGAGAACCACAAAGGCTGTGGAGAAAATATACAGCGCCTGCAGGATCTTTTCCACCACAAGGAACTTGAAGTTGCACAGATCGTGCAAGAATCTGCCAAAGGCGTTCAGCTTCTCCCGGCGCTTTTCCGGCAGGATGAAGATGAAAGCCAGCACCGTTGCGGCGATGGCAAGAACAGCCGCGATGATCAGGAAAATGATTTGCTTCATAGGGCTCTCTCCTTTTCTATATTTCTTCTTTCATGATAACAGCAGATTACACCGTTGTCAACACACATGATAAAAGAGGCCGTCCCGCGCCAATGCCGGACGGCCTCTTTTGTTCAGTTTCCGATCATGTAGCTGCCGTGCTCCGCCGGCTGGGTCACAATGGGTACCAGCCGCGTTTCGCTGTTGAAATGTGCGCCCAGCGTCCGCTCCAGCGCGGCGGCATCCACCTCCGGCGTCAGATAGATCCGGTCAAAGTTCTCCGTCAGCAGATGGGTTGACAGCCCCTGCGCCGCATCCGGCTGGCTGTGCAGCACGATGCTGATTTTGACATCGGCCGGCAGGTTGGCCCGCAGACTTTTGACAAAGTCGGTCAGCACCTGCACCCGGTCCGTCTCCTCCAGCCCTGCGATGGATTCCAGCCGCCCGTTGACGGGATAGCTGAAATAGTCCAGCGCGATCTCATCAAAGCCCAGCTGGGCATATTCCTGACACAGGGCGGTAATATACACCAGAACCTGCGGATTACTGGGATCCAGCCAGGCCATGCTGGCAGCATCATACCAATAGCCGCCGCTCGCCACATGCAGCGCCGCATCGGGATAGGCCCGGACAAAATAGCTGTCGCAGAAGGCGGACATGCGGGCAACGGCATAGCGGCCGCCTGTCAACAGCGTTTTCAGATTGGCCATGGTATCGTACTGCTCCACAGCCACCTGCTGGGGCACCTCGACCTGCGTTGTATAGGTGATGGAGCCGTTGATGCGCTTGGTCTCGATCACAATGGCGTCCTCGTCCAGGCCGTCAAGCACCGTTTCGGGGTCCTGGCGCAGCACATCACCGGGCAGCTGCCGGGCATGGAGCACCTCCAGCTTTGGCCCGTTGTCCACATAGTCAATGGTCACATGATCCGGAAGCTCGGGCGCTTCCGTCCCGGCAGGCTCTTTTTTGCCGAAAGGCAGCTCGACATGGGCTTTTCCCGCGTCATCGTATACGATGTAATTCTGAACCACCAGAAAGGCGGCGGCGGCAACGATCACCGCCAGCAGCACCGCCACCAGCGCGATCTGCTGGCGGCGCTTGCGGCCCCGGCCGCGGTAGTTATGATAGCCCTTTGTCATAGGTCAGGGCTGGATGTGATCCAGCAGATCCACGCGGCGGGCGTGGCGGCCACCCTCAAACTCAGTGGTCAGGAACGTCTCCGTAATTTTTTTGGCCATGTTGGGGCCGATGATGCCGGCGCCCATGGCCAGCACGTTGGCATTATTATGCCGGCGGGTCATTTCGGCGCTGTAGCTGTCGCCGCACAGGGCGCAGCGCACACCGCTCACCTTGTTGGCGGCCATGGACACGCCGATGCCGGTGGTGCAGATCACGATGCCCTTGTCGCATTCGCCGCTGGCGACAGCGCGGGCCACCTTCTCGGCATACACGGGGTAATCGACGCTTTGCGTGTTATAGCAGCCAAAATCCTCAAAGTCGTAATCGTGCTCTTCCAGCCAGATCAGAATGTCCTGCTTCAGCAGGTAGCCGCCGTGGTCGCAGCCGATGGCAATTTTCATGTTGTCGTCCTCCTATTTATTTTGTGTATCAGCGGTCAAAGTGCCTGAAACGCAGGTTTCATGCCCTCAAACGTGGTAAAGTAGCGGAAGCCGCAGCTGCGCAGCAGCTCCTGCCGTGCTTCAATGGCACAGCCCAGATATTCCGCGGTATGGGCGTCGGATCCCAGCGTGATGATCTCGCCGCCCAAGGAGCGGTACAGCTTCAGAATATCGCCGTCCGGCAGCGGGGTATTGCCCCGGTTGGTGTTGCACTCGATGCCGATGCCCTTGGGGATCAGGGTACGCAGAATCTCCTCCACCTGCGCCATGTGGGGACGGAAGGATATGTTCTTATGCCGCATTTCGTTGATGCAGCGCACCGGCAGCGTCAGGTGTCCCAGCACACTGAAGCGGCCCCATTTGGCCAGCTTCAGCACCTCCTCCAGATAGGCGTCCACCACGGCGTGATAGTAGGTCTCATCCCGGTCGCCGGCGATGAAAAACAGGTCGAACCAGCCGTCTGCGTCCCGCGACATGTGTACCGAGCCAATCACAAAATCCAGTTCAGGCGCACAATCCATCATGCGTCCTGCACTGTCCAGATCCAGATAGGCCTCGCCCAGCTCGATCCCCAGCTTCAGGCAGATCCTGTCCGCCAGATGCCGACGCGCGGCGGCATACTGCTCCAGCAGCGCCGGCCAGTCATAGGGCTCTTTGCGCTGCGACACCGTGCCCCATTCCACGGTTTCCACATGGTCGGTAAAGCAAAGCTCATTCAGCTTGCGGCGCACGCCCTCCTCCGCCATCTGCGTCATGGACAGATGCCCATCCGGCGAACAGGAGGTATGCACATGATAATCAGCCAGATACATCAGCGTTTCTTGAAGAAGCTCCTGTGCTTTTCATAATTGCTCTCGCCCAGCAGATCGCTGAACTTTTTCAGGGCTTCCCTCTGCTCCTTGTTCAGATTTTTCGGTGTCTCAATGGTAACGGTCACATATTGGTCGCCACGGCCCCGGCCGTTGAGCACGGGAATCCCCTTGCCCCGCAGGCGGAACACGCTGCCGGTCTGGGTACCCTCGGGGATGTCGTATTTCACCTTTCCGTCGATGGTGGGGATCTCCAGCGTGCCGCCCAGCACCGCCTGCGCGTAGGTGATAGGCGCTTCGCAGAACACAGCGGTACCCTCGCGCCGGAAAATCTCGTGAGGCTGCACCATCACGGTGATCAGCAAATCGCCGTTGGGGCCGCCGTTCTTGCCGGCATGTCCCTGTCCCCGCAGGGAGATGGTCTGCCCATCGTCGATACCGGCGGGAATGGTCACCTTGATGGAGCGGCGCTTACGCACCGCGCCCTGACCGCGGCAATCGGGACAGGGCTGGTGAATGATCCGGCCGGTGCCGCCGCACTTGGTACAGGGGGCGCTGGAGGCGAATACGCCCATGGGCGTCTGCCGCCGCACCTGAACGGTACCGGTTCCGCGGCAGGTGGGGCACACCTCAGGCGTGGTGCCTGCGGCGCAGCCGTTGCCCTTGCAGGTGGGGCACTGCTCGCTGCGATCTACGCTGATCTCCTTTTCGCAGCCGAAGGCCGCCTCGGTAAAGGAGATAGCGACGCTGGCGCGGATGCTCTCGCCTCGCTGCGGCGCGTTGGGGTTGCGGCGCTGTCCGCCGCCGAAGCCGCCGCCGAAGAAGCTGCCGAAAATATCACCCAGATCGCCAAAATCAAAGCCGCCCGCGCCGTATCCGCCGGCGCCACCGCCGCCGTAGCTGGGGTCAACACCGGCGAAGCCGAACTGGTCATACCGGGCCTTCTTCTCCGGGTCAGAGAGCACCTCATTGGCCTCGTTGACCTCCTTGAATTTCTCCTCAGCCTCCTTGTCGCCGGGGTTCATGTCCGGGTGGTACTTACGGGCCAGCTTTTTATATGCTTTTTTAATCTCATCCTCCGATGCGCCCTTGCTGACGCCGAGGACCTCGTAATAATCTCGTTTTTCCTGAGCCATGGGTGTAATCTCCTAAACACCACAACAAGGGACAGGAGATCCTGCCCCTTTTGTGGGATACATTACTTACTTGTTCTGCTCGTCATCATCGACTACCTTATAGTCGGCGTCATAGTACTGCTGGCCGCCGTTGGGGTCGCCGCCGGGCTGGCCGCCCATGTTGGGGTCGCCCTGAGGCGCCTGCTGCTGGTACAGCTTCTCGCTCATCTTATAGAACGCCTGGGTCAGCTCCTCGGTGGCAGCCTTAATGGCGTCGGTATCCTCGCCCTTCAGGGTCTCCTTCAGCTTGTCGATACCGGCCTGGATGGGGGCCTTCTCGCTCTCAGGCACCTTGTCGCCCACCTCGGAGAGGGTCTTTTCCGCCTGATAGACCATCTGATCGGCCTGATTGCGCACCTCTACCTTTTCCTTGATCTTGGCATCCTCGGCGGCATACTGCTCGGCCTCCTTGACGGCCTTCTCGATATCCTCCTTGCTCATGTTGGAGGAGGAGGTGATGGTGATGTGCTGCTCAGTGCCGGTGCCCAGATCCTTGGCAGACACGTTGACGATGCCGTTGGCGTCGATATCGAAGGTCACCTCGATCTGAGGCACGCCGCGGCGGGCCGGAGCGATGCCGTCCAGATGGAAGCGGCCCAGGCTCTTGTTGGCGGCGGCCATCTCACGCTCGCCCTGCAGCACGTTGACCTCCACGGAGGTCTGGTTGTCGGCGGCGGTGGAGAAGATCTGGCTCTTCTTGACGGGGATGGTGGTGTTGCGCTCGATCAGACGGGTGCAGACGCCGCCCATGGTCTCGATGCCCAGAGACAGGGGGGTGACATCCAGCAGCAGCAGACCCTTGACGTCGCCGGTCAGCACGCCGGCCTGCAGGGCAGCGCCCATGGCCACACACTCATCGGGGTTGATGCCCTTGAAGGGTTCAGAGCCGGTAAAGTTCTTCACAGCATCCGCCACGGCGGGGATACGGCTGGAGCCGCCCACCATCAGCACCTTGGCCAGGTCGGAGGGCTTCAGACCGGCATCGGACATGGCCTGACGCACGGGACCCATGGTGGCGTCCACCAGATGACCGGTCAGCTCGTTGAACTTGGCGCGGGTCAGGGTGACATCCAGATGCTTGGGGCCGGTGGCGTCGGCGGTGATATAGGGCAGGTTGATGTTGGTGGAGGTGACGCCGGACAGCTCGATCTTGGCCTTCTCGGCGGCCTCCTTCAGGCGCTGCATGGCGACCTTGTCGCCGCTGAGGTCGATGCCGTCGGTGCGCTTGAACTCGCTGACCAGATACTTCATCACGCACTGGTCGAAGTCGTCGCCGCCCAGCCGGTTGTTGCCGGCGGTGGCAAGCACCTCGATCACGCCGTCGTCGATCTCCAGAATGGACACATCGAAGGTGCCGCCGCCCAGGTCGTAGACCATGATCTTCTGGGCCTGCTCCTTATCCACACCGTAGGCCAGTGCGGCGGCGGTGGGCTCGTTGATGATACGCTTCACGTCCAGACCGGCGATCTTACCGGCGTCCTTGGTGGCCTGACGCTGAGAGTCGGTGAAGTAGGCGGGAACGGTGATGACCGCCTCGGTGACAGGACTGCCCAGATATGCCTCGGCGTCCGCCTTCAGCTTTTGCAGGATCATGGCGCTGATCTCCTGGGGGGTATAGTTCTTACCGTCAATGGTGACGCGGTGGTCGGTGCCCATCTCACGCTTGATGGAGGAGATGGTGCGGTCGGGGTTGGTGATGGCCTGACGCTTTGCCACCTGACCCACCATACGCTCGCCGGTCTTGCTGAATGCCACCACGGACGGGGTGGTGCGGTTGCCCTCCGCGTTGGGAATAACGACTGCCTCGCCGCCTTCCATCACGGCTACGCAGGAATTGGTTGTACCAAGGTCGATACCGATAACTTTAGACATAGTGATTGCCTCCTGTATATAGATAAAAATATATTACGATTTGTATTGCTTTTGTTTTTAGCAGGGCTGCTCAGGCATGATGATGGCCGCGATGATATAGGCCAGCAGGCCGCTGCCGCCCAGCAGGCTGAATATGACCCAGCCCAGACGCACCAGCGTGGCATCGATATCGAAATACTCCGCGATGCCGCCGCATACGCCGGCCAGTTTCTTATCCGTACTGCTCTTATAGAGTTTCTTGCCGCTCATTGCAAAGCTCCTTTCAGTTTGCCACCTTCACCATGGCGAAGCGCAGCACCTTGTCGCCGATCATGAAGCCCTTCTGAAACACCTCCACAATGGTGTTCTCTCCGGCGGATTCATCGTCCACATGCATCACGGCGTTGTGCCGTTCCGGGTCGAAGGGCTGACCCTCGGCCGCGATCTCCGTAACGCCCAGCTTGGTCAGCGTCTCGGTAAACTGCCGCAAAATCAGCTCCAGTCCCTGCCGGTGCACGTCGGCCTCGTCATACTGGGCGATGCCCCGCTCCAAGTTGTCATACACAGCCAGCAGCGGCTTGATGGTGTCGGCCTTGGCGTCGCCGTAAATGCTTTCCTTTTCCTTGGTGGTGCGTTTGCGGTAGTTATCGTACTCTGCCGCCAGACGCAGGTATTTGTCATTTACATCCGCCACCAGCTTGGCAAGACCCTCCATCTTCTCCATCTGCTCGCGGGTCACGGTAAAGGTCTCGGGTACGCTCTCGGCGGCAGGCTCTGTATTTTCCGTATTTTCCGTGTTTTCCGCAGCAGGAGCGGTCGTTTCCTTTTCCGGCTCCTGCGCGGGGATATCCTTTTTCTTCGTATCACTCATGCTCGTTTACTCTCCATTCTCATTCGGGGGAAGCTGGGGCTTTCCAAACATAAGGCTCAGGCTCTCGGCAAAATAGCTGAGCCGGGCCGCCACGGTGGCGTAATCCATGCGGGTGGGGCCCACAACCCCCACAAGACCCCGCATTCCATCGCCGATATCGTAGCTGGCTACCACCACGCTGCTCTCCTTCAGTGCGTCGTTCACATTTTCCGGCCCGATCAGGATCTGCATGGACTGGCCGCCGGCGGGTACAGGCAGCTGCTCCTTGCTGTCCACCATAAAATGCATCAGGTCGTGGGCCTTGTCGATATCCCGGAACTCCGGGAATTTCAGCAGCTGGCTGGCGCCGTTGGTAAACACCTCATGCTGCTGCGTCTCTTTCAGAAGGCCGGCCGCATATTCCACCACCTGATTGAGCAGCAAGAACCACTGGCCGCTGACCTGATCCGACAGGCTCATCAGATGGGCGTTCATCTCCTCGGCGCTGTTGCCGATGAAGTGGGTGTTCAGCAGATGGCTGATCTCCGGCAGCACGGCGCCGTCCAGCGGCAGGCTCAGCCGCAGCAGCTGACTCTTCACCCGGCTGTCCGACAGCATGACCACCGCGATAACCGACACGGCGTCCACCGCGATCAGCTCAAAGCGCCGCACGGTGGCGGCGGCGGTGTGGTCGGCCACGGCGTAGGTAGGATAGTCCACAAAGGATGAAACCATCTGCCCTGTCTTGGCGATCACCTCATCGGTGCCCTTCAGCTCCTGACGCAGGGTGTCGGTGATCTGCGCGGCCTCCTCTGCCGAGAGGGGCTTGCGCTCCATCAGCTCATTGACGTAAAGCCGATAGCCCTGCGGAGAGGGAATCCGCCCGGCACTGGTGTGGGGCTGCTCCAGATAGCCCATATCGCTTAGCTCGGCCAGTTCGTTGCGCACGGTGGCGGAGCTGACCTTTTCCGGCATTCGCTGGGCAATTGCCTTGGAACCCAGCGGCTCGGCAGTGTCGATATAGCTCTCCACCACGATTTTCAATATTTGCTTTTTTCGCGCTGTTAATTCCATAGCGATTCTCCGTTTAGCACTCTTTATCTCTGAGTGCTAAAACAGTGTACCACCACCGGAGAGGAATGTCAAGGGCTGCAACATTGAATTATTTGTGAACAAGCGCGGAAAAAGGGCGGCGAAATAATTCGCCGCCCTTTCCTATATAAACTATGATGCGATCGTGCCCGTCAGTCAATGGTGCGGGTAAAATGGATGCCGGATTTCTGCATATGTACGTCCAGCCGGACCCGGTCGCCCCGGATAAAGCTGCGGGTATACTCGTACACCCGGCCATCCTCCGTGCAGGTACGGCGCTGATGATAGAAAGCACAGCTGCCCGCCTCCACGCCAAGCAGCTTTGCGCTGTCGGCATCCAGCGTTACGGCCTCGTAGCTCTCCTTTGCAGCGAAGGGCGTAATGCCGACATGATACAGCAGAGAATAAAAGCTATGGGTCTGTACCATATCCCGGGTCAGGTTGGGATAGATGTACTGCGGATAGTAGCTGGTTTCCAGGATCAGCGGCTCGCCGTCCACATTGCGGATACGGGTAAAGCAGTACACCGGCGTACCCTCCTGCAGCTCCATCTTTTCGCACACGATGGGCGAAGGGGTGGTGATCTGAAAATCCACCAGCGTGCTGCTGGGCTCCTTGCCCAGAGAGGATACCTCAGTGGTGAAGGAGTAGCGCACGCCCCGGCGGTTGGCCGAGGGGTCTGCCACAAAGGTACCGCGGCCCCGCTTGCGAACCACCAGTCCCTCGCTCTCCAGCTCGCCGATGGCCTGACGGACCGTGTTGCGGCTGATGTTCAGCGTGCGGCACAGCTCTGCCTCGCTGGGCAGCAAGTCTCCCACAGTCAGTACGCCTGTGGAAATGTTGCGCTTGATAATGCCCACCAGTTGGGCGTATAGAGAAATGTCGCTGTTCAGCGACAGCTTGGCGTTCAAAAGTGCGTTGCTTTCCATGTCGGTTTCCTTTCCTGCGCCTGTGGCGCTTGTACCTATTGTACCATACATTCCATGAAAAGAAAAGAACTTTTTTCATGGAAAACCCGCTTTTCCCTGTGCGGGACCGGGAAGTGTCCTCAACGCGGCGGAGAGAAATGTGCAGGAAAAACGCCGCCTTCAGAGGCGGCGTTTTTCCCGGAACAAAAAAGAAGGAAAACTTGAAAATTGGTAAACGAATAAGAAAATTGAGTGCCAGCCTCTTTACTTGTGATCCACAGCGTACATCCGCTCGATCAGGCACAGCAGCTTGTCGGAATAGCCGATCTCGTTGTCATACCAGCTGACCACCTTGACAAAGGTATCGGTCAGAGCAATGCCGGCCTTGGCGTCGAAAATAGAGGTGTGGGTATCGCCCAGGAAATCGGAGGACACAACAGCCTCGTCGGTGTAGTCCAGAATACCCTTCAGCTCGTTTTCGCTGGCCTTCTTCATGGCGGCGCAGATCTCGTCATAGCTGGCGGGCTTTTCCAGATTCACGGTCAGATCCACCACGGACACATCCAGCGTGGGAACGCGCATGGACATACCGGTCAGCTTGCCGTTCAGGCTGGGAATGACCTTGCCCACGGCCTTGGCGGCGCCGGTGGAGCTGGGGATGATGTTGCCGGCAGCGGCACGGCCGCCGCGCCAGTCCTTCAAGGACACGCCGTCCACGGTTTTCTGCGTGGCGGTGGTGGAGTGCACGGTGGTCATCAGACCGTCGGCAATGCCGAAGTTGTCGTGCAGCACCTTGGCGATAGGAGCCAGGCAGTTAGTGGTGCAGCTGGCGTTGGAAACAAACTGCATGTCGCTGGTGTAGGTGTCATCGTTGACGCCGCAGACAAACATGGGGGTATCATCTTTAGAAGGTGCGGACATGACAACGTGCTTTGCGCCGGCGGCGATATGGCCGGCAGACTTTTCCTTGGTCAGGAACAGGCCGGTAGACTCGATCACATACTCGGCGCCCACCTTTGCCCAAGGCAGATTGGCGGGATCGCGCTCGGCAGACACGGGGATGGCCTTGCCATTGACCACGATGTTGTTGCCCTCGGCATAGATATCACCGTCGAACTTGCCGTGCATGGTATCATACTTCACCATATATGCCAGATAGTCGGCGGGG
>CABSAW010000047.1:0-11789 GCA_902475745.1 uncultured Oscillospiraceae bacterium
CGCCTATTCCATCACCGCCGTTACCGGTGTGCTGCGCGCCGGCGGCGATGTATTTTGCTCCGCCGTGCTGGATATCTGCCCGCAGTGGCTGGCGGCCCTGCCGCTGACGGCGCTGCTGGCACTGGTGCTGCACAGCTCCTGCTGGTGGGTGGCGGCCGCCATTCAGGCGGAGTCTGTGCTGAAATGTCCCTTGTGCTTCTGGCGTATCCGCAGGGGCAAATGGATCCACGACGTAACGCTGCCGGAGGGGGAGGAAAAGCTGTGAGCCTGTTTTGCTGCCCGCTGTGCGGCACTCCGCTGCATCGTGACGCGCATACCTATCGCTGCCATGGCGGCCATTGCTACGATATTGCCAAAGAGGGGTATACTTACCTGCTGCCGGTGAACCGGCGGCACTCCAAGTCTCCCGGTGATGACAAGGCCATGACTGCCGCCCGAAGCGACTTTCTCTCCAAGGGGTATTATGGCTTTTTGCAGCAGGCGCTGTGTCAGCTGGCGGTGGAATACACGGGGGAGGATGCGGCGGTGCTGGATGTGGGCTGCGGAGAGGGCTATTACACCGCGGCGCTCCATCGTGCCCTGACTGCCGCGGGGAAAAAGCCCCGGATAGCGGGAATCGATATCTCCAAGGATATGGCCCGCCGTGCAGCCAAAAAGGTTGCTCAGGCGGAAATTGCCGTGGCCAGCGCCTATCATCTGCCGCTGGCTGATGCGCAGATCGACTTGCTGTTGGACTGCTTTTCGCCGTTGGCCATTGACGAATTTCACCGTGTACTGAAGCCGGGCGGCCACTTCCTTTATGTGGTGCCGGCGGCGGAGCACCTGTGGGAGATGAAGCAGGTGCTGTATGATCATCCTTACCGCAACGAAACGGGAGAAACACCCTATGACGGCTTTCGCTATGTAACGGTCCGTCATGTGTGCAGCGAGATCACCCTGCCCTGTCAGGCGGATATTCAGGCACTGTTCGGCATGACGCCCTACTGCTGGAAAACGCCGCGGGCAGGCAAAGACCGTCTGGCTGCGCTGGACAGCCTGACCACCACCGCCGCCTTTGATATCCATGTATTTGAGCGCCTCAACGGCAAGGCTACCCCGATGGTAAATGATGCAGCGGAGCACGATGCCGCGATGGCGAAGGAGTGAAATAAGGCCTATGACCAGACGGAGGAGACAGAAAAAGCCCTTACTGGGGCTGGTGATGGCGGTGCTGGTGCTGGCGGCTTTTGCCGTGGTGCTGGCCGCGGTGTTCCGTTCGCTGCTGCCTGCGGTGCTGCCGGAGGAGCCGGATCCCCACGCCGGACAGATCTATATCAACGATGGCGCCGGCATGGTGTGGCTGACGCCTCATGAAAACTTTGCCGTCAGCCCCCTGCGCCGCTGGCAGTTCATCACGTTGGATGGCCGGCCCCACTATCTGGGCGGCGAATATACCGTCCGCCGGGGCATCGACCTGTCGGTATTTCAGAGGAATGTGGATTGGCAGCGTGCGGCGGCGGACGGCGTGGAGTTTGCCATTGCCCGCCTTGGCTACCGTGGCTACGGCAAGGGCGCCTTGCAGCCGGACGAGCGGTTTGCCAACCATCTGGACGGTGCCCGCGCCGCCGGGATCGACGTAGGCGTTTACTTCTTCTCTCAGGCCCTGACGGCGGAGGAGGGCAGGGAAGAGGCGGAATATGTGCTTGCCCAGTTGGATGGCCGCAAGCTGGAAATGCCCATCTATTTCGATTGGGAGCCCATTGCGGCGGAGGACTCCCGCACCAACGGCTATGATTACGCCAACCTGACCGACAGTGCCGTGGCCTTCTGCCAGACCATCGAGGAGGCAGGTTACCGGGCCGGCGTGTACATCAACCGTCAGCAGGGATACTATCACTATGACCTGAGCCGTCTGGCGGACTATGCCCTGTGGGTGGCGGATTACAACAGCTATCCGGATTTTTACTACCGATTCGATATGTGGCAGTATACCGCCAACGGGCAGGTGGACGGTATCGATATTCAGGTGGATATGAACCTGCTGTTCATCCCTGCTGAGAAATAAAAAACACCCCTGTGCAGCTGCACAGGGGTGTTTTTTGTGCCCGAGGGGCGTTATCAACTCTTTTTGCCGTGGGTGGCCTTCATTCGCCTTTCGTGGTTGAGAATGGTCTTGCGGATACGCAGGTTCTGGGGCGTGACCTCCAGCAGCTCGTCGTCTGCCAGGAACTCCAGACACTGCTCCAGACTCATCTTCCGGGGCGGTACCAGACGCAGCGCGTCGTCGCTGCCGGCGGCACGGGTGTTGGTCAGCTGCTTTTTCTTGCAGACGTTCACCACGATATCCTCCTGCTTGGGGCTGATGCCCACCACCATGCCTTCATACACGCCCACGTTGGCGCCGATGAACAGCACGCCGCGCTCCTGGGCGTTAAACAGACCATAGGTAATGGACTCGCCGGTTTCGCTGGCCACCAGAGAACCGGTGCTGCGGCGCGTCAGCTCGCCCTTGTAGGGGGCGTAGCTGTCAAACACGCTGGCCATGATTCCCTCGCCGCGGGTGTCGGTCAGGAATTCGTTGCGATAGCCGAACAGACCCCGGCTGGGCACCAGAAACTCCACCTTCATGCGGCTGCCGATGGGCGTCATTTCCATCAGGTCGGCCTTGCGGCTGCCCAGCTTTTCGATGACCGCGCCCACACTTTCGGCGGGCACGTCTACCACCAGCCGCTCAATAGGCTCGCACTTCTTGCCGTCGATGGTCTGGTACAGTACACGGGGAGGCGACACCTGGAACTCGTATCCCTCCCGGCGCATGGTTTCGATCAGGATAGACAGGCTCATTTCGCCGCGGCCCGCCACGTTGAAAGCATCCATCACACCGTCGATCTCGCTGACGCGCAGAGATACATCCTTCAGCGTCTCACGCCACAGCCGGTCCCGCAGCTGGCGGGAGGTGACAAACTTGCCCTCCCGGCCCGCAAAGGGACTGTCGTTGACGGAGAAGGTCATCTCCACCGTGGGGGCGGAGATCTTCACAAAGGGCAGCGGTTCCACGCAGTCGGGAGCGCAGATGGTGTCACCGATGGTGATATCACCGATGCCGCTCAGGGCGATGATGTTGCCGGCAGTGGCCTCGGTGATGGGCACCTTGCCCAGACCGGCAAACTCGTACATGCTGACGGCCTTGGCCTTCTTGGCCGGTGCATCGGGATCGTGATAGTTGCACACCGCGATTTCCTGATTCTGCTTCAGAATGCCCCGCTCGATGCGGCCAATGGCGATCCGTCCCACAAACTCGTTGTAGTCGATGGCACTGACCAGCATCTGGAAGGGTTGGTCCAGATCGGCCTCCGGCGCGGGGATATAATCCAGAATGGTGTCAAACAGCGGCTTGAGATCGGTGCCTACCACATCCGGGGAATAGCTGGCGGTGCCGTTGCGGGCGGAGCAGAACAGCATGGGGCTGTCCAGCTGCTCGGGTGTGGCGTCCAGATCCAGCAGCAGCTCCAGCACCTCGTCGATGACCTCGTGAATGCGCTGATCGGGCCGGTCGATCTTGTTGACCACCACGATGACCCGGTGACCCAGCTCCAGCGCACGGCTGAGGACGAAACGGGTCTGGGGCATGGGACCCTCGGCGGCGTCCACCAGCAGGATAACGCCGTTGACCATCTTCAGGATGCGCTCCACCTCGCCGCCAAAGTCGGCGTGGCCCGGAGTATCCACGATGTTGATCTTGGTGTCGCCATACTGGATGGCGGTGTTCTTGGCCAGAATGGTGATGCCGCGCTCCCGCTCCAGATCATTGGAGTCCATCACGCGCTCCACGGTTTCCTGATTTTCGCGGTATACGCCGCCCTGCTTCAGCATCTGATCCACCAGCGTGGTCTTGCCGTGGTCAACGTGGGCGATAATGGCCACATTTCTCAGTTTTTCGTTCTGCAAAGGTAAAAACCCCTTTCTTTTGGGTATAATTTCACTAACCTTGCTATTATATGCCCTCAAGAGCCTGATTGCAAGAGGGTTCGCCAACTTTTTCGCGGCTTTCCGTTGACAAACCGGCGGCAAATAGGTACAATACAAATTATATGTGCCTCCGTAGCTCAGTTGTATAGAGCGACCGCCTCCTAAGCGGTAGGCCGCCAGTTAGAGTCTGGCCGGGGGTGCCAGGGCGCCGCCGCGATCCGGCGTGGATCGCGGCGGTCCTCTTTTATACCTGATGGTAGAAAGGGTGGTGCGGTGATGCTCAGACATGTTCTGACCGTTTTTCTGGTTTCCATGGTGCCCCTGATCGAGCTGCGTGGCGCCATTCCCTACGGCGTGCTGTACGGCCTGCCTCTGTGGCTGACCTTTGCGGTGGCCATCGTGGGCAATATGCTGCCGGTGCCGCTGATCTACTTTCTGGCTCGCCGCGTGCTGGTGTGGGGGCAGGATAAGCCGTTGATCGGCCGTTTTTTCTCCTTCTGTCTGCGCAAGGGGGAGGCCGCCGGCGAAAAGCTGAAGGCAAAGGCGGGGCGGGGCCTTTTCTGGGCGCTGCTGCTGTTTGTGGGCATCCCCCTGCCGGGAACCGGCGCGTGGACGGGGACGCTGGCCGCCAGCCTTCTGAACATGGGCTTTAAAAAGAGCGTGCTGGCCTGCATGGGCGGCGTGGTGCTGGCCGGCGTCATTATGGGCACGCTGAGCCTGCTGGGGGTGTCGGTACTGGGCTCCATCGGCTGAATCATAAAAAAAGACGGCTTGGCCGTCTTTTTTGCTTTTTCGCTGAAACATTTCCTTTCGCTCCCGTGTTATGATAGTGAAAAGCTTTTCAAGGAGAATATTTCCATGACAGACCAACAATTTGTTCCGCTGGCCCAGCGGTATATGGACACCGTCTTCCGGGTGGCCTACGGCTATCTGCGGAGCCGGTCCGATGCCGATGATGTGACGCAGGACGTATTGATACGGCTTTATAAGACGGACACCGCATTTGAAAACGAAGAGCATCTCAAGCGCTGGCTGATCCGCGTCACGGTGAACTGCTGCAAGAATGTATTTCGTTCCCCGTGGCGCCGGGTGGAGGACATCGCCGATTATGAAAACACCCTGCCGTTTGATGCCCCGGAGTGCCGGGAGCTGTTCGATGCGGTGATGGCGCTGGATAAGCGCTACCGCCTGCCTGTTCTGCTGTATTACTACGAAGGCTATTCCCAGAAGGAGATCGCCGACATGCTGTCCATCCCGGAGGAGACCGTCCGCACGCGGCTGTTCCGCGCCAGAGGAAAATTAAAAGCAACATTGACGGAGGTACTGCAATATGATTGACCGCAAGCTGTTTCAAAAAACCTTTTCCACGTTGCACGCCTCCCCTGACACACTATCGGAGGTATACAAAGTGGTACGCAAAGAACATAAGCATCGTCATCCCCTTTCCAAAGGTATGCTGGTGGCCGCCGTGCTGGCCATGTGCATTACCGTGGCCGGCGCGGCAGGCATTGCCAGTCTCATCAAGGCCAATGTGACACCGGCAGACAGCGTCACAGCCGCCGACCTGCACGCCTTCGACGCCGACAGCATCAGCAGTGACACACCCGTTGTGCTGGACAACAGCGGCCAGGCGCTGAACCTGCCCCGCATGGAGCGGGTGGCCGTGGATGCCGAGACCATGCAGCGGCTGGTGGGCGACTATCTGTCCACTGTGGATGCTGCTGTGGAGGCGGACGGTTATACCATCTCTCTCAAGACCTTCCTGATCGACGAAAACGGCTCCGGCTTTATGACCTATACCCTGTCCAATCCCGCAGGCGTCAGCTATGACGACTTCGGCTATGGCCAGGTAGGCATACCGATGGATCCAATCCTGTATATCGGTGAGGTGGGCGGTCATGCCATGGATAGTAGCATCTATCTGGATACCGATGCCAGCACCGACACAGAGCTGCATCTTGTGATGTATTTCAGCGACTTCGGCAACTGGCAGAAGGGCGATGAGCTGCTGTTCAGCGTGAACAACGGTTCGGATGCGGAACGCCGTGTTATCAGCATCACACCTCAGGCTTATCTGCCTGTCACCACCTTTACTGCGGAGAGCGGCGATACCGTAACGGTGTCCGCGCTGGGGATCCGCATGCGCAATCCCGCTGCCGCCGATGACGCCGTTACGGAGGTTGTCCTTGATGAGCTGGTGCTGCATATGACAGACGGCAGCCAGTATGTGGTGCAGAGCGAAGAGAGCAACATCATGAACTGGGTGGTAGGTCTGTGCATTGCGGACGAGGACTATCACGCCATCGGCAACGCCTTCAGCTTCAACCGTATGGTGGATGTGGACGCTGTGACCTCTGTCACTGTCGGTGGCCACTTCTATACCGACCTCACCGCCGAGACGGCCGTTACCTTTGACAACACCTATACCCGGTGAAAAGCGCGGATTCCCGATATCGACGTGAGGGAGCGGGGAAAGTCTCCGCTCCCTCACACGTCATAAAATATCTCGCAGGAATCCGCCGCCATAGCTTGACAATTGCGCCTGAATCTTGCATACATCATAAATAGAGAATCTATTCCCACCAAGGAGTCCTGTCCATGTATACGGAATATTTCACAGCAGAACAAAGATCCGCGCCGCAGGAAAGTGCATCCCGCCAGAGCGCACCGGCCCGCCGTGCCGCGCCCAAGCACCGTGGCCATCGGCGGGATACGCGGTGCATTGTGCTGGCGGTCATGGCGCTGACGCTGTTTCTGGCGGGCTTTGTGTCCGGCTGCTGTGTAGGCCGCGCCCACCGCGGCGGGGAGAACGGCGCAGGCGGCTCCGCGAAAATGCACAGAAGTAATGTCCCTGCCCATATCACCCTGCCTGACTATGTGCAGGAGGATCTGCTGCCGGTGAACGAATATTCCCGCTGCGGCGATAAGCTGGAGCGTGTCAATGCCGTGGTGATCCACTATGTGGGCAACCCCGACACCACCGCGTGGCAGAACCGCTCCTATTTCGAGAACTTGGCCACCACCGGCGAAACCTCCGCCAGCAGCAACCTGATCGTGGGCATGGAGGGCGAAACCCTGCTGTGCGTGCCGCTGGACGAGGTGGCTTACTGCTCCAACGACCGGAATTACGACACCGTATCCATCGAGTTCTGCCATCCCGACGCTGACGGAAAGCCTACGCAGGCCACCTATGATACGCTGGTGAAGCTGACGGCGTGGCTGTGCGGCCTCTACGGATTGGACACGCAGGAGGGGATCATCCGTCACTACGATGTGACCGGCAAGCAATGCCCCGTGTACTTCGTGGAGAACGCGGCGGCATGGACGCAGTTTAAGGCCGATGTGGCGGCAGCCATGAAATAGGGCGGAACCCGGCGGCTTTGCCTGTAAATATGTGAATAAAAGAGGCGGCAAGCGCCGTCTCTTTTATTCAGTCCTCATATTCCGGGCCCTTGCCCTGATAGATGTTCTGCATCTCCCGGTCCACCTCATAGATGGCGTCGCTGCACAGCCGCAGCCGGGTGCTTTCCGCCTCACCCCAATGCCGGTCGGATTTATAGCGCAGCTCATGCTCCAGACTGGCCCACATATCCATGGCAATGGTGCGCAGCTGAATCTCCACCGGCAGCTTCAGCGTCCCCTCCGAGATCACGATCGGCACCTCCACGATCAGGTGCAGACTCCGGTAGCCGGTTGCCTTCGGCTCCTTGATGTAGTCGGCCTCCCGCAGTACGCGGAAGGACTCTGTGCGGGTCAGCAATCCCCGCAGATAGTAGATGTCATCCAGATAGTTGCAGATGACCCGCACGCCCGCCATGTCCTGAATGTGGGCGTAAATGTTGTCGATGGTCACGGCATAGCCCCGGCGTTTCAGCTTTTTCACGATGCTGTCCAGCGATTTGATGCGGTGCTCAATATGGTGGATCGGAGAGTGGTCGTACAGTCCGGCGAATTCCTCATCCAGAATTTCCATCTGTGTCACGGCCACCTTCAGCGCACTGCGGTACAGATGCTTGACACGCACCATTCCGGCGGCAACGTCGCGCAGCTCCGGCAGGACTTCCTCGGCAAGCGAGATGTCCCGCAGCTCGATGCTGCCGCTTTTCTCGATCATCATAAGCCTGCTCCTTCCTTCCTCATTGTTAAATAGTATACTATGTCCCGGTAAGGAAAGCAAGTCAATAAAAATTGTGCATTTTTTGCGGCGACAGGTCTTGACAAACGGAGATTATTTGGTATAATAATCGATGCTGTGCTCCTCGGAAAAGTGAATATGCAGTGGTATCGAAGAGGTCATAACGAGCACGACTGGAAATCGTGTTGTCGTCAAAAGCGGCACGAGGGTTCGAATCCCTCCCACTGCGCCAACGAAAAACCCTGTAACCATGCCGGTTACAGGGTTTTCTTTCTTGAAAACGGTGGGCGGTCTTACATATGCGGCGCTGCGGAAATGCCGCAGCGCCGCATATTTCACATGATTCCGTTCAGGTCGGAAAAGTCTATCTCCGGGGCAAAGGGAATCGGCTCGCCGCGCCCTGACGGCGGTTCCTCCGCCGTGTCCTCTGCCTGACAGGGGACGTAATCCACAAACTGATAGCGCAGGCCGTTTTCCTCAAAAATCTCGCTCGCACAGTCCACCTGCCAGCGGGGATCGGCGTCCAGATCGGGGAAAAAGGCATCCGCCTCGGCATCGGCAAAGACCTTGGTGATATATACCCGCTCACACAACGGCAAAAAGCGCCGGTATACGCTCTCGCCGCCGATGATAGCGGCATCCTCTCCGGCGGCAAACAGAGCCTGCACCGGGTTGAGGGCCGTCTCCGCGTCCTGCGGGATATAGGTGGGGTTGCCGGTCAGCACGATGTTGCGGCGGTGGGGCAGCCCCTTGCCGCCGGGCATACTCTCCAGGGTTTTGCGGCCCATCAGCACCGTTTTCCCCAGTGTCAGCTCCCGAAAGCGCTTCATGTCGGCGGAAATATGGAACAGCAGGCGGTTATCCTTGCCAATGCCCCAGCTTTCCGATACGGCGGCAATTGCAAACATAGGCGTACCTCCTTTTTGCCGCGGCTCAGATGGCCACGGGGATCTCGTCATCAAAGGGCTGGGGATGATAGCCCTCCAGCGAGAAGCTGTCCCGGGTAAACTGATAAAAATCGGTTACGGAGCGATCCATCACAAAGGTGGGCGCCTCCTGCGGCTCCTGCGCCAGCATTTTTTCGATCACGGGCACATGGCGGTCATAGATATGGGCGTCGGCAATGACATGCACCAGCTCACCGGCCTTCAGGCCGGATACCTGCGCCATCATGTGTACCAGCACGCTGTACTGCACCACGTTCCAGTTGTTGGCGGCCAGCATGTCCTGGCTGCGCTGGTTGAGGATGGCGTTGAGCGTGTCGCCGGAGACATTGAAGGTCATGGAATAAGCGCAGGGGTACAGCGCCATCTCGTGCAGATCTTCAAAGTTGTAGATGTTGGTCAGGATACGGCGGCTGGCGGGGTTGTGCTTCAGGTCGTACAGCACCCGGTCCACCTGATCCATTTCCCCCTCCGGATACTGGTGCTTCAGCCCCAGCTGATAGCCGTAGGCCTTGCCGATGGAGCCGTTTTCGTCGGCCCAGCTGTCCCAGATATTGCCCCGCAGGTCGTGAATATTATTGGATTTCTTCTGCCAGATCCATAAAAGCTCGTCAATGCAGGTCTTGAAATAGGTGCGCCGCAGCGTCAGAATGGGGAATTCACGGCTGAGATCATAGCGGTTGATGATGCCGAATTTCTTCACCGTGTGGGCAGGCGTACCGTCAGCCCAGTGGGGCCGTACCTTCTGATCGGTGTCCCATATACCGTACTGCAGGATATCCCGGCAGTTCTGTTTGAATACTTCGTCGGCATAGCTCATGGCGAATTCCTCCCATAATCGTACAGTTTATCCCATTGTAGCAAAAAAGAAAAGCGCTGACAAGAGCGCTTTCCTGAAAATGCCTCATTCGTCCATATCAACGGTGATGTTGTCCGTGCCGTGCTCCTCAAACTCTCCTAAGTACGTCTCCATGCGCTCCATGATCTCGTCGTAGTTCTCCGGCGTGATGGGCGGATCGTCCATATCCCGCAGGGCCAGCTCCTGCGCCAGAATTTCAAAGAACGTGGTGTCCTCATAGGCCATGATGGCCTCATGGATCCCACCCTCGGCAAAGGCGCGGCTGGGGATCAGCTCGCCGTGATACAGCTCTGTCAGCGGAGCCATCCCCTGTCCCAGGCAGTGGGAGAATACCAGACTTTCCACCTGATCGTATTCCTGGATACGGTCGTCGCCTCGGGTAGAGTTCAGTACCCAGTTGCCGATATATACCAGATCCAGCAATCGCCGGAACTGCTTTTGTGTCATTTTCAGTTCCATAAGCCACCTCCAATGGGGCAAGATTACGCTTTGACTTGATTATAGCACGCCTGTCAATGGTACGCCAGAAGAAAAAACGGACAAATTCGGCAAATTTTTGCTTGAGAACAGCGCGCTGTCATAGTATAATATCATATTGACTAAAAAATTGCAGGAAGGAGTGGGTGCATGGACGAGCGGCCCATCGGCGTTTTCGACTCCGGTCTCGGCGGGCTGACTGCCGTGCGGGAAATCCGCAGCATATTACCCTCCGAAAACATTATATACTTTGGCGACACGTCCCGTGTCCCCTATGGCGGAAGATCTCGGGAAATTCTGCTGAAATATGCCCGGCAGGACGTGCATTTTCTCCGCGGCTTTGACATCAAGGCGCTGCTGGTGGCCTGCGGCACCGTGTCCAGCAATGTGCTGCCGGTTTTGCAGCAGGAGAGTGAGGTGCCCATTCTGGGCGTGGTAGAGCCGGCCTGCCGCTGCGCGCTGGAGGCAACGCGCAACCGGCGCGTAGGGCTGATTGCCACGGCCGCCTCGGTGCGCTCCGGCGCATATGAGCGAACCATTGCCGCCATGGATGAAAGGGTGCGCGTCATCGCAAAAGCCTGTCCGCTGTTTGTGCCGCTGGTGGAAAACGGGCGCTGCCGCGTGGGCGACTGTGTCATCGAGACGGTGGCCCGGGAGTATCTGGAGCCCCTGAAAGAAGCGGGGGTTGACACTCTCATCATGGGCTGCACCCACTATCCGCTGCTGGAAGAGGTGGTGGCCAAGGTGATGGGCCCCGGCGTGACGCTGGTGGATTCCGGCGCTCAGGCGGCCCGGCAGCTGAAGGAGTCGCTGACCCGGCGCGGCGCTCTGTGTACGCAGCGGCAGGGCGGCATTACCCTGTATGCCAGCGACATCACCGGCGATTTCGGTGCGCTGGCCCCTCAGTTTTTACGGGAACCGGCGCCGCAGGTGCTGGAAGTGGATATCGATAAATATTAAGGAGAGAATAACGCTATGAATATGATCCAAAAGGCCAAGGAGCAGGTGCAGGAGCTGACAAAGCAGGCTTACGCCGCCGCGGTAAAGGAGAACCTTCTGCCGGAGGGCGTGGCGGTGGAGCCGTCTGTGGAGATTCCCAAGGACGTGTCCAACGGCGACTATACCACCACCTTCTGCCTGGCAGCGGCCAAGGCCATGAAGATGAACCCCCGTCAGGTGGCCGCCATCCTGACGGAGCGTATGGCGCTGGAGGGCAGCTATTTCACCTCCGTGGAGATTGCCGGCCCCGGCTTCATGAATTTCCGGCTGGGGGAGAAGTGGTTCGGTGATACCGTGGCCGCCATCGAGGCAGCAGGCGCGGACTATGGCTGCGGCGACATGCTCAAGGGGCAGAAGATCATGGTGGAGTTTGTCTCCGCCAACCCCACCGGCCCCATGCACATGGGCAACGCCCGGGGCGGCGTGC
>CABSAW010000048.1:0-11706 GCA_902475745.1 uncultured Oscillospiraceae bacterium
CCTCACCCCCGGCCTTACGTTTCCTGTAGAGCCATGCTGCCCTGCCCGAGAGGCACTGTGAAGCCGGGGGAGCGCTTTTTCAAAAAAGAGGCAGCGGCCCACGTTTGAGGTGAACGTGGGCCGCTGCTATTTTGTAAAGATTTGGGATCATTTACAGACAAGTAGAGTATACCAGAGCCCGCCATATCCCGGAAGCCCCTGTAGGGGATAAAATTCTGCCGAAAAATTTTCACGCGGATTTGTATAACTTTGTATCCCCCCACCCAGCTTGTCACACGGCTGCCGGCAGGCTATACTAGCATTAGATTAGATGCTGATACGCTCAAGCAGCAATCTGGTGGGATGCCGAGGGGTTGGCGCTCCACCGCCTTATTATCCAAAAGAAGAATCGCCTCCGGTGTGCGCCGGAGGCGATTCTTCTTTATAATATAGCTGCCCTGCGCTTCGGAAGCCTGCTTTCTTGCGGCAAAGTCCTGCCTGCTCAAAAGGGATATCCTCCCGGCAGCCGCCGCTTTGGCGTGTCCGCTCCTGATAGAGCTGGTGACCGTCTTGGCGGCGCTATTCGTCGTATTCCGCGTTGGACTCCATTTGCAGCGTATCGAAGCAGTCCCGTACCGCCTGATCCCGTTTGGCGCAGAAACGGTTGTAGAGTGTGTGCGCCGACAGGAACAGCAGCCCGCTGCCGATGGCGAATTTTGCGAGGGTGTGTCCCCGGCGGTGCTTTCCGCCGCAGGTGCGCGCAGTCGTTTTCATCGTACCTACCTCCGTTAATTTCCGTGCTCCTCCGCCCACAGCTTGTCGGCCTCCGGCCTCCAGCACTCGGCGTAGGCTTTGCATTTCTCACACAGATGCTCGGCGCTCTCCGGCGCTTCCAGGTCGGTGGAGTGCGCGCCGGACTCCGCCACCATCCGGGGCAGCAGCTCAGGGTTTTCCAGCATGGGGCAGGGGCGCAGATGGTTGCCGTTGAAGGGCTGTCCCTTCCGGTACAGCTTGAACAGCGGCTGCTGCAAGCACTCCAAAAAGCTCTTTTCCCGGATATTCGCGCCGGAATAGTGGATAAACACGCAGGGCTCCACGTCGCCCGCGGCGTTAATGTGGCAGTAGATGCGTCCGCCCGCCACGCAGCCGCCGGCGAACTCGCCGTCGTTCTGGAAGTCGATGCAGTAGAGCTCCTTTCCGCCGGTGATGCCGCGAATTTCACGGACGCGATCCTTCATATAGGCGCGCTGCTCCGGTGTCAGCAGCAATTCGGTGGAGGCGTTGACGCCCACAGGCATGTAGTGGAAATACCACGCGAACACGCAGCCCTTGTCGATCAGCAAATCGAGGAACTCGTCGCTGGTGACCACCTTATAGTTGCGGCTGGTGTAGCAGATGGACACGCCGAAGGGGATGCGGTGGCTGTGCATCAGCTCCATGGCGTCCAGCGCCTTCTGGAAGTGACCCTGCCCCCGGCGGCCGTCGTTGGCCTCCTCAAAGCCCTCCACGCTGATGGACACGAAGAAGTTGCCCACCCGCAGCATCTCCTGGCAGAATTCCTCGTCGATGAGGGTGCCGTTGGTGAAGGCGTGGAACGCCATGTCCCGGTGCTTCTCGCACAGACGGATGATGTCCTTCTTCCGCAGCAGCGGCTCGCCGCCGGTGAAGAGGCAGGCGTGGGTGCCCAGCGCCTTGGCCTCCGTCAGCACCCGATCCATCTCCTCGAAGGTCAGGCTCTGCTTGTGTCCGTACTCCGCTGCCCAGCAGCCGGTGCAGTGCATGTTGCACGCGGAGGTGGGGTCCATCAAAATGAGCCACGGCACGTTGATGTCATATTTGGCGGCGTTCTCCTGCGCCGTCTGGTAGCCCCGGAAGCCGCCCTCGTAGGCCACGTTGGTCAAAAAGGTCTTGAGGATGTAGGGGTCGTTGTCCCGGATGAGCCGCTGGGTGTAGCGGGCCCACTTGCCGTTGGGATCGTCGGCCACCATCCGCAGCGTCTCATAGGACTTGTCGCTCCAGGTACCCTTGTGGATCTTCTGGATCATATCGATGAGCTGCTTGGCCAGCTCGCCCACATCCTGGGTCTGCCCCTTTTTCAGCATGGCATCGAGGATGGTCTCAAAGGCTTTCCGCTCCGCTGCATGAGAGATTTTTTCGGTCATACGCATCGTCGTTCACCAGTCCTTTCTGTTGTATCTTCTTTCGTGTTATATGCATCTTTTCCGCCGGACATGACAGCGAGTCCTCGCCTGCGGCGTCTGTCCACAGGGGGAAGTGCCCGCGGCGTCATATTACGGCAGATGGATTTTCAAATCCGTTCTTTCCCATGGCATCAGGCAGGCATTGCTGCCGAAATGCCCATAGCAGGAGACATAGGAGAAGATGGGGCGCGTCAGGCCAAAGCGCTGAATGATGGCAGCCGGGCGCAGATCCACGCTGTCCCGTATTGCCCGGTTCAGCGCGCTTTGCGCCACCTTCTCGCTTCCGAAGGTCTCGATGCGCACCGCCATAGGCTCTGCCAGACCGATGGCATAGCTGAGCTGTACCTCGCATGCCTCAGCCAGCCCCTGCGCCACGATATTCTTGGCGATGTAGCGTGCCATATAAGCGCCGCTGCGATCCACCTTGGTGGCGTCCTTCCCAGAGAACGCGCCGCCGCCGTGGCGGGCATAGCCGCCGTAAGTGTCCACCATCAGCTTGCGCCCGGTCAGCCCCGAATCGGCGGCAGGGCCGCCGTGGACAAACCGCCCGGTGGGGTTGACGAAGAACTGGGTGTCCTCGTCCAGCATTTCCGCAGGCAGCACAGCCTCCATCACATGGCGGCGTACCTCGGCACGTACCGCCTCGGTGGAAACCTCCTCCCGGTGCTGGGCGGATACCAGCACCGAAGCGATACGGACGGGCTTGCTCCCGTCGTATTCCACCGTCACCTGGGTTTTTCCGTCAGGCAGCAGAAAGGGCAGCTCACCGCTGCGCCGTACCGTCTCCAGCCGCTTGGCCAGCGTATGGGCCAGCTCAATGGGCAGCGGCATCAGGCTCTCCGTCTGAGTGCACGCATAGCCGAACATCATGCCCTGATCTCCGGCGCCGGCGTCCAGCAGCTCCGCCTCACGTCTGCGGGTGATGGCGCGGGCAATATCCGGCGACTGCCGGTGCAGATCTGCGGTGATGGCGCAGCTGTCCGCGTCGAAGCCGCGGCCCGGCTGAGTGTAGCCGATTTCCGCAATGACCTGCTGCGCCACAGCGCGGTAATTGACCTCCGCCTCGGTGGTGATCTCGCCGAAAATGTGCATCTGGTTTTCACGACAGGTCACCTCGCAGGCCACCCGTGAGCCGGGATCCTGCGCCAGCAGCTCATCTAAAATTCTGTCTGCCACCTGATCGCAGACCTTGTCCGGGTGGCCGCAGGTCACAGATTCCGATGTAAAGAGATTCCGCTCCAATCGATCGCCTCCCATCAGTTTTTGTTTTCCGGTAAGCCGTGTTCCCCGCCTGCCATGCAGGGGGGAACATAGCCCGTCCCTGCCCGCCGGTATAAACCGGGGGTGAGGGAACCGTCTGTGGGCTGTCTCGCGGCGAAACACATCCACACGCCCAAGACAGCTATGACGACCGGGGGTTTTCTGCTTTGCATTGCTGGGGGTACCATCGATTGACAAGGGCAGACACGCCTGACAGAGCGCCTTTCCGGCACTTTTTGCCCTTTTCACCTTGGCGGGCGGCAGCCCGCCTGCGTCTCAAAAAGCAAAAATCACTCGAAAATCCATTTCTGTCAGGTGCAGGCAGTTTTGCCGGAGCAGAAATGCGGCCAGACAAGGAAAGCGCCGCAGAAAATACTTGTCGTATTATCAAGGCGCTTGACGCCGTATGGGCACATTTCTGCCCGTCAAAACCGTGTTTGCCCTTGTCAATCGATGGTACTATTATCTTAACGGAATCTTCATACGAAAACCATGGTGGAAAAGCGCCTTTTCTCCGATTTCCGGCAGAATGTCCTTAATACGCAAATTTGCGCAGAATTGCCGTTTTGCGCAAAAATGAGAGGCCGCCCCACAGGGGGCGGCCTCTCTGCCGGTTTATTCGGCGCTCTGAATAGCGCCGCTGAGGAACGTATCGAAAAGTGTGCCCAGCCGTTCTACGCTCTCGTCGATGTCGTTGTCCATGTGGTTCCAGAAAAACTGCATCACAAATCCGATGTAGGCGTAGCGGCAGAAGGAGGCGATGCTGCGCAGCTTCTCCTCAGAAAGCGCCTGCCCTGCGGCGGCCTCGTGTACCACGCGGGAAAAAACATCGTCAGACAGCGAGAAAATATACCGTTCCAGACGGTCCCGCGAAAGACCGTCAAACACATGGTAAATGGTTTTGGGGTGGGCCTTGCATTGGCGCAGCACCCTTTTGGTGACAGATTTCCAGTCAACCGGGGCTTCCACCGGCATAAACGCCTCGATTTTTTCCTGAAACCATGTGTCCAGCAGCGCATAGATGTCCTGATAGTGATAGTAAAACGTATTGGGACTGACACCGGCGCGCTTGACCAGCGCCGCCACGGTGATCTTGTCAAACGGCAGCTCCTCCAGCATGGCCTGAAAGGCGGTCATGATGAGCTTCTTGGTATAAAGAGCCATTTTCCTCCCTCCTCGCAGTTGAAATTGTCCGTGGTGCCGATCGGATGGGGTCTATCTGTATGATAGCGCAGGGCGCGATATAACGCAAGATGCCCTCCGTTATGTGCCCGTCATAGAGGCGCGGCGGGCGTCTCCTTCCCTCGATAGCCCAGCGCCTGGGAGATCATGGCCGCCGTGGCGCAGACCTGCTCTATGGCCCGGTGAAATTCATCGGAATGGACGCTGCGGAACATGCCGATCACCCCCACCGCATACCGCACCTTGCCCTCTACGTTATAAACCGGCGCGGAGATGGAGCGCAGGCCGATCTTATATTCGCCGTTTTCGATGGCGTAGCCGTTGCTGCGGCAGGCATCCGCCTCCTGCATCAGGGCGGGGATATCGGTGATGGTATGGGGCGTAAACTGGTGCATGGTCTGGCTATGCAGCAGCGTCTCCGCGCTTGCGCGGGACATGCTTGCCAGAAAAACCTTACCCTGCGATGTGCAGTAGATGGGTAAGCGGGCCCCTGTGTCCGACACGATGCGCAGCGCATTGTGCGCCTCCACCTGATCGAGGGTAATAACGCTGCCGCCTTCGCAGATGGACAGCATCACGGACGCGCCGGTCTGCCGGCTCAGGTGTTCCATATAGGGCCGGGCCACCTGCGAGATATCCCACGAGCGCTCCACCTGCCGCCCATACTCAAAAAGCCGCAGGCCCAGCGTGTATTTTCCGTCGGGGGTTTGGGTGACCATGTCGTACTGCCGCATGGTGGTCAAAAGCCCGAACACGGTGCTCTTCGGATAGCCGCATATATCGGTCAGCTCCTTCAGTGGCAAAGGCTTTCCGGCCTGACTGAGTATTTGCAGCAAGTCCATGGCCTTTGCCACGGACAGAATGATGTTGCCGTCTACCATGGGTTCACCAACTCCTTCCCCTCTCCAGCATAGCCGGGGGATCCCGCCCTGTCAAGAAGGTTCCGACAAAACCGGAAGAAAATCCTGCCATATCGGATGCGTACCCGAAAGCTCTTGCCGCCGCGAAAAGGTTTACAAACGGCTCGCTGAGGTGTATCATGTGAAAAAATGCAAGCCGCAGATGGCGTCTCCTGCCGAAGGCCGCCTTTCATGGCAAAGCGGCGCAGCTCAGGAAGTAAGGAAGTGACAGGATGTCTTTTGCAGATAAAACCCGCATAGCCCAGGCGATAGAGGCGCTTGCCCGGTTCAATGCATCGCCGGGCGCAGGCGTTACGCGCCGATCCTATACAAAAGAGTACCGTGATGCACAGGAATACCTGCGGCGTGAGCTTGAGGCGGAGGGGCTGTCCGTTCGGCTGGACCCTGTAGGCAATCTGATCGGCCGCCGGGAGGGGACGGACGGCGCACTGGCGGCCATTGCAGTCGGCTCCCATCTGGATACCGTCCGCGGCGGCGGAAAGTTCGATGGTGCCGTTGGCATTGTCTGCGCGCTGGAGCTTGCCCGAATGATGCGGGAGGACGGCCTTTCCCTGCGCCATCCCTTTGAGGTGGCCGCAATCGTGGAGGAAGAGGGCAGCACCTTCGGTTCGGGCATCATGGGCGGCAAGGCGCTGGCCGGCATGCTGGAGGCGGACTATTTAAAGCAGCTGAAAAGCAGCGGCGGCATGACCGCCTACGACACCATGACCGCCTGCGGACTGCTGCCCGAAAAGCTGCCGGAAGCAAAGCAGAGCAGGGACAGCTGGGCCTGCTTCATCGAACCCCACATTGAGCAGGGACCGGTTTTGGAGAGCGAGGGCCTGCCGGTGGGTATTGTGGATACCATCGTGGGTATCCGCACAAAGAAAATCACCATCATCGGCCGGCCTGACCACGGCGGCACCACCCCCATGCACCTGCGCCATGATGCCATGGTGGCAGCGGCAAAGCTTGTGACGCTGGCAGATCAACTGGCCGGCGAACTGAATGACGGTACCGTGACCACCTGCGGCGCTCTTCGCGTGGAACCGGGCGCGCCGAACGTTGTTCCCGGCCGGGTGGAGATGACGGTGGAGTGCCGCTCTCCCCGGCAAGCCTCCATCGATGCGGTGTTCGGCGCGGTGGACCGGCAGCTGGCGCAGCTGCTGGCCGCAGGCTATCAGGTGGAGACCGTCAGCCTGATGGAAACGGCCCCCGTCCGTCTCCATCAGCGGATCGTAGCGTCGCTGGCCGGCAGTGTGCGGGAAAAGGGACTGCCGGTCAGGCTGCTGCCCAGCGGCGCGGGACACGACGCCATGTTCATCTCCCGCGTAACGGATACGGGCATGCTGTTTGTTCCCAGCCGCGGCGGCCGCAGTCACTGTCCCGAGGAGTTTACCGATGCCGGGGATATTGCCGTATGCTGCGATGTACTATACGGCGCGCTGAAGGCGTTGGACCGCGAATAAGGGCCTTTCGCCCGCAAAATAGCAAGCAGGCCTCCGGAAAGTACTTTCCGGAGGCCTTGACGTATTTCCTGCGCGGTGGGGTGAAGGTTAGTGCTTGCCGTAATGGACATGGAGATGCTCGTGGCACCATTCCTCGCCATAGTCGGAGAGCATCTGGGTGACGATGGGGTTCTTCTCGGCGCGCTTGAACATGGCGGCGTTGTCGGCGGCGTAAAGTCCCCCGCCGCGTGCCTTCTTGGTCACATTCAGGCCGTAGGGCTGTCCTGCGCCGCCTACGCAGCCGCCCTGGCAGGTCATGACCTCGACAAGATGGAAGAACTTCTTCCCGGCCTCGATGTCGGCAATCAGCTCCTTGGCGTGTGCCAGACCGTTTACAACGGCCAGCTTCAGCTCAGTGCCCTCCACGTCCAGCGTCAGCTCGCGGATTTCACCGTCGCCGCGGACGCCGGAAACCCGCACGGCCCGCAGGGTGTTTTTGGACTTGTCGGGCAGGCAGTGGCGGATCACCGCCTCAGCCACGCCGCCGGTGACGCCGTAGATCACGGCGGCACCGCTGCCCAGACCGAAGGGCAGGTCGGGGGATTCCAGCTCCAGCTCATTGAGCTTGATGCCGGCCTCGCGGATCATATCCACCAGCTCGCGGGTGGTCAGCACCAGATCCACGTCGGGCCGTCCGTCGTGGATGAACTCCTCCCGTGCCGCCTCCATCTTCTTGGCGGTACAGGGCATGATGGCGATCTGATAGGTGGTTCGGCCGTCCTCGGCGTCCTTGGCGGCATACTGATCCCGCAGCACCGTGGCAAACATCTCCATGGGGGACTTGCAGGAGGAAACGTTGTTCAGATACTCAGGGCGGTTCAGCTCCAGATACTTGATCCATGCCGGGCAGCAGCTGGTGAACATGGGGAAGGGGCCGCCGGCCTTCAGCCGCTCCTGGAACTCCGTGGCCTCCAGAATGGTGGTCATGTCGGCGCTGAAGTTGGTGTCGTATACCTCGTCCACGCCCATCAGCTTCAGGGCGGTGACCAGCTTATCCAGCACATTGGTGCCGGCGGGAATGCCGAAGTTTTCACCGATGGCCACGCGCACGGCAGGGGCGATCTGCACCACCACACGCTTGGCGGGGTTGTGGATCGCGGCCCACGCTTCGCCGATCTGGTTTTTCACGGTGATAGCGCCTGTGGTGCACACGGCGGCGCACTGGCCGCAGCTGACGCACTTGGTCTGGTCGATCTTCTTGTCGAAGGCAGGCATCACCTGCAGCTCGCTGCCGCGGTGGGCAAAGTTCAAAATGCCCTGTCCCTGCTTTTCCTCGCACACGCGCACGCAGTCGCCGCAGAGGATGCACTTGTTGGGATCGCGGAAGATGGCGGGGCTGGTGTTGTCCAGCTCGCGGCGGGGGCGTGTATCCTTGAAGCGGATATGGTGCACGCCGAACTGCTGGGCCAGATTCTGCAGCTGGCAGTTTCCGGACTTGGCGCAGGTGGTGCACTCGCAGTCATGGGAAGAGAGCAGCAGCTCCAGGATCATACGCCGGTGCTTCAGCAGCTTTGCCGTATTGGTGCGGATGGACATACCGTCCCGGGGTTCCATGGAGCAGGAGGCGTCCAGCTTTCCGGTTTTGGTGTCCTCCACCATGCACATACGGCATGCGCCGTAGGTGGAAAGCTCGGAATAGTAGCAGAAAGTGGGGATTTCGATACCGGCCTTGCGGATCACGGCCAGTACATTTTTTTCTCCGTCAAACGGCACGCGCTGGCCGTCAATGATCATAATTCCTTTGGCCATGTCTTATTCCTCCTCGATGGCGTCGATTGCGCCGAACGGGCAGGCGCCCCAGCAGGCGCCGCAGTGGATGCACTTTTCGTTGTCGATGTGGAACACACCACGGATCTGGCCGGAAATGGCCTCCATGGGGCAGTTCTTGGCGCACTTGCCGCAGCCCTTGCACAGGTCGGGCTGAATCTCCAGACGGCGCTTGCGGCCGTTGCAGATGGGGCAGTGGTGATCCACTACGTGGTGCAGATAGTCCTCGCGGAAGTGGCGCAGGGTGCTCATCACCGGCTTGCAGGCCGTCTGGCCAAGACCGCACAGCGCCGTGTCGGTGATGGTGTCGGACAGCGACTCCAGCATGTCCAGATCCTCCAGCGTGCCCTCGTTCTTCACGATGCGCTCCAGAATTTCCAGCATACGCTTGGTGCCCTCGCGGCAGGGGGTACACTTGCCGCAGCTCTCGTTCTGGGTAAAGTGCATGAAGAAGCGGGCCACCTCCGCCATGCAGGTGTCCTCGTCCATGACCACCAGACCGCCGGAGCCGATAATGGCGCCCGCTCTCTTCAGCGAGTCAAAGTCCATGGGCATGTCCAGATGCTCCTCGGTAAGGCAGCCGCCGGAGGGGCCGCCGATCTGTACAGCCTTGAATTTCTTTCCGTCGGGGATGCCGCCGCCGATGTCAAAGATGACCTCTCGCAGCGTGGTGCCCATAGGCACCTCCACAAGGCCGGTGTTCACCACGTTGCCGGTCAGGGCGAAGGTTTTGGTGCCGGGGCTCTTCTCCGTGCCGATGGAGCGGTACCATGCAGCGCCGTTGGTAATGATACCGGGCACGTTGGCAAAGGTCTCCACATTGTTGAGCACCGTGGGCATAGCCCACAGGCCGTGCTCAATGGTGCGGGGCGGCTTTACCCGGGGCATACCCCGCTTGCCCTCAATGGAGGCGGTCAGGGCGCTGCCCTCGCCGCAGACGAAAGCGCCTGCGCCGCGGTTGATATGCAGATGGAAGCTGAAGCCGCTGCCCATGATATCCTCGCCCAGAAGACCCAGCTCCTCGGCCTTGGCAATGGCGGTGCGCAGACGGTCAACCGCCAGCGGATACTCGGCGCGGACATAGATATAGCCCTCGGTGGCGCCGGTGGCCACACCGGCGATCATCATGCCCTCGATAACGCTGTGGGGGTTGCCCTCCATAATGGAGCGGTCCATAAACGCGCCGGGGTCGCCCTCGTCGCCGTTGCAGACGATGTACTTCTGCTCGGCATTCTGTCTGCGCGCACCGTCCCACTTGCGTCCTGCGGGGAAGCCGCCGCCGCCGCGGCCACGGAGGCCGGAGTCGGTGATCTCCTTGCAGATCTCCTCATCGGTCATCTCAAAGAGGGCCTTTTCAAAGGCGCCGTAGCCGCCCTTGGCAATGTATTCCTGCACGTCCTCCGCGTCGCTGGTGCCGCAGTTGGCCAGCACAACGCGGTGCTGCTTTTTGTAGAAGGGGATGTCCTGCTGGCGGGGATAGGCAACGCCGTCCCGGGTATAAACCAGCCGCTCGATGATCTCGCCGGTGAGAACGGTTTTCTCCAGAATTTCGTGGCAGTCCTCGGGCTTGACATGGATGTACATAATGCCCATAGGCTCGATGTGTACCAGCGGGCCCATCTCGCAGAAGCCGTGGCAGCCGCTCATTTTGATGTGCAGGCTCTTTTCTTCCTCGTTGTCGTGCTTCAAGCCCACATATACGGGCAGCCCCCGTGCCTCACACTCTTTTTTCAGGTTCTCATAGATTTTCATGGAGCCGCCGGCAATGCAGCCGGTACCGGCGCAGATCAGTACAGAGGGGATTTTGCCGCTGGCGGCAAGGGCCTGCTTGGCGTCCTGCGTCAGAGCGCGAAAGCCTTCACGTGTCAGTTTGCTCATTTTGCCGCCTCCTTTTCACGGATCTTGTCCAGCTCGGCAATGGCCAGATCCGGGTTCATTTTGGGATGTACCTCGCCGTCAATGGTCATGGCAGGGGCAAGACCGCATGCACCCAGACACGCCACGGTCTCCAGCGTGAACATGCCGTCCTCAGAGGTCTTGCGCTTGCCGGTAAGACCCAGATAGTCATGAAGGGCGTCAAAAATGGGCTGGGACTTGCGCACGTGGCAGGCGGTGCCGTCGCACACCTTGATGATATGCTTGCCCTTGGGCTCCAGCGAAAAATTCTCATAGAAGGTGGCCACAGAATACACAGCGGACACACTGATATCCAGGTATTCCGCCACGGTGGTCATGTCCTCTTGGCTGAGGTAGTTTTTCTGCGTCTGGATCTCCTGCAGGATTGCAATCAGCTGGGCGCGGTCCTGCGCAAAGCGGGATAAGATCTGCTGCGTTGTCTCCATTGGAAACCTCCTGTGTTCTTTCTTTTTTATTCGTTTGAGGCGGCGGCCCTTGCCGCTGCGTAAAGATTACGTTAAAAATATCACAAAAACTCACCCGTACTATACCATGAATTTTGGGAAAAAGCAACAGTCAATTAGATGAAAAAAGCGATGATGAATTATCTAAAATCGATGTTGACAAAAAACTTTTCTGTGTCCCGTTTCTTGTGTTATGCCTTTAAATGTGATATAATACATCAGTTAAATAGTCGAAACATGTCGCCCGTGCCGCAGCGCCGGGTGAGGGAGGTACTCTTGGAACGAAAAAACGTCGTCGTGTCTGAGGCGGACATGTCCCGCCAGCAGGCGTTTACCGAAAAAATAAAGGCTCTGCATACCCAGCGGGGCACACCTGTCCGCGCCCTGGTGGACACCTTCGGCTGCCAGCAGAATGTGGCTGACAGCCAGCATATCATGGGCATGCTGGAGGCCATGGGCTGCACCTTCGTCGCCGCGGCGGAGGAGGCGGACATCGTGGTGCTGAACACCTGCGCCATCCGCGACCACGCGGAAAAGCGGGTCTACGGCA
>CABSAW010000049.1:0-11552 GCA_902475745.1 uncultured Oscillospiraceae bacterium
TGGTGTAGGTGCCGTCGGCCAGCGCAATGGCGGCAGCATCGTTGCCATCATCTTCTTTCAGCACAGGGTTGGAGACGGACACCTTGTGGTCGTACCAAACGCCCTTCTTGCCGATCAAAGCCACATCAAATTCCTCGTCCAGCGCCGGAACGGGAATGTCAAAGCCATAGACCTCATCGGAGAGACCATCGGAATAGGTAACGGTATCAGTGGTGGGCTGAAGCAGAACCGCGCCCTCCTTCTGGGCGTCCTCCTTCAATCCGGGGAACAGGTTCAAGATGCTGGTGGAGGCAAGGCTGACATGAATGGTCATCTGGCCGTCCTTTACGGTCAGAACGCCCTTACCCTCGCAGGCCTCGTTGACATGGAACATACTGCTGTCGGTGTTGAACTCTGCGGTATATACGCCGTCGGCCAGCGCAGGCTCGTTGGAATCCTCGTTGCCGGGCACATCCGCCTGCTGGCCGCAGCCAACCAGCATCGCCGCCAGCATCAGCGCGGCCAGCATACATGCAATTACTTTTTTCATCGTCATTCTCCTCTTTATCGCTTATTGATCGCTTTATTTGAAAAAGGCTCCGGGGCGGCCCTTTACCGTCCCGGAGCCCATTCAATCCTTGTTAGGCAATAGCGTCGATCGCAGCCTTGGTGTGAGCCACATACAGAGCACGCACATCGGCGATACGGCCCAGACCGGAGATCTGGCAGTTCACGGTGAAGCCGGCGGCCTCAAACATGGTCTTCCAGGAATCCTCGTCCGCACCGGCCATGTCGTTGTTGGCGTGGTCGCCCGCCACGACCATCAGGGGACGCAGCACCACGGTGGTGTAACCGGCTTCCTTGACAGCCTCAATCACGGCCTCGCAGGAGGTATCCTCAGGCTCGCCCTCCACGGTGCCGATGAACACGTTCTCATAGCCCAGCTTATCCATCTGGGTAGCCATCTGGCTGTAAGTAACCTTGGCAACATGAGCCGTACCGTGGCCCATCAGCACATAGGCAACACCTGCCTCCTTGGCGGCGGCGGTGGTCTCGTAATCGCTGTCCTTCAGCGCCTCGGCCACAACAGCCTTGGCAACGGCTTCCTTGTCGGCGTTGATGACGGTAGCATCGCTGCCCACCTCACCCAGCATGGGCTCGGCAATGGAAACGGACTCAAACTGGTCGCGGACGGCGTCGATGGCAGCGCACATCTCATCGTACTCAGCGCCGTGCATCAGGTGGGTGGGCTGGACAACCAGCTGCTTCACACCGTTGGCGATAGCGCGCTCCAGAGCCTGCTCCATGTTGTCGATCTTCTCGCCGTCACGGGCCTGGATGTGGTTGATGATGATCTGCGCGGTGAAGGCGCGGCGCACGGACCAATCGGGGTTGGCCTCCTGCAGGGCATCCTCAATGCTCTTGATGTCGGCTACGCGGCTGTCGTTGAAGGAGGTGCCGAAGGACACCACCAGCAGCTCCTTCTCGCCGATCTCGTCCTGGTTGCGGGGATCGTCCTTGGACGCGTCACCGGTGTCCAGACCGAAATAGTCGGGGCTGGCCTCCTCGCCCTCCACCAGTGCCTTCTGGGCATCGGTCAGAGCGTCCCAAGCGGCCTTGGCGGCCTCGCACTGGGCGTCAGTCTCATCGGTGCGCTCCTGCACATAGATGGCATCGATCAGGGCGGCAACCTTATCGGCGGCAGCCTTGTCGGCCTCTTCAGTGCTTACGTTATTGTCGGTGTTGTCGTCGGCAGTATTGTTCTTACCGCCGCAGGCGGTCAGCATGCTCATCAGCATCACGGCCGCCATCAGGAATGCAAGTGCTTTCTTCATGGGGAATCTACCTCTTTTCTAAAATGTTCTGAAAGAAATATAAAAGCGGCTGCGTTACCCACAGCCACCCTCGGTGCTTCTTACTACATATACATCCGTGCGGCGCGCCGCGTCGGATTATAAGTTCGTAGGAAAACCAACCTGTTGGCAGCAGGCTTGAGATTCCACACACAGGCAGGTCTCCTGACTTCGTTCATCACGGCATTGCCCTTCCCAGTTTCCCAGTGGATTGCAAGGCCGCTCCCGTACACAGTGACTGCATCGCTCCGGATTCCCACCGGATTCCCTTTTCATCTGCTTTTGAGCAGACACCTCTGTGCTACAACTTTATATTTTTCCAGACAGTGGGATTATATCACATTTTGTCGAATTGTCAATCCGTTCCGATGGCGAATAACAGGTTTTTGCGCTCCGTTTTGACCGCAAACGCCGGGCATACCATTCCCCATCGCCGCATAAGCTGAACAGCAGAAAGGATGGGATACATTATGAAATATAAATCGGTGCGTGTTTTCCTGCTGCGCCGCGCTTTTGTCGCGGCCGCGTGCACATTGGCGCTGGCCGCCGCCATCTTCTATATCACGCTCTATCCCGCATCGCAGGCTGCGGCAGTTTCCCAGCGGCAGCTGCCCATTTACTCGGTGGAGCGGCCGGATAAGCTGTGCGCCATCTCCTTTGACGCGGCGTGGGGGAACGAGGATACCCAGCATCTCATTGACATTATGGCACGCTATAACGTGAAAACCACTTTCTTTGTGGTGGGAGACTGGGTGGATAAGTACCCGGAATCGGTAAAAGCGCTGCACGACGCCGGTCATGAGGTCATGAGCCATTCTACCCATCACGACCACTACAACAGCCTGTCTGCCGACCGGATCGTAGCGGATATCAACACCAGCTGTGATAAGATCGAAGCCATTACCGGATGCCGTCCCACACTAATCAGATGTCCCTACGGCGAGTATGACGATCATGTGATCTCTGCTATCCGCTCCATGGGCATGGAGCCTATTCAATGGGATGTGGAGCAACCGGAAATGACTTAAAGATGTTGTGGCGCAAGGGTTTGCTGGCTTAGCCGCTGTGCGCATCAGGCAAAAATTTGACTTGTAAACGGGGTGTTTTACGGATGTTTCAGGCGCGGAAGAGGTCAAATTTGAGGGGTTGTGCGCAAAGCGCCAATGTCGCATGCTGACTGCCCCTCTGAGGAAAGCACTTACGAGGCAACTAAGCCGCCCGATTTGAAATCGGGCGGCTTTCCTGTTGCGGATACGCATTATCGCCGCCTGTTTAGGCTAAAATACAAGTGCATCGTATTTTGGCCTAAAATCAGTTGATTTCCCTTTGCGGTTAGGCTATCCGAGTGAACAAAGCTATCTTCGACCATGTAAGTGCAATATCCAGCAAGAGGGCGTCGCCATAAGCGACACCCTCTTGTCGGCAAATACCTCCGTTAATCCGTGATCATCAGTTGTTCGCACTCTGATTCATCTATCAGCGACAGCAACTCCCCGGCAATGTCCGCGTTCTCGAAGCGGAGCACATCCGTATCCCTTCGACCGAAGGCCAAAAGATCTACGTTTCCATACCAGACGATACGCTCATCCAAAACGGCGTATCGCTGCTGCAACCCCCTGTGCAGGATTACCTCCGCACCGGCCGATTGCAGCGCGTCAACGGCTGCGGCAATTTCTGACCGACGTGCATCGTCATCGTTGGTGTGTCCCGTAATCTTTACGCCACGGGATACGGTGCTTTGCAAGAGCGGCAGCAGACACCCGACACGGCCCTTTTGCAGATAGGGGCTGACGATCACAATGCTCTGCGCCGCGTCGGACAGATCCTGTTCAAACGTTGCCATAGCGGTATGCCCATCATAGATCGTGCTGACGGGCTCATCCGACGTGCCGAACCTCACCTGATACCCCAGCTCCGCATAACCCTTCAGCCGCTTGTGATACATCCTCTCCAGCATGGGAATATGAACGTCCACATAGTCGTAGATACGAACCTCGTGCTTACCTTCGTAGCTTCGATGAAGCCGACCGGCGTACTGCGCCAGCGTTCCGCGCCACGAAATCGGCATCGCCAGCAGCAAAGTGTCCAGTCGCGGAGCATCAAATCCCTCTCCGATATACTTTCCCGTGGCCACCACGACAACCTCTTCACTGGCTGGTATCGCCTGTAACGCGGCCAATTTCTCCCGTTTTTCCTTTGGTTTGTCGCTTCCCACCAACAGAAAGACGTTCTGTACTTGCCCCTTCAAAAGCACGGCCAGCTGCGCCGCATGTTCTTTTCGTTCCGTCAGCAGGATCGGCGAGCGTCCTTCACGTACGAGCTGCACCGCATCCCCCACCAGCGACGCGTTCCGATTTTCGTTTTTGACGATAGCGGCGTATAGCTCCTGAATGCTGCTGCCAGTCGGTGCTCTCGCCCGCGTGAATCGGGGAATCACGAAATGGGAGAACGTCCGCTTATCCGCCTGACTTTTGGCGTCCACCAGATAGCGGATCGGCCCGCACTGCATGAAGATAATGGGGTGGTGTCCATCCTTCCGCACCGGCGTGGCGGACAGGCCATACACATATTTCGCCTTTGTGGCCTTCAGCACTTTTTCAAATGTGAACGCCGCCACGTGGTGACATTCGTCCACAAGGACCATCCCGTATTCCTCTACAAAGGATTTGACTTCCTTTTCCTCGCCCTCGAAGAGCGACTGCATGATGGCGATGTCAATGATCCCGCCCCGTGTATTCTTTCCCGCGCCAACCTGACCGATCAGGCAGCGCTTCTTTTTTCTGCCCCGTTTCTTAGGAGGCTCCGGCAAAACCTCATGGATAGTGAGGAATTGCTCCAAAGATGCCCGCCACTGCTCCAGCAATGCGCTGGACTGCACCAGAATCAGCGTGTTGACCTTCCGTTGTCCAATCAGATACGCCCCAATCACCGTCTTGCCGAAAGCTGTGGTGGCTGACAGCACCCCCATGTCACCCGCAAGAAGTGCCTGTGCCGCAGGCATCTGCTCTGACCGCAGCGTCCCGTTAAAGGCCACGTCGATCGTCTTGCTGTTGCAGCGCTTGTCCTCTATGGCAGTCGGAACGTTATATTGCTCCAGCAATTCCGTCAATGTATCACAACAGCCGCGGGGCAAGCCGATATAAGTATCGTCCTCATAGCCGCAATCGAGAATACGCGGTGTCCCATAGACCGGCAGACGCATGGCCTGCTTGGCGCGGAACTCCGGGTTGAGGAATGCCGCCAGCCGCTTCAGCGCATTCAATGCCGTTTGAGAGAATCCCGCTTTTTCCAGATAGATCAGGTTTGACAGCGTCAGCGGTACTTGAAGCGGAAAATCCGACCTGCCCAACTGTCGCCGTACCCGCTTGCGCTGCCAGGGGACAGGCTTTTCCTCCGTTTCCGCCAACGCGCCGACGTCACCGTCCTGACACAGCGTTGTCAGCAGCCCTGTCAGCTGCTCCGGCGTGACCTTAGACAGCGTGGAGAGAAACGCCCACTGATCCGGGTACGGCACAAACTGCTCGTCCACAAAGAGCGTGTTCCCCGCCTTCTGTGCCTGCCCCTGAAAGGGCAGGGCAATCAGATTGCCGAAGCCGCCCTTCGGCACGGTATCCTGGGCGGGGAACAGCCGGTCATAAGATGCGAAGGACAGCTCATGACGGCACGCCATTGTTCGGGTCAGCAGGCCGCTGCCTAGCCGCCGCGCATCTGCCGCGGAAACAGGCTCGGAAAAGAAAAACCACACATGAGCGCCGTTCCCGGAACGGGAACGCTCCACCGCGGGCGTAAGCCCCAGTGCTGTACAGCACTTGCGGAACGCCGCGACATCCGCCTGCCAGTTCGCTTCATCAAAATCCGCCGCCAGCAGCCATGTGGTATTGTCCTCACGCATGGGATAAATTGCAGCCACGTCCCGGCACAGCGGATCATTGCCTCGCAGGTGTGCCTTGACTGCCTCAAAACTCAGCGGTACAAACGCCCGGTTCGGACAGTCCACGCATTTGTACTTCCGCTTATCGCACAGCCTCTGCGCCCACTCATTTTTGCACACAGGTGTATAGCCACTCTTTCCGGTTTTTGTGCTGTAATACCGCCTTGCGTACAGTCCCTCCCGACCACGGAACATCGAAAGAAAGCACTCTATTTTCTCTTGCGTAGAGCTATGGGTACAGACAGGCGCAGTCTGCTCTGTCTGAGGTACATTTTCCAGCCACAGATCCCCCGGACACACAAACCGTTTGCCCTCCGCATCCTCGCAGATGACATAACCGGCATCTCCCACCAAAGCGGGCAGTTGCTCTATTAGGGTATATTCCCTTCCGTCTATCTGGGATATTTTGTCCATATAGAGCCTCCCTTCATTGGATGCAGCTTCCGCTTAAAAGACCACATCGCCGCTGTTCTTAGAAACAGCATACCCGACATTTCAAGTAAAAGCAACCCTATCATTTCAACGGGACATTTGGCAAGCGCTTCCTGCGTCAAGCCGCACTTTTTCCGCACAGCCTTCAACCGGCTTTCACCGGAGGCAAAGTGTGCATCCATAACCTCATAGCTTTTCTGAATGTCCGCCCCGTGGAGTGTTTCATAAAGGCTGATAATCCTCCTGTTTGTAATACCACAGTATTTGTCCGTCAAGGCATTTCAGGTAGTTTTGAGGTATTTCCTCTTGCATTTCCGGAAACACTCCTGTATACTGATATAAATTGATACCACTCTATATCAACAAGAGGTGCTATATGGACGCTGCGTTGTTTACGAAAATGCTGTCGGATAAAAGTGTGCTGGACTTGAAGAAGCTGGGCTACAAATATCCACAGGCGGATATGGGAGAGTTTGTCACGCTGCTGAAGGACGGCTTCTACCACCCACTGCCGTTGAAGGATTTTTCCGGGCAGGAGCTTGTCTATCTGAATAGTGTCGCGCAGGTGCATCTCTCTGCCGCCCGAATCCTGCTGACGCCGCAGAGCAGCACACAGCTTTACGGCGCAAAGGCCATGGAGGAGGAGATCATCTCCACCTTCACCATTGAGCAGGTGGATTTCTCCCGCGACAGTGTCCGCAAGATCCTGTCCGGCTTTGCTCCGGCGGACGAAAGCGAGAACCGCATCTATGGCATGAAGAAGGGGCTGGAATTCATCAGCGACCCCTCCAACAGGATCACCGAAGCATCCATCCACCAGCTGTATGAGACCGCCATCGGTGCCTATTTGCCGGAGGAAGACCGACTGCGCCCCGGCAGCTTCTACCGGCACGACAGTGTGTACGTGGTCGGCTCCAAGGTGGAGCATACCGGCCTGCCGTGGCAGCAGCTGCCGGAGCGGATGGGGGGGCTGGTGCGCTTCATCCACGAGGAGTCCGACAGCAACGATCTGCTGAAAGCGGCCCTGCTCCACTTCTATATCGCCTATCTGCACCCCTACTTTGATGGCAACGGCAGAATGGCGCGGCTGATGCACCTGTGGTATCTGGTACAGCAGGGGTATTCCTCCGCCCTGTTCGTGCCGCTGTCTGAGTACGTCAACAAGAGCCGCAAGGGGTATTACGACGCCTACACGTTGGTGGAGGAGAATGCCCACATCAGCGGCGTGCTGGACGTAACGCCGTTCTTAGTGTATTTCATTGAAAATGTGTATCACAAGCTGAACGGAGTGCTCCCTGCCCGCCGGACGACCGAGGCGTTTCAGGATGCATTGTCGCGGGGGCAGGTTACGGAGAAAGAAAAGGATCTGTGGAACTTCGTCCTCTCCGCATACGGGGAAGCCGAGTTCTCCACCAAGCAGCTGGAAAAGGACTTCGGCAATGCCGCCTACGCCACCATCCGCAGCTTTGTGCTGAAGTTTGAACAGCTGGGATTGTTGACTTCAACGCGGTACGGAAACCGCGTGAAATATAGGGTGCAGGCGTGACAGCGGTGAACATTCGTGTAAAAATCTGCAAATTTCATTCAAATTTTCACGCTAATTTACACGAATATTTTTGGAAACATTACGCAATGCGACACGAACCATGTTTGACGGACAAAGGAGGCCATCGACAAATAGCCGATGGCCTCCTCTGTTCAGTGCGTTTTCATGTACTTTTCCAGCATCCGATACGTTTTCAGACTGTTGAACAGCATCTCCCTGCACATCTGCCAATGCGTTTCCTGCCGTTCCTCCTCGGAAGGTTCAGGGATACCCAGTTCGGCAAAGACCTCCTCCGCAGAGAAGAAGTGTTTCGCCCGTTCCTCCGGCGGGAGTTTGTCCAGTTCCTCCGCTTCGTGGAGGGAATCATAGAGTTTCTGCCGTTCTGCGTCCACCGCCTTTTCGTCAAAGCCGAAGAAGGTCATCTCATACAGCACCGCCGCGCAAAAGGTGGCCACGCCGACCTCCTGTGCGTTGGCGATATTGACCTCGTAACCCAGCACCTCGCACCACGGCGACAATTCAAACGCGTAGCTCTGAGGTAGCTGGATGGCGCGAGCGGCCTGCTCGGTCTCATCCGCGGTCAACTCGTCGATGCCTTTCATCTCGAGGACTTCCGGCAGCGGCGCGAGTTCGGCGGGGAGTTCACTCTTACGGTACAGGTTGGCATCCAGAAATTCCCTGTCATCGTACATATGGCAGACGCCCAGAAGTATATAATCGGTGGCCTCCGGCTCCATGCCGCGCAGGCTGTCGATGAGTGCCGTGATGCGGCGGATGCCCTTGTCACGTTTGGCGGGTTCAACGTCTAGGCGGTCGATCAGCGCAGCGGCGATGTCCGCCGCAGGCTGGCTCAGGATCAGTTCTTTTACGTTCATACCTCACCTTCCTTTGGAAACGTGTGTAATGATTGCACACTTTTTCTGATGAAAAACCGGAGGTCTATAACCGTACTTCGACCTTCGGGGGAAAAGTTTTCTCGCGGCTTCCGCAGCCAGTTACAGCAACGACCCGAAACATTGAACACGGGCCACATAACCCAATAACAAATAGAATAACCTGCCTCCGCAGTAACATTGAACACGGGTCGGAGGTCACTACTTGTAATTTTAAAACGGCGCGGACAGCGCGACGGAACGGTTTTTACTCCGCCAACTCAAACGTGTCCCGCTGGTTCACGGCATCCAGTGCCAACTGGGCGCGGGACAGCTCGTCGCTGACCCTTTCGTAGTCGGCTTCTACCGCCGCCAGATCGTAGTTGGCGTAAGAGTAGTCAATGATATTGGACTGCCGGCCATACTGCTCCTCCACCCGCTGCTTGGGCAGACGGGCCTTCATGTCGGCCAGCTTGTTCTTGCGCTGGGTCAGCTGGGGAATGTAAACCAACATCTCGTCGATGGTCATACCGGAGTCAGGGATAACATGTGTAGCATTGAAGACGTTGATGGCGTGCTTCACCTTGCGGATGTGCTGCTCCAGTTCCGCCAATTTCTTCTGCGTGTCGGAGTAGTCGTAGGCGGGGCGCACGGACTCCACGTCCTCGCCCATGGCGGCGCGGAAATCCTTGCTGCGGTTCTCCTTATCCAGCAGGGCGGCGTGCTCGTCGTTGAGCTTTTTCAGTAGCTTGTTGGCCTGCGCGGAAGTATATGTCATGGTCAGTCGTCCTTTCTCTTTTGTGAATTTCTGCTCCCATTGTACATGATTTTGTGGTGCAAGTCCAGTGGATGGCGGCGCTTTCTCCGGCGGCTTGTCCACATATTCGCGGTGTCCGTCAGGGTACAGCAAATAGGTCGCCTTTTTCTCCGAGTCATAGCGGGCCACAGGAATGCCTTTCATCTTGGCTTGCTGATACGCAACAAAAGCTGCCTGAGAGATGCGCCTGTCCATCTCCGCGTCCTCATCGTCGCAGTGAGTGTCTTCATAAAGCGGCGATTTTCTTTCATCGGTCATATTCTCACTCCTGCCGGGGGAAAAGTGTGCAATGATTGCACACTTTTCCCCGGCTGTTCTTACGCACTCTGGCGGATCACGATGCCCTCCTCGTCCCATGTAGCCAACCGGAAATTGTAGGGACGACCATCAGGCGTGGTCAGAGTGTTCAGGATGTCCCGCAGTTCCTTCACCTCTGCCGAATGACGCTTGGCAATCAGTACGGCCTCATCCACCGGCTTATTGTCCAGCGCGCAGCCATCCACATACATGCGGAGCTGATACAAGTCCAGCGCCTTGGTCTTGCCAGCCTTGGCCTCGTAGATGGTCACGCGGTCGATGTAGCCCACGAACAGGTCAACCTTGGCCTTCAGCCCGATCTTCTGGAACACCGGCTCCTCGCGGCTCACCCGCAGGGCGGTGGGGTCCTTCTCCCGCTTGGCAGTCAGCTCCTTGACATACCGCAGCTCCATCGAGTCCACATCCTTGGCCGGGGCGGGAACATACGAGGCAATCCAGCTGAGCAGATTCTTCAGACGCGGATCAGCTTCGCAGAAAGAGGTTTTCGTATTCTTCGTGGCGGGCAGTGCGGCAGGGTTGTCCGAGATAAGATCCACCTGCACCAGGAAGCGGTTCTGGCTGGGATGAATGGCCTCGCCCCAGACGCGGTCAAACATTCCGTGCTCAATAGCGCGTCCGTTGATACGAAGCTCCACGCCGCTGGACTCCATGTTGCACTTGTAGTAGATAGCGTTGGACGGGTTCTTCAGAATGTTGCCGTATTTACAACGAATAGTCAGCGGGCCGCCGCCAAGATTGCAGGGGATCTCGCCGTAATCCTTCACGCTGCCCTCCTCCCACACCGGCAGCAGCGGCGTCAGCGTATGCGGCGTTTCCTCGCTGCCGCTGATCTCCCACACCTCCATGGTGATGGGCGTATTCGCCAGAATGCCCGCGTAGACGTACCGCAGTTCCTCAATGATATACCGCACCAGATTGTGGAAGTCGGAGGGCGCTGCCTTACGGTCGGGCTTCACCGTCCGGAACTTCGCCATAGGGCAGCGGACGGAGATCGATGTGCCAGTGGGGTGGGGCAGATCACCCGTACCTGAATAGAAACGCACCTTCATGGGCTTGTCCAATTCAGATGTGCCCATGGAATATGGCGCCTTGACCTCGCGGTACTGGTTTGCCGCGGCGTCGTCCTTCGTGCGGGTGCGGATGCTCCACTTCTGGTCAGGACTGCTGTCGCAGGAGGCAAGTGCGTGCTTCAATCCAAAGCCGTGCTCGTTCAGCGGCGTCTGCGCACCGTCCCGACATGCGATAGTCAGGGCGCTACCGAGGTCAGCAATGCCCGTGCCGCCGTCCGTCACGGTGATCTCCACCGCATCGCCCAGGTTTTCCAACGACAGCACTACCCTCATGGACAGTTCGGGATCGTCTTTGTTGGCGCGGAGGTTGGAGACCGCGTCGTCCATCAGTTCGCAGATGACCTGTGCCACGCTGTTGAAATTGTCCCCGATACCGGCGAACAGGCCATAACCGGTAGGGTTGTTGCGGATGATCTCCTCCGCAATGGGAGTCTTGTTTTCGATTTTCATAGGTGCAATTCCTCCTGTTATCGGTTGAGTTGATTGGCTACATCGGCGCGAACAGCGGCGGCGATAATACACAGCAGCGCCTGCTGCCGGATGACCTCCTGACAGAATGCCACAGCCAGATCCCCCGGCGTCAGATTGATCTCCTCACACAGACACAACAGTTCGATCCACTCGTCGTCGGTCATGTCTACTTCAATAATTGCTTTACGTTCGTCGTTCATAATGGTTACTCCTCTTTTGTATCAATTTAGATTTACACCGCCCAGATGATCTCCGCGCTGTCC
>CABSAW010000050.1:0-11506 GCA_902475745.1 uncultured Oscillospiraceae bacterium
TTTGTAATGTCTGAAAAAATGTGCTCGTACACATTTTTAGAGAAAAAATGAAAATTGTGTGATTCGTGCAAAAATAAGCGTAAAGGATGTGCATATTGTGGAAAATATCGGATAAATCCAAAATCCAATTGACAATTTCATGTCGATGCAATATCCTTTTAAGTGTAACTGATGCACGAGCACGCAACAAAAAATGAGCGCTGCTTGAAGAGAAAAGGGGAGGCGACAGCTTTGGGGTATCTGCTGGGTATAGATCTGGGAACGTCCGGGCTTAAGACAGTGCTCTTTGACGAGAGTGGCAGAAGCTTGGCCAGCGCGACGGAGGAGTACCCGCTCTATCAACCGCAAAATGGATGGGCGGAGCAGGATCCGACACATTGGTGGCAGGCCTGCGTCCACACGATCCGGGCGGTGCTGGAGCAGTCAGGAGTTTTACCGGCAGACATCGCAGGAGTGGGCCTTTCCGGGCAGATGCACGGTCTGGTGATGCTGGATGAGGACGGGCAGGTGCTGGGAAACAGCATCCTGTGGTGTGACGGGCGCACCGGAGAGGAATGCCGGGAGATTACCCGGCGAGTGGGAGCGCAGAGGCTTATCGATATCACCGCGAATCCCGCCCTGGCCGGCTTCACCGCAGGAAAGATCCTGTGGGTGCGCAGGTACTGGCCTGAGCGCTGGGCGGCCTGCCGTCATATTCTATTGCCTAAGGACTATTTGCGTTACAAGCTGTGCGGTGTATTTGCCACCGAGGTAAGTGATGCTTCGGGAACCAACCTGTTGGATGTTCCCAACCGTTGCTGGAGCGAAGAGGTGCTTTGCGCATTGGAACTGGATCCGGCGCTCTTGCCGCAGATGCATGAGTCGGTGGAGGTGACGGGCCATATTACCCAAGCGGCGGCAGAGGCCACCGGTCTGGCCATCGGCACACCGGTGGTGGGCGGCGCAGGGGACAATGCGGCGGCGGCGGTAGGCACCGGCGTGGTAAAAGCAGGAAAGGCCTTTACCACAATCGGCACCTCTGGTGTGATTTTCGCCCACGCCGACCATGTGACCATCGATCCTGAGGGACGGGTGCACACCTTCTGTAGTGCAGTACCCGGTGCTTGGACAGTGATGAGCTGCACCTTGGCGGCAGGTGGAAGCTTACAGTGGTTCCGTAATCAATTTTGCTCGCCGGAGATGCTGGCGGCCCAAGGCATGGGGAAGGACCCCTATGAGCTGATGGACATTCAGGCTGGCCGGGTGCCTATCGGAGCCAACCGGCTGATTTTCCTGCCCTACCTGATGGGAGAGCGCAGTCCGCTGCTGAATGAGCAGGCCAGAGGCGTCTTTTTCGGTCTATCGGGTATGCACACCCGGCAGGATATGCTGCGAGCAGTGATGGAGGGAGTGGCATACTCCCAACGCGACTGCCTGGAGATTATTCGGAACATGGGTGTTCCGTTTGAGGAGATGCTGGCTACCGGCGGCGGCGGCACTAGCCCGTTGTGGAGACAGATGCTGGCAGACCTGTATCACTGCCCGGTGGTAACGGTACAGAACAGAGAGGGTCCGGCTTTGGGCGCGGCCCTGCTGGCCGGAGTGGGCAGCGGCATCTACCCCAGCGTAGAGGCCGCCTGCGATCAGGTGATCCACACCAATCCTCCTCAGGCTCCTGTGGAGGAAAATGCAGAGAAATATGAGAGATATTTCACACTTTACCGGCAGCTCAGCCGGAAACTATCAGATTCATTTGCAGCCCTGGCAGCCCTGTGACTTAATGGGGTAGGGCAATATTGAAAAGGAGTTATTGATCATGGCAGAGTTTTTCCCGGGGATTGGCCCCATCGTTTATGAGGGGCCGACCAGCAAGAATCCCCTTTCCTTTAAATACTATAACCCGGACAAAGTGGTGGCAGGTAAGCCTATGAAGGAGCACCTGCACTTCTCCATGGCCTGGTGGCATACGCTGTGTGCCGCAGGCGCCGATATGTTCGGTACAGGCACTGCGGATAAAAGCTTCGGCACGGTTCCCGGCACCATGGAGCACGCCCATGCCAAGGTGGAGGCTGGCTTCGAGTTTATGCAGAAGCTGGGAATTTCCTACTTCTGCTTCCACGATGTGGATCTGGTGCCCGAGGCGGATGACTTGGCCGAGACCAACCGCCGTCTGGACGAGATTACCGATCACATTCTGGAAAAAATGAAGCAGACCGGTATCCGCTGCCTTTGGGGTACGGCCAATATGTTCAACAACCCCCGTTTCATGAACGGAGCGGGAAGCACTAACTCGGCAGATGTGTTTGCGTTCGCGGCAGCTCAGGTGAAGAAGGCTTTGGATATGACCGTCAAGCTGGGCGGCACCGGCTATGTATTCTGGGGCGGTCGAGAGGGCTATGAGACCCTGCTGAATACAAAGGTGAAGTTTGAGCAGGAGAATATCGCCCGATTGATGCACATGACAGTACAGTATGGCCGCAGCATTGGCTTCCAGGGAGACTTCTTTATTGAACCCAAGCCCAGAGAGCCCATGAAGCACCAGTATGATTTCGACGCTGCCACGGCAGTGGGCTTCCTGCGGCAGTATGGCCTGGATAAGGACTTCAAGCTTAACATTGAGGCCAACCATGCCACGCTGGCCGGTCACACCTTCCAGCATGATTTGCGTATCTCTGCCATTAACGGTATGCTGGGCAGCATTGATGCCAACACCGGCGACACTCTGCTGGGCTGGGATACCGACGAGTTCCCCTATAGCGTGTATGATACCACCATGTGCATGTACGAGGTACTCAAGGCCGGTGGAATGAAGCACGGAGGCCTGAACTTTGATGCCAAGTGCCGCCGTGCCAGCTACACGGAGGAGGATATGTTCTACAGCTTTATTCTTGGTATGGATACCTTTGCACTGGGTCTGGAAAAGGCTGCCGCTCTCATCGAGGACGGTCGGCTGGACGCCTTTGTAGAGGAACGCTACAGCAGTTTCACACAGGGTATCGGCGCCAAGATCCGCAGCGGAGAGACCACGCTGGAAGAGCTGTCTGCCTACGCTCTGGAGATGAAGGCGCCTCTGCTGCCCGGTTCCGGGAGACAGGAATATCTGGAAAGTATTGTCAACAGCGTCCTGTTCGGCTGAGGCTGAGACAGACATACCACTGAATCAAGGAGAAAGCGAGGAATCACAATGATGGAATATCGCGTAGGTGTTGTGGGATGCGGCATGATAGGGCGCCAGCACATTGAGGCGCTGCGCCGCCTGCCCAATGTACGGGTGGTGGCGGCAGCCGGCAGAGCCTTTGGAGCAAAAGAGGTCGGTCAGGGCTTTTTTCAGGGCATGAACATGTACCAGGACTACAAAGCCATGCTGGAGGCGGAGAATCTGGATGTAGTACACAACTGTACCCCCAACCGCTTTCACTACGAGATAAACCGGTATGCTTTCGACAAGGGCGTGCATGTCTATTGCGAAAAGCCCTTTACCATCACCACCCAGCAGGCAGAGGAGCTTATCACCATAGCCCGTGAAAAGGGTATGGCCAACGGCGTCAACTATAACTACCGGCACAATGCGATGATGCAGGAAATGCGCCATAGAGTGGTCAGCGGCGAAGCCGGACCGATCTTCTTGGTACATGGATGCTATCTTCAGGATTGGCTTATGTACGATACCGACTACAGTTGGCGGCTGGATACGGAAGTGGGCGGTCAGGCCAGAGCTTTGGCAGACATCGGCTCCCACTGGTTTGATTTGGCTCAGTTCGCCGTAGGCAGCAAGATTCAGGCAGTCTACGCCAAGCTGCTGACTGTGATGCCGGTGCGGCAGAAGCCCGCCGGCCCGGTGGAGTCCTTTGCGGCAGCCAAGGAAGGAGAGTATACGCCCTACGATGTGACCAGTGACGATGCCTGCCTGATTCAGGTGCGTTTTGCCAATGGCGTCTATGGCTCGCTGACGGTATCTCAGGTCAGCGGCGGACATAAGAACGACCTGCGTCTGACGGTTGACTGCGGCAACTATGAGCTGGCTTGGGAACAGGAGGATGCGGATCGGCTGCAGGTAAGTTCCCGCCGGGGCGGCAAGCAGCTGATTTATGCTTCTCCCAACACCGTGGCGAAGGAAATCCGGCACTACGCGCCTCTGCCTGAGGGCCATGCGGTGGCTTGGTGCGATGCGCTGAAGAATGGCTTCCGCGCTTTCTATCAGTCCTTGGATGATGGCACGTATCGTCAGGAAACGCAGGGCTACGCCACGTTCCGGGACGGTCTGGAGATCATGCAGATCGTAGAGGCCTGCATGGAAAGTAACCGAACCGGCCAGTGGGTCACAGTGGCCGGAGCAGAGGCATAAGGCGGCGGGTAAACCGAGAAGGGGGAGAATGAACGGTTGAGTGAATATTTAATTGAAGTAAAAAATATCCAGAAGTCGTTCGGCGCGGTCAAGGCGCTGCAGGGTGTGGACTTCAAGTTGAAAGCCGGCGAGGCAAAGTGCCTGGTGGGCGAGAACGGCTGCGGCAAGTCTACGCTGATCAAGGTAATCTCAGGCGTCTATAAGCCGGACGGGGGAGAAATTATCATCGATGGGAAGACCTATACCTCCCTGGATCCCCGTCAGTCTGTGGCGGCAGGCATTCAGGTTATCTATCAGGACTTCTCGCTGTTCGGCAACCTGACCGTGGCGGAAAATATCGTCATGTCTTACCAGCTGTATAACAAGAACAAGTGGGTGAGCAAGTCGGAGAACCGGCGGCTGGCCCAGAAGCAGCTGGAAGAGCTGGGCGTGGAGCTGGACTTGGATGAAGAGGTATCCAAGCTCTCTGTGGGAGAGCGTCAGATCGTGGCTATCTGCCGCGCGCTGATGCTGGATGCCAAGCTGGTCATCATGGACGAGCCTACCACCGCTCTGACCACCAAGGAGATTGAAGCTCTCTACCGGATTATCCGGGATCTGAAAAAGCGCGGCATCGCCTTGATTTTTGTCAGTCATAAGCTGGACGAGGTCTTTGAGGTGGCGGAGAGCGTGTGCGTTCTGCGAGACGGCAAGAACGTGGTGGACGGCCCCAAAGAGGAGTTTGACAAGAGCAAGATGGTCTATTTCATGACCGGCCGGGAGATCGACAGGATCAGCTATAAGCCAGAGTCCATCTCGCAGGAGCCTATCTTTGAGGTGCGGGATTTTAGCCATCACAAGTACTTCCGTAATATCAACTTTAAGCTCTATCAGGGGGAGATTCTGGGTATTACCGGCCTGCTGGGCTGCGGCCGCACTGAGCTGGCGGAGACCATCTTCGGTCTGCGCAAGTCCAGCGGAGGCGAGCTGCTGATTAACGGTCAACCCCTGAAAATCAGGGAGAGCTACGACGCTGTGAAAAACGGCATCGCCTATCTGCCGGAGGATCGTCTGACACAGGGCTTGTTCCTGGAGACTGAAATCAGCCGGAATATCTCTGCGTCCATTATCCGAAAATACAGCAAAAACCTGCTGAACATCACGGACAAGAAGAAAATCCGGGAAGTGGTGGAGGAGCAGGCTGAATCCCTGAAGATTAAGGCTGGCTCTCTGCAGAATCCGGCCAAATCCCTTTCGGGCGGCAATCAGCAGCGGATTGTGCTGGCCAAGTGGCTGGCCACAGATCCCAAGCTGCTCATTTTGAACTGCCCCACCGTGGGCGTGGACGTGGGTTCCAAGAGCGTCATCCATCAGATTATTATGGATCTGGCCCGTTCCGGAATGGGAATTATCGTCATCTCCGATGACCTGCCGGAGATTCTGGCGGTGAGCAATCGAATTCTGGTGATGAACAAGGGTGAACTCAGTGGTGAATACCTGTCCGATGAGATCGATGAGACCAGTCTGCAGGCACATCTGGCAAAGGCGTAGGAGGTGGAAGAATGGATAATATAATGAGAACCATCCGCGGTATGCGGGAAACCCTCATCCGCGTGGGAATATTTTTCCTCCTGCTGATCATCTTCGGCATCATCAACCCCGCCGTTATCTCTCCGGTTAACTTGGTGGGTCTGGTGAACAACTCCATCTTCACCGCTCTGGCTTGCATTGGCTTGATGGTGGTTATGGTAACAGGAAGCTTTGACATGTCCTCTACGGCTATCGCCATGATCTCCTTCTACACGACAGCCTATATCTACCGGCTTTTTGGATATCAGGGCGATTATATTTCCGGCTTCCTCCTCTCCGGCTGCATTGGCGCGGCGGTTGCGCTGATCTCCATGTGGATTTCGGTGAAATTTAACCTGTCCGGATTCGTGGTGTCTCTGGGTATCAATCTGATCTATTCGTCTGTCCTGTTTATCTTTGTTAACGGCTATATCAGTCAGTCTGATATGCCTCAGCAGATCATTCGCCTCTCCCACGATAGTATTTTCTCCGTGGAGTCGGAGGACGGTACGCGGGCCACCATGCTGGTGAGTGTTATCTTCCTCGTTATCTTGGCAGTAGTGGTATGGTTTATTCTCAACCACACACAGCTGGGCCGAGGGATTTACGCACTGGGCGGCGACAAGATGGCCTTGGAGCGCGTGGGCTATAACGTGATGAGCGTCTATATTCTGGCCTATGTGATTTTTGGCTTCTGCACTGGTGTGGCCGGTCTGGTTTTTTACGGCAACATGTCCACTGCGGAACCCTCACACATCATCAAAGGCGGCAGCAATATTATTGCCGCGGCTATCTTTGGCGGTGTGGACAACAACCGTGGTAAGGGTACGGTAGGCGGTGTGCTGGCAGGCGTATTTATCATAACCCTGATCAACAACAACCTGACCTTGCTGGGAGCCTCTCCCTATCTCAAGACGTTGCTGATCGGTGTGATCCTGCTGATAAGTGTGCTGGTTACTTCTCTGGGCGACATCAAAGCCCGGCGCGGTTAAGGAGGGGTGGATATGACAAAGAAAATCTTTGGAAAGGATACGAGCCGGCAGTTAGATAGACGCACGCTGGGTCTGATTCTGCTTACAGTATTCTGCGTCCTTCTCTTTGGCGGGATGAATCCATCCAAGTTCTTTACCCTGTACAATTTCCAATCCATGTTGCGGCAGCTCAGCGAGATCGGCATCTTCTCTCTGGCCATGTTCCTGGTGGTTATCTCCGGTGGCTTCAGCCTGTCGGTTATCGCTTTGGGTAACACGGCGATGATTTGCGGCGGTATGATCATTCAGGGCATTATCTTGGCCGACGTAATCCCCAGCCCCACAGCTCGACTGGTATTGGGTATTCTGGTGACCTTGCTCATCGGTATGCTGGGAGGCATGCTCAATGGATATTTTGTGGCCGGCTTGGGACTGACTACAGTGCTGGTTACCTCAGCCACCCGAATGTTCTTTCAGGGTATCTCCCTTATCCTTACCAAGGGCGGCTCCATTATGGGCGCTCCCAATGTAATTTTGGAACTGGGAGCGGGCAGCTTGGGCGGAGTTCCTTATCTGCTTATCCTGCTGTTGGTTAGCTATATTCTTGTGGGTCTGTTTTTGGACAAGACCTCTTACGGCGAGCAGTGCCGTTTGTTGGGTGCAAATGCTACCGCCAACAAATACAGCGGAAACTCCAACTTCAAAACGCTCATGTACTCCTACATGCTCAGCGGCGTATTCTCCGCCATCGGCGGCCTTGTGGTCTACTCCCGTATGGGCGCCCTGCGCAGCGATTATGGCGAGTCCATCACCGGAACGGCTATGATTGTTGTGCTCATGGGCGGCGCTTGGCTCATCGGCGGCGGCGGTAAGATCCTTAATATCTTCATCTCTCTGGTCTGCCTGCAAGTGATCACCACGGGTGTAACTCTGGCTGGGTTCTCTCCCTTCTTGAAAAATACACTGTGGGGACTGATGCTGATTCTCATCCTGATTACTGGAACCAACGTTTTTACCGTCTGGCGCCAGAAGGTATGGAGAAGACTCTTTAAAGGTAAGCGGGCCGCACCGGCAGACCCTGCGGCTTGACCACATTTCCCCGGATACGGAGGAAGGAGGCAGATCGGCGGATTCAATACAGCGGCAACCCCAGTTTTATCAAAAAGTGTCTCGAAAAAATAAAGAAAGAGGAAAATCACATGAAAAAGTACGTCAAGATCCTGTGCGCAATCCTGAGTTTGGCAATGATGCTCTCTCTGGTCGCCTGCGGTAGCGGTGACAACGGTAGCGTCAACACCAACAACGATGCCCCTGCCGGCGGTCTGGAGACCAAAGTGGTGGCTACTGTGCCCAAGCTCATCGGCAACAACTGGTTTGACTCCATGGACTGGGAAGGTAAGCGTTGGGCCGAGGAAAACGGCGCCGAGCACCACTATGTAGGGCCTGTGGAGTTTGACTCCGCCGCTCAGCTTCAGTGCCTCAATGACGCAATTGCTCTGCAGCCCGACATCCTGACCGTGGTGCCTATCGCTGCCGATGCTTGCGACGAGTTGCTCAAGCAGGCTAAGGGTATGGGCTGCACCGTGGTTACCCATGAGGGCAGCACCCTGAGCAACATCGACTATAATGTGGACGCCTTTGTTAACGAGGAGTTCGGCATCAACTTTGCTCAGAAGACCGCTGAGATTGCCGGTGAGGACGCTGTGGTGGCGCTGACCGTGGGCCAGCTCACTGTTCCTTCCCACAACGCTTGGGCTCAGGCTTTCTATGCCTACGCTCAGGAGAACTATCCCGAGATGACCTTCGTCAACCCCATGGACGGCGACAAGCCCATCCCCTATGAGAGCATGGACTCCTCCGAGGAATCCTACAAGGTGGCAAAGGAGCTGATTCAGGCGAACCCTGATCTGACCGTTATCTTTGCCGGCTCCGCTTCCTCCACTAACGGCATTGCTCGCGCTGTGCGTGAAATGAATAAGATCGGCGAGATCAAGGTGCTTGGTATCGGCGAAGCTTCCGGCCTGCAGGTGGAATTCGAAGAGGGTTCCGTGCAGTACTCCGCTTTCTGGTATCCCGGCTATGCCCAGTATGCCGCCTATGAGGTTGGCAAGCGTGTACGCGACGGTATTGAAATCAAGAACGGCGACAATCTGGGTGTTGACGGCTATGAGAACATCACCATCATTGACGGCAACAACATCTGCGGTCGTGCATGGATTGACGTAACCCCCGACAACTATAAGGAAAAGGCGGAGATCCTGTAACCATCTCAGTGAAAAAGCCGCGCCCTAATAGTGGGGCGCGGCTCTCACAAAAATCCATGGGAGGCAAGCAATGAATATCGGACTATTTCTAAATGCCCTGTGCGACCACAGCCTTGGCGACGCCTTGGCTTATGCGAAATCCATCGGCATTGAGCAGGTGGAGATCCCCTGCGGTGGACTGAGCGGTACCGTTCACTGCGATCCCAGCAAGCTGCTGGCTGACGAAAAGGAATTTGACAAGTTTCAGGCAACCATCAAGAATGCAGGCCTCAGCGTCAGCGCGCTGACCTGCCACGGCAACCCGGTCCATCCCAATCAGGCGGTGGCGCAGAAGTATGACACAGACCTGCGCAACGCCGTTCTGCTGGCAGAAAAGATGGGTGTGAAGACGGTGGTTACCTTCTCGGGTTGTCCCGGTGTGGGAGAGAGTTCTACCTATCCCACCTGGTGCATCGCCGTGTGGCCTTTTGACAACCTGCCTATTACCAAGTATCAGTGGGATGAGGTACTTGTTCCCTATTGGAAAGAGTTTGCGGCCTTTGCCGAGGCGCACCATGTACGCATCGCCATTGAGATGTACGCCGGTTTCTCGGTGTATAACCCCCGTACCCTCCTGCGCCTGCGTGACGCGGTTGGCAGCACGGCGATCGGAGCCAACTTTGACCCGGGCAACCTGATCTGGCAAGGCATCAACCCGCCGGCAGCTATTCGCCGGCTGCGGGGAGCTATTTATCACGTTCATGCGAAGGACTGCTATGTGGATCCCCAGATTATGGGCCGCACCGGTTTCTTTGACCCCTGGCTGGAGGACGATGCTGTGGACCGTCCCTATAGCTTCCGCATTCCCGGAAGCGGAACGGATACCGCCACATGGAAAGAAATGCTGGTGGCTCTGCGCCAGAATGGCTATGATGGCACGTTGAGCATTGAGCACGAGGATGCCTCGGTTGGCCAGAAGGAAGGACTGGTTAAGAGCGTTGACTTCCTGAATCAGATTATCTTGCGGGACGAGCCCGTTGGCTGCCCTTGGTATGCCGCGATCCATCCCTATGAACAGGCGTTTTTGCCGGAGGTAGGAGGCTAATATGAAGTTAGGAATTTTTGCCAATGCCTTCCGTGGCTATTCTCTGGAGGAGACCCTGGAGCGCATCGCCAAGATGGGCATTGAAATGGTGGAGTTCGGCGTCGGTGAGGAGTCGGGCTACGTGCACCTTAACCCGGAAGAGCTGCTGGTAGACAAGAAGAAGCTCCAGCATGTGAAGGATCTTCTGAAGAACTATGGTCTGAAGGTTTCAGCCCTGTCTACGCACGGCAACCCCATATCCCCTCGGGCGGCAGTGCGCGATCTGTCCGTAATGCGGATGCAGAACGCCGCTCGGCTCTGCCAGGAGCTGGAGGTGGATACCATCAACGGGTTCTCTGGCTGCCCCGGTGACTGCGAGGGAGCGGATTATGCCAGCTGGGTGGTTACCAACTGGCCGGAGGACTACCGCCGTGTACTGGAATGGCAGTGGAATGAAAAGCTGGTGCCCTTCTGGCAGGAGATGATTCCTTTTGCCAAGCAGTATGGTGTAGAGAAATTTGCTCTGGAGATGCATCCGGGCTTTTTGGTGTACAACCCCAAGACCCTTAAGAAGCTGCGGGCTGACGTAGGCTCCGCCATCGGAGCCAACTTGGACTTCAGCCACCTGCTGTGGCATCGGATGGATCCCCTTATGGTTATCCGGGAACTGGAGGGCTGCATCTATCACATGCACGCCAAGGACATGATCTTTGACGACGAAGAAGTGATGATCAACGGTACTCTTACCACTGTGGACTATCCTTATCGCAGAGAACGCCCCTTCAACTTCCGTACCATGGGCTACGGCCACGACATGATTTTCTGGAAGAATATCTTTGCCGAGCTGCGCCGGGTAGGTTACGACTATGTGGCAAGCATTGAGCTGGAGTGCGACCTGTTCAACTCGGTATTCGGCTCTGAGCTGTCTGCTGAGTTTATGCACATGGTGCTCATGAAGGATGACATGAACCAGCACGACAAGTGGCTGGACACCATTCTGGTGCCCGGTGAGTCCTATCAGGAGCGTTATCATACCGATAACAAGGCTGCGCGCCGTAAGTAAATCCTGTCCTCTCTCTGCAAGGCCCTCCCGCCTAAGCTTTCAGGCTTGCGGGAGGGCCTGTGTTGCGTGCCGGAAGGATAAGGAGCCGTTGGCCGCTGCGGTTGAATGAAGCGACCGTATAGCAGAAATGTACCTTCTCGCGGTCAAGCTTCTGGCTAAGCTTAATTTTTGGCCATAGAAGAAACCCTGTAACCATTATGGTTACAGGGTTTCTTCTATGGCGCGGAAGGAGGGATTTGAACCCTCGCGCCGCTTTTGACGGCCTACTCCCTT
>CABSAW010000051.1:0-11293 GCA_902475745.1 uncultured Oscillospiraceae bacterium
CCTGCACACCACGGTGGTGGGCGAGAGCGGCATCCCCTTCGAGGTGCAGATCCGTACCAGGGAGATGCACGAGATCGCCGAGTACGGCATTGCCGCCCACTGGAAGTATAAGCAGCACGGACAGGGCGCCGGCGACGAGGGCCGCTATGAATGGGTGCGCCGCCTGCTGGAAAATCAGGAGGGCGCCGACGCCGAGGATTTTATCCACTCGCTGAAGGTGGACATGTTTGCCGACGAGGTGTTCGTGTTCACCCCCAACGGCGACGTGATCAACCTGCCGGCCGGGGCTACCCCCATTGACTTTGCCTATAATATCCACTCCGCCGTGGGCAACCATATGGTGTCCGCCAAGGTGAACGGCCGCATCGTGTCGCTGAACCACCGGCTGCAAAACGGCGACGTGGTGGAGGTAATGACCAGCCAGAGCGCCCACGGCCCCAGCCGCGACTGGATCAAGATCGCCCGCTCCAGCAACGCCCGCAGCAAGATCCGCCAGTGGTTCAAGCGGGAGAAGCGGGACGAGAACATCGTCAACGGCCGCCAGAGCTTTGAATCGGAGCTAAAACGCACCGGCGTGCCCCTGAAGGAGCTGCTGGCCGACGACAATGTGAATAACGTGCTGAAAAAGCTGAGCTTCAACTCGGTGGACGATATGTACGCCGCCATCGGCTACGGCGGCGTGACGTCGCTGAAGGTGATCGGCCGCCTGCGGGAGGATATCCAGCGCATCCTGCACCAGCATCAGGCTGAGCGGCAGGCTGAGGTTCCGGTGGCAGGCCAGCCGGATGTGATGCGGCCTGCCGTACCCAAGCGGACCCGGGGCGAACACGGCATCATCGTGGAGGGGCTGAGCAACTGCCTGGTAAAGTTTTCCAAATGCTGCTCGCCTGTGCCGGGGGACGACATTGTGGGCTTCATCACCCGGGGCTACGGCGTGTCGGTGCATCGTGCCGACTGTCCCAATGTGCTGCGCTCCAAGGATAACCCCGATGAGGCGGGACGGTGGATCCGCGTCAGCTGGGCCGACAATATCAGCGAGAGCTACCACACCCAGCTGCAAATCGTGGCAAAGGATCGCATCAGCCTGATCGTGGATGTGTCCACGGTGCTGTCGGCCACCAAGACGCGGGTGATGTCCATGAATGCCCGCTCCACGCCGGACGGCTTCGCCCTGCTGGATCTGGGCCTTGAGATCGGCAGCAAGGAGCAGCTGAAAACCGTGATGAACCGCCTTGAGCAGATTCAGGGCGTGATGAAGGTGACAAGACCTGCGGGATAAATGACGTGACTTTTTCGCGTCTGCGGACGCGAACGCTGCGAGACTTTTGAATACTATCTGTATAAAGGAGATTAAACTATGCGCGCTGTAGTAACTCGCGTAAAGCATGCCTCCGTCACCATTGACGGAAAGGTTCACGGCCAGATCGGCGAGGGCTTTTTGATCCTGCTGGGCATTACCCATGAGGACACCGAGGCGCAGGCCGTCAAGCTGGCCGACAAGCTGACCGGTCTTCGCATTTTTGAGGACGAGAACGGCAAGATGAACCGGGGGCTGGAGGAAGTGGGCGGAGAGCTGCTGATCATCTCCCAGTTCACCCTGTATGGCAACTGCAAGAAGGGCCGCCGCCCTGAATTTCTGGCGGCCGCCCGGCCCGAGGTGGCCATTCCGCTGTATGAGAAGTTTGTGCAGCTGTGCCGCGACAAGGGCTTCCACACCGAGACCGGCGAGTTCGGCGCCGATATGCAGGTGGACAGCCTGAACGATGGCCCGCTGACGCTGGTGGTAGATACCGACCAGCTGTAAGGAGGCGCCGTTATGCAAGTACGTTCTTTGACGGTTGGCCCTGTTATGACCAACTGCTATATCCTGTGCGACGAGAAGGCGGCGGTCTGCGCCGTGATCGATCCCGGCGACGAGGCCGGGCGTATCGAAAGAGAGATTGCCTCCTCCGGCTGCACGCCCACCATGATCCTGCTGACCCACGGTCACTTTGACCACTGCACCGGCGTGGCGGGTCTGCTGGAAAAGTGGCCGGAGCTGCCGGTCTATATCCATGAGGCTGACGTGACGGATACCACCGGCGAGCAGCTGGAATTCCGCCGTCTGGGGGAAAAGAACCAGCGCTATTACCGCGAGGGGGATAAGCTGACCGTCGGCAGCCTGACGCTGGATGTGCTGGAGACGCCGGGCCATTCCCGCGGCTCCGTGTCCCTGCTGGTGGAGGGACAGCACGTTCTTTTCTCCGGTGATACCCTGTTCCGGGGCAACTGCGGCCGGTGCGATTTTCCCGGCGGCGATTACCGGGCTATGCTGCGCTCTTTGGCCCGTCTGGGCAGGCTGGAAGGTCAGTATACCGTGTATCCCGGCCATGACGAGGCCACCGACATGGACTACGAGCGAAAGGCCAACCCCTATATGCGGCACGGTATGACGGTATGAAGCTGATTTTTACCGGTCACGATGACCGCTATGCCATTGAGCAGGATCTGCTGGCCTTTTTCCCCAACGAGCGCCCGGTGTATGACCCGGCGGCGGAGGAGGAGAGCTGCGCATGGGTCAGGCTGTCGCAGGGCGCAGTATACGCCACCGCGACCAGCCGCATTCTCTATCAGGGGCGGGAGGGCCGCGGTATTTCCCGGGTACGGATCGACCCTGCGCTGAGCGCCTACCAGCAGGAGGGACTGCGGCAGCGGGCGCTGAAGATGAGCTTTTTCAAGGCGTCTGTGGAAATTCTGGGCCATGTGCCTGCCTGGGGCAGCCTGACAGGCGTGCGCCCGGCCAAGCTGGCGGCGCGCCTGCTGCGCGGCGGCATGACCCCCCGGCAGGCGGATCGGGAGCTGGCGCGTACCTATCAGGTATCTGCGCCGCGCCGCCGCATGTGTATCGAAGCCGCTCAGGCCGGCATTGCCGCCAAGGAGGCGCTTGCGCCCAACGAGATATCCCTCTATGTGGGTATCCCCTTCTGCCCCACCCGCTGCGCCTATTGCAGCTTTGTGTCCCAGTCGGTAGAGCGTTCCTTTAAGCTGATGGAGCCTTATCTGGAGGCGCTGGAGCGGGAGATCACGCTGGCCGGACAGATGGTGCGGGACACGGGGCTTCGCATCAAGGCCTTCTATATGGGTGGCGGCACGCCCACCACCCTGTCGGCCCGGCAGATGGATCGCCTGCTGGAGCACCTGAACCGCAGCTTTGATCTGAGCGGCGTGGTGGAATACTGCATCGAGGCCGGGCGGCCCGACACCATCGACCGTGAGAAATTGCAGGTGCTGCTGGATCACGGGGCAGACCGTATCAGCGTCAACCCCCAGTCGCTGGATGACCGGGTGCTGCATGCCATCGGGCGCAAGCACTCGGCGGCGGATATTCTGGACGCCATGGCGCTGGCCGCCTCCATGGGGTTTCCCCATGTGAACATGGATCTGATCGCGGGACTGCCTGCCGACACGCCGGAGGGCTTCCGCCGGACGCTGGATGCGTGCATCCGGTGCGGAGCGGATAACATCACCGTCCACACGCTGGCCTTGAAGAAGGGCAGCCGCCTGACGCTGGAGGGCAGCCCCATTCCCCCGCCGGAGGCGGTGGCGCAGATGCTGGACTATGCCGACCCCACCCTGCGTGCCGCCGGGTTCGCGCCCTACTACCTCTATCGGCAGAAATATATGTCCGGCAGCTTTGAAAATGTGGGCTGGTGCATATCCGGCGCAGAGGGACTGTATAATATCTACATCATGGAGGAGCTGCACAGCATTCTGTCGCTGGGTGCAGGCGGCTCCACCAAAATGGTGGATCTGCGCCGGGATGACCGGATCGAGCGGCTGTTCCACCCCAAATATCCGCTGGAGTATATCCAGCGGCAGGAGCAGGTGGCCGATAATCTGGAGAAGTTTGCCGCCTTCCACCGGGAGATGCTGGGAGATATGGGAAAATAATGTTTTCCTTCCATTCCGGGCCGGTGCTCGCCGCGACGGGCCTCCCCCACTCCTGACCATGACGCTTTAGGGAGGTGACGGCTTGCAGCGCAGGCAGAATTTTTTAAGCGGCGCTGCCGTTCTGGCCGGCGCGGTGGCCGTGACCAAGGTGCTGGGCGCCCTGTATAAGATTCCGCTGGGCAACCTGCTGGGCAGTCAGGGTATGGCCCACTTCTACGCCGCCTATAATATCTATAATCTGCTGCTGATGCTGTCCACAGCCGGCCTGCCGCTGGCCGCCTCGCGTCTGGTGGCGCAGGCGGCGGCTCAGGGCCGCGGCGCTCAGACGCGGCAGGTGTTCCGCGCCGCCCTGGTGCTGCTGGGTGCGGCAGGGGCGGTGTTTTCCGCGCTGATGCTGCTGCTGCCCCACGCGCTGGCCGGTGCGCTGCACGACGGTGCGGCCGCCGCCGCGATCCGGGTGCTGGCGCCGTCGGTGCTGTGCGTATGCCTGACCTCCGCCATCCGGGGGTATACGCAGGGGCTGGGCAACATGACGCCCACCGCCGTCAGCCAGATCATCGAATCTGCCTGCAAGCTGGCGGTGGGTCTGGGTCTGTGTGCCTTTTTGCTGCGCCGCGGCGCAGCGCCGGAGGTGGGCGCTGCCGGCGCCATTGCCGGCGTAACCTGCGGCACGGCGCTGGGGCTTGTCTTTCTCCTGTGGGCGCTGAGGTATCAGACTGTCCCGCGGGGCGGCGACGTGCCGGAGCCGCTGGGCGCCGCCATGGGGCAGCTGCTGCGTATCGGCGTGCCCATCACGCTGGCCGGAGGCGGCATGAGCCTGATGACGCTGCTGGATCAGTCGCTGGTGCTGGGCACGCTGCAAACCACGCTGGGCCTGTCCGCTCAGGCTGCCGCCGAGCAGTATGGCCAGTACACCTTCGGCATGACCCTGTTTGTGCTGCCGCCATCGTTTATTTTTCCGCTGACGGTGTCGCTGATCCCGGCCATTACCCGGGCCAGAGAGCGGCGGGATCATGCTGCGGCGCGGCGGCTGACAGCTGCGGCGATCCGTATTACGGCGCTGCTGGCTCTGCCTATGGGGGCGGGGCTCAGCGTACTGGCCGGGCCGATCCTTCACCTGCTGTATCCCGCCGTGCCTGAAACGGCGGAGGCGGCCGCCTATCACCTGACGGTGCTGGGCGCAGCCAGTATCTTTGTCTGCCTGATGGTGGTGACCAACGGCATTTTGCAGGCCTGCGGCCGTGAGCGCGTTCCGATCCTGACGCTGCTGTGCGGCGGCGCGCTGAAGGTGGCGGCCAACTATCTGATGGTGGGCGACCCTGCCGTGGGGATCCGCGGCGCGCCGGTGGGCACGCTGTACAGCTATGTCCTGATCGTGGCGCTGAACATGATCGCCGTCCACCGCTGCCTCCGCGGGCAGGTGGACTACTTCCGCTGCCTGTGGAAGCCTGCGCTGTGCGCCGCCGCGATGGCGCTGGGCGCACGGGGGTGCCACATGCTGCTGCACCTTCGGATTTCCCAGAATCTGGCAACCATTGCCGCGGTAATCGTGGGCGCGGGAATCTATGGGCTGCTGGCCCTTTCGCTGGGCGCGGTGACGGCGGAGGACCTGCGCGCCCTCCCAAAGGGGGAAAAATGGGCCAAGCGGCTGCATTTGCGGTGATTTTTACCCTTTTCTGTCGAAAAGGTCTTGCAATGAAACGGCAAATATGGTAAATTTTCAATTGGCCTTCGGTAGTAAGGCCGCCTTTTGTTCTTAATGCGACACGTTTCGTTTTAGGATATGTTGTCACCAATGAAAAATTTTAGGAGGAAGAACCCATGAATAAAACCGAACTGATCAATGCCGTCGCCGAGAAGGCTGACCTGTCTAAGAAGAACGCCGAGGCCGCTGTCAACGCCACTCTGGCCGCCATCACCGAGAGTCTGAAGGCTGAGGAGAAGGTGCAGCTGGTGGGCTTTGGCTCCTTTGAGGTGAAGCACCGCGCCGAGCGTACCGGCCTGAATCCCCGCACCGGCGATTCCGTGACCATCGCTGCCTCCAAGGTTCCCGCTTTCAAGGCCGGCAAGGCACTGAAGGACGCCGTTAAGTAAACCGATCTATGTGCATGTAAGGAAAGCGGCAGCGCCGCTTTCCTTTTTATTCCGAAGGAGGACACGCGATGCGACTGGACAAATACCTGAAGGTAAGCCGCCTGATCAAGCGGCGCACCGTGGCCAACGAGGCCTGCGACAACCAGCGGGTCACGGTCAACGGACGGGTGGCCCGGGCCTCTTACGATGTGAAGGTGGGGGACGTGATCACCATCCGCTTTGGTCAGAAGGCCCTGTCGGTGGAGGTGGTGTCGGTGGCCGACAATGTGGGCAAGGCAGACGCCGCCGCCATGTACCGGGAAACCACGGACAAGACGTTATAATTTCCGCCGCCCTCTCATACAATGCAGTAACGCTTTGTATGAGAGGGTGTTTCTTTTGGCATATGAGACGAACGGCGGCAGCGCCATGTACCACCGGCTGACCATGGAGGGCCGGGAAAAGCTGACGGTGGGCGGTGTGGAGGACGTGGAGCGCTTTGATGAGGAATGCATTGTGGTGTCCACCTGCGCCGGAACGCTGGTGGTCACCGGCGAGGAGCTGCACATCGGCAAGCTGAGCCTGGACGGCGGCGAGCTGCATGTGGACGGCCATATTGACGGCATAAGCTACGAGGAGGAGCAGCCGGTGAGCCGGGGTCTGTTCAGCCGCCTGTTTACCTGATGGAGAACCATGTTTCCGCCCAGCTGGCCCAACTGGGCGCATCGGCGGCGTTGGGGGCGGCAGGCGCACTGGTGTATGACCTGCTGCGTGCCGCCCGGCTGATCGACCGCCGCGATCGGGCCTTGACCCACCTGCTGGACGCTCTGTTTGCAGCGGCGCTGGGCGGCGGGCTTTTGTGGCTGGCGCTGGTGGTGGGCGGCGGCGAGCTGCGGCTGTACATGCTCACGGGAATGGCCCTGGGCGCGGCGGCGTGGTTCTCCCTGCCCTCCCGGCTGCTGCGGCCGGTGTGGGATTTCTGGACGGGCGCGCTGCTGGCAATGTGCCGCTTGCTGTGGAAACCGGCGGCTATTTTCCTCAAAGGCATAAAAAAACTGGCTGCCGCGGCGAAAAAGGGCTTTTCTTTTCTGATAAAGTGCGCTAGAATAAACGTAGAGCAGGCTTCGGAAGAATCGCGGAATACACCGCGGGAGAGGAGGGAGCGCAGCATGAAGGCAAAGAAGGCCAAGCGGACAAAGAAGCGCCCCAGTATCGTGATGGTACTGGTGATCCTGACATTTGTAACCGTGTTGGGCGTGCAGATCATCAAGGTCTATAACCAGCTGCAATCCGCCCGGCAGACAGAAGCTGCACTGAACCAGCAGCTGACCCAGCAGCGGCAGGAAAATGAGGCGCTGCGCTCCGACCTGAGCCGGAAGAATGACGAGAGCTTTATCAAGGCGCTGGCCCGGGATCTGCTGGGGCTGGCCGAAGAGGGCGAGCGGATCTTCTACGATGTGAATGACTGAAAAGAGACAGCGCACGGCTGTCTCTTTTTGCGTTGGCAAGGCGGGTGTGCTGCCGATTGCCTTCTTGTCATTTTTCCCGTCGTATGGTATGCTGAAAGCAGTGGGCGCATGCCGCCCCACAGGAGGAAACTATGAATCATATGACATTTCGTGAACGGCGCTACCGCCGGGCGCATCTTGCGTGTGTGCGCCACCTGACGCTGGACCCCAAGGGCCCCGGCGTGGTGCGTATCCACATGATCCCGCCCCGGGAAGAGACCCCGGCGGCGCCCTTTCTGCTGCTGCTCAACGGCGCGCAGCTGGTGCCGCTGAATCTCAGCTGGGCCATCATGCTGGCCAACCTGATGGATCAGTGGCAGGCCCACGAGGGGCAGGAGCTGGAGGAGGATCAGTGGGAGGCGCTGCTGAGCGCGGCGGTGGAGGAGACCCACCGTACCTATCCCCGTACCAAAAAACAGCTGCTGGCCAACGATATGCACCTGATGCTTACCAGCCTGATCGCCCTTGCGCAGGGGCGGGAGCCGGAGGTGGAGATTGGCATGCTGTCGCTGGGAGAGTATGCCTGTGAGATGACCGCGCCGCACCGCATGGATCTGATGGTCAGCGCCATGGAGCAAAACGGCGCGTGGCACTGCAACCAGAAGTGTCTGCACTGCTATGCCGCCGGACAGCCCATGGGCGAAACGCCGGAGCTGTCCGGCCAGCAGTGGAAAACGGTGCTGGAAACGCTGCGCCAGGCCAACATCCCCCAGGTGACCTTTACCGGCGGCGAGCCCACCATGCGGGAGGATCTGGCGGAGCTGGTGGAGGCGGCGGCGTGGTTCGTCACCCGGCTGAACACCAACGGACGCCGCCTGACGCCCCAGCTGTGCGCGGCGCTGTATCAGGCCAGCCTTGACAGCGTGCAGGTGACGCTCTACAGCGCCGAGGGCAATATCCACAACCAGCTGGTGGGCTGCGGCGGCTTTTCCGACACGGTGCAGGGCATCCGCAACGCCGTGGCGGCGGGGCTGATCGTGTCGGTGAATACCCCGCTGTGCTCGCTGAACACCCACTATGCCGAAACGCTGCGCTTTGTCCACAGCCTGGGGGTGCGCTATGCCACCTGCTCGGGGCTGATCCCCTCCGGCAGCGCCTGCGGTGCGCAGAGCCGGGCCACGGCGCTTACGGCCGGTGAGCTGGCGGATATCCTGCGCGATGCGGCGGAAACGGCGGAAGAGCTGGGCATGGAGCTGGACTTCACCTCCCCCGGCTGGCTGGACGGGGACACGCTGCACGCCATGGGGCTGCATCTGGTTCCCAGCTGCGGCGCGTGCCTGTCCAACATGGCGGTGACGCCGGACGGCAAGGTGGTGCCCTGCCAGAGCTGGCTGTCGGACGAGCCGCTGGGAGATCTGCTTTGCGATAAGTGGTCTGATATCTGGAATGATCCCCGCTGCGCCGCCATCCGGGCGGAAAGCGCCAGAATGGATCACATCTGCCAGTTGAAGGGAAGGGGGCAGGCACAGTGAAAAAGCTGATAGCGCTGGGGCTTAGCCTCCTCATGGCGCTGTGCCTGACGGTAACGGCGCTGGCGGACTACGACTATATCGACCGCTACGATGTGACCGTAACGCCCCAGACCGAGGACGGCAGCCTGTCCATCCGGGTGGATCTGACGTGGACGGCGCTGGAGGCGCTGCCCTACGGTCAGGAACTGAAGGTGGGCGTGCCCAACGGCTCCATCCGGGAGGAAACGGCCCTGACGGACAATATCGAGCGTCTGGCGTTTGACAACAGCTATATGTACGTCTATCTGGACCGGGCCTACGACGCGGGCGAGAGCTTCACCTTTGCCTATTCCTGGGTGCAGGAGTACATGTATACGCTCTCCGGCGACACGGTGAACTACGACTATACCCCCGGCTGGTTTGACGAGGCCAAGATGGGGGAAATGACCCTGACATGGAACGATCCGGCGGGGCTGAGCGGCCAGTGCGCCACCGGCGGCGGCGAGAGGACCGATATGGCGGAGGGCTGGGTTCTCAGCGCCGAGCATATGGGGTATGGCGATACCATGCACGCCAACGTGACGTACAGCGGCTGGCCCACGGCCCTTTCACAGGAAAACAGCGCCGACAACATGCCTGCTGACTACGTGGACTACGACGACTGGTACGACGAGGACGAGGACACAAGCATGGCTGCCCTGTTCCTGACGCTGATCATCACCATCTTCATCGTTTGGGCGGTGGTGCGGATCCTCCGGGAGCTGGGCGACGGCTACGCCGGCGGCTTCGGCACCCGGTATGTGTTCGTCAACCATCTCTGGTACCCTGCCGGGCTTGACGGCAAGCCCCGTCCCGGCAGCGTGGGCACCAAGACGCGGCCCCGCCCGCCCCGTAGCGGCCGGAGCAGCTTTGGCGGCGGAAGCCGGGGCGGCGGGTTTAGCGGCGGCGGCTTCGGCGGCGGGGGACACTGTGCCTGCGCCAGCAGCTGCGCCTGTGCCTGTGCCTGCGCCTGTGCCGGCGGCGGCCGTGCCGGATGCAGCGCCAAGAATCTTTACGGCGCGGTGCATCTCAGCCGTGCGGTAACGGAGAAGCTGCAATAAAAAAGGAGCCGCGTCCCCGATTATGGGGCGCGGCTCAAGCGGGTGGGATATTGGAAAGCTTCCGTAGACTATGGTACACCATTGCCGCGCTCTTGTCCATAGGAGCTTTTGCCGCTTTTTCGCGAGGAATGGCACACTCCGTCGAATCGCCCAAAAAAGATTGCGCTTTTGTTAAATTTCCATAAATCTGTCCGGATGCTCTTTTCAAATGCAGGGCACTGTGCTATAATGCGGACATGGATAAGGGGAAATCCCTCCCCGACCCTGTGTTCCGTACCCCAAGAAAGGAGCAACCGATATGAAGTTCACATTCGCCTGCAAGAAGATCGCGCTGAACGACTCCATTAAAGAATACGCCGAGAAGAAGATCAGCAAGCTCGACCGGTATTTTGCGGAGGAAGCGGACGCATTTGTGACCTTTGCCGTGGAGAAGAAAAACCGCTGCACCGTAGAGCTGACCCTGCGTGCGGCAAACGGTACGCTGTTCCGCGCCGAGGCTGAGGATCCCGATGGCGACATGCGCGGTGCCATTGACGGAGCCGTTAGCTTTATCGAGCGCCGGATCCGCAAGAATAAGACCCGTCTGGCCAAGAATCTGCGGCCCGATGTGATGGAGCCGGAGGTGCCCGAGTTCCAGGTAGAGGAAGAGGACGAGTTCCATGTGGTGCGTACCAAGCGCTTCACCGTGAAGCCCATGACCGTTGACGAGGCCATTTTGCAGATGAATCTGCTGGATCACACCTTCTATGTGTTCCGCAATGTGGCCGACGGCGCGATTTGCGTGGTATACTGCCGCAACAACGGCGGCTACGGTATTATCGAGACGCAGGAATAACATACAATTAAAAAAGACGGCCCACGGGCCGTCTTTTTTTATGATTCGCTGTCCAGTTTGAGGACGGCCATGAAGGCCTCGGTAGGCACCTGCACCGTACCGAGGTTCCGCATCTTCTTCTTGCCCGTTGGGAAAGCTGGGCTTTCCCAACGGCGCTTCGCGCGCCCATTGGAATAACGCCGCACAGCGGCGGCTCGCTTGCGCTCGCAAGAGGGCAAGAATTATTCGCTGTCCAGTTTGAGGACGGCCATAAAGGCCTCGGTAGGCACCTGTACCGTACCGAGATTCCGCATCTTCTTCTTGCCCTCTTTTTGCTTCTCCAGCAGCTTCTTTTTGCGGGAGATGTCGCCGCCGTAGCACTTGGCCAGCACGTCCTTGCGCATGGCCTTCACCGTC
>CABSAW010000052.1:0-11080 GCA_902475745.1 uncultured Oscillospiraceae bacterium
GCCAGCGCCTGCACCGCCTCGGCGCGGGTCATGGCAGGCTCCACCGCCATATCGGCGGTGCCGCGGCGGATCTTGCGGTCGATCACAGCCCGGCAGGGCACGTCGGCGTTGATGCCCACGTCGTATACGGCCACATCGTCGCCAAAGGTTTCGGCCAGCGCCGACATGCCGGTTTTACGCCGGGTCATGTTGACGGCCTGCTGTAAGGTGACGGACTGGGGGGCGCAGGACACCCCCTCGGCCACCACGCCGTTGTCGGCGGCAAACACCGCCACGCGGCACTTTTCGATTTTCGGGCATACCTGCCCGGTAATGCCCGCCATGCGGATGGCCATTTCCTCCAGCTTGCCCAGACTTCCCGGCGGCTTGGCCAGCTCCGCCTGACGGCGGCGGGCGGCGGCCATGGCGGCCGCGTCAGCGCCGCGGATAGCGCCCAGATACAGTTGCAGTTCCTGTTCGGTCATAGTGTGATCTCCCCCAGATAGCCCCGCGCCGCCAGCCACGCAAGGGAGGGGGCACAGGTCATGTTTTCAATGGTATAGTCGGCATCGGGACAGCCGGTGAGCAGGGCGTCCAGCACCTGCTCCATGGGAATGCTGCCCTGACCCAGCGGATCATGCAGATCCCAAGCCCCGCCGTTATTGTGAAGGTGGACATGCCGCAGCCATGGGGCAAGCGGCGCGATCCAGTCTGCCGCCGGCGTTTTGCTGACGGTGGTATTGGCGTGACCCACGTCCAGACATACCCCCAGCCGCGGATCGTCCACCCCCGCCATGATCTCAGCGAGCATCTCCGGCCCGTCGTCCATCACGTTTTCCAGCGCGATGGTCATATCCGCCGGTACCTCCGGCAGAAAGCCCCGCCAGAAATCCACCGACTGCGCCACAAACCACTCCGGGAAGTAGACGAAGGGCACAAACCCGTCGTGGATCACGATGCGCCTGATGCCCATTCGACGGGCCACGGCGATGGTCTGGCGGTAGCGCTCCGCCGTGATCCGCCGCACCAGCGGGTCGATGGCGCAGGGGCAAAGCTCGGCAAAGGGGGCATGGAGCCACAGCTTCTCCAGCCCCGCCGCTTCCGCCTCCGCCGCGGCGCGGGCATCGGCATCCTCCAGCATCACCGCCTGACAAAAGGCGGTGACCTCAAAGCCCAGACCGTGCCGGCGGGCCAGCGCGGCGGCATGGCTGTCGATCCCCGACAGGTACAGCTTTTCCCTCAGCACGGCACGGTCCATAGGCGGTCTCCTTTTCCTTTCAGATGGGTTCTATTATAGCGGCTGCGGCAATGAAAAGCAACCAGAGAACGCAAAAGCGCCCCATCGGCCGCAGGGCCGACAGGGCGCGGGAGGGGCAGGATCAGTCCTTCAGAAGTTCCAGCTCCTTTTCATCCACCGTATGCAGCTTTTTCTTGCTGACCAGCTCGTACATGCAGGGCACCACAAACAGCGTCATCAGCGTGGCATACAGCAAGCCGCCGATGCACACCAGCGCCACCGGCTGGATCAGCGATGTGCCGGCATTTTTCGCCAGCGCCGTGACGATCAGGCCCAGAATGGTGGTCAGCGAGGTCATGAGGATGGGCCGCAGGCGGGTCACGCCGGCGTCAATAACGGCCTCGCGCCGCTCCATACCCGCAAGGCGCTGCTGGTTGATGCAGTCCACCAGCACAATGCCGTTGTTGACAATGATGCCCACCAGCATCACAAAGCCGATCAGCGAGATGACGCTCAGCTCCGTGCCGCTGAGCAGCAGCGCCATAAAGCCGCCGGTAAAGGCCAGCGGAATGGTGAACATGACGATGAACGGCTCCCGCAGGGATTGGAACTGGGCCACCATGACGAAGTATACCAGCACCACGCCCAGCAGCAGCATCAGCATCACCTGACCCATGGCCTTCATGATCTGCTCGTTCTCGCCGTTGAATTCCACCGTTACGCCGCCGTCCAGCGCCATGGCCTCTACGGCCTTTATCACCTCGGCGGATATCAGCGTAACATTTTTCCCCTCGGCGATTCCGGCGGTGACGGTGACGCAGCGGCGCTGCTGGTCGCGGCTGATGGTGTTCAGGCTGACGGTTTTTTCCACCGTGGCCACGTCCTTGAGCAGGAAGCTCTCCTTCTTATCCGTATCCCCGTCGCCGGACAGGGAGCCGCCGGTGGCACCGGAGGCGCCGGAACTGCCGAAGGCGGCGGACATGGCGCTGTTGGGGTCGATCTTCAGCTCGGGCAGCTTTTCATAGGTCAGGCGGCTGGCCTCGTCCTGCTCGATAATAAGCTGCATGGAGGTATCGTCCAGCACCATATCCGTGCCGGCGGTGCTGCTGGTCAGGGCCGAGGCGATCTGCATATAGATCTGCGCCACGGTCATGCCGTGTTCCATAGCCTTTGTCCGGTCAATGGTGACGCGCAGCGCCTGCGCCGCGTCCTCCAGTCCGTCAGACACGTTTTCCGTGCCTTCCACCTGCTCTATCTGCCGGGCAATGGACCGGGCCGCGGCTTGCAGCGTCTCCATATCCTCGCAGTAAACCTTCAGCGAAACGCCGCTGCCGGTGACATAGCTCATCATACCGGACATCACGTTGGCGGCGGTCACGGTGCAGTCCATGTCGGCGCACAGCTTTTCGATCTCGCGGCCCGCCTCCGTGCCGGAGTAATTGTCCGGCAGGGTGATGTAGAGCTGCGCGTCATATTCGCCTACGTCGGCGGACATCAGGGTCAGGGCGGTATCCGCCTGGATCGTGGCGCCCACGGCGTTCACGCCGTCCACCGTCATGCAGCGGCGGGCCACCTCGTCGGTATAGCGCACCGCATCCTGACGGGTACACTGCTCCGGCATGGAGACCGTGACGCTGACGCTGTTCATATCCATATCCGGCATGAAGCTGAAGCCGCGGCCCACGGTGACAATGCCGGTGAGCACCAGCAGCGCCAGCGAACCGGCCAGCACTGCCGCCTTGTGATCCAGCGACCACACGACCGCCCTGCGGTAGGCGGGGTAGATCTTATCCAGCAGCCCCGCCCTTTGCTCCAGCGGGCGGCGCAGCATTCCGCTGGCCATGGCGGGCACCAGCGTCAGCGCCACCAGAAGGCTTGCCAGCAGGGAATAGGTCATGGTCAGGGCAAGGTCGGTAAACAGCTCGCGGGTCAGCCCCTCTACAAACACGATGGGGGCAAACACGCACACCGTGGTCAGCGTACTGGCGGCGATGGCGCCCAGCACCTGCTGCGCGCCGGACACGGCGGCCTGCACCACCGTGGCCCCGCGGGATCGGAGCCGGTAGATATTCTCGATCACCACCACGGAGTTATCCACCAGCATACCCACCGCCACCAGCAGGCCGCTGAGGGAGATCATATTGATGGTCACGCCGGTGAAGTACATCAGCACCACGGCGAAGATCACGCTGGCGGGGATGGAGATCAGGGTGATAAGGGTGGGCCGCCAGTCCCGCAAAAACACGAACAGCACCACCACCGAGAACAGCGCGCCCCACATAAGGGACGAGAGGATGGTTTCCACGATCAGGTGGATATAGTCGCCCTGATCCATCAGCGGCTTGAAGCTCAGGCCGTCATATTCCCCTGTCAGCTGCTCCAGCCGGGCGGTAATGTTGTCGGACACCTCCGCCGTGGCGTAATTTGACTGCTTGGTAAAGGAGGCGATGACCCCGTTTTCGCCGTTGAGCTTGGCGTAAATCTGATCGGCATTGTCGGTATAGAACACGGTGGCCACATCGTTCAATCGGATGGGCTCTACCCCGTCGATGCCCAGATCAAAGAGCACCATGTTCTCCAACTCCTTGGTTTCGGTGATCTCATTGCTGACCGACACCATGTAGCTGACGCCGTCCTCATCGTCGATATACCCGGCGGGCATGGAAAAATCCTGCGCCGTCAGCAGCTGCTGCACCATGGCAACGGACAGTATCCCATCCATATCCAGCTGCTCGAGCACCTGGCGGCGGGTCTCGGCCAGCTGCTTTTCGCCCTGCTCGATCTGCTGGAGCGCCAGCTTGATCTGAACGTTGCTCTCGGTCATCAGCAGCATGCCGTCCATCAGCTCGCGGGTCCCGACGGACAGCTGCTGATTCAGCTCGTCAAAGCGGTGGGGGTCGTTCAGAAACGCCTCGATCTCCTGCAGCGCCTTTTGCATGGCCTTGATGCTCTGGCTCATCTGCTGCTGTTGGCGCTGCGCCACCATGGCGTTCAGCTTGACGGTGTTCTCGTTGATGCGCAGGGCCAGCATCTGGTTTTCCGCCTGCAATTGCAGGTTCTCCGCTGCGGCGGCCGCCTTTTCCTCCTCCGTGGCGTTTTCATCGTCGATAATGGCCTGATTGGCCTGAATTTTTTCGTTATTGGCGGCCATCTGCTGCTGGTCGGCCAGAATGGCGTCCCGCAGGGCCTTTTCCTCCTCGGTGATCAGATCGTCGCCGTCCGGCACGCTGCCAATGGCGTCCCGCAGGGCGTCAGCCGCCTGATTGAGTATGCCGGTCACGCCGTCGGCCACACCGTCAGCCGCCTGAGCGATGCCCTCATCCAGCGCGCTCTGCGCCTCCTGCAACTCTTTTTTGGCGTTTTTCAGCTTTCCGGCAGCCTTGTCCAGCTCCCGGCCCGCCTTCTCGCGCACCAGCTTGGTCACGGCGGCCATCTTCTCGGCATCCAGCACCACATGGGTCTCCCGGTTGATGGTGCCCACCACATCCACACTGGCCACGCCGGTGATACCGGTCAGCTTGGCGGCCAGCTCGTCGTCCACAAAGTCGCTCAGCTCGTACACGTCCATGTTGCTGCTGCTGATGGCCGCCACCATCACCGGGATCATGGAGGGGTTCACCTTCAGGATATAGGGGGAGGAGATGCTGTCATCCCACTGCCCCTGCACCGCGGACACCTTCTGCTGGACATCAATGCCCAGCGAATCCATATTGGCCCCGTTTTCAAACTCCAGCACCACGGTGGACACGCTGTTCTGGCTGGAGGACTGGATGGTTTTCAGCTGATCCAGCGTTGCCAGCGCCTTTTCCAGCGGCTTGGTGATCTCCTCCTCCACGCTTTCCGGGCTGGCGCCGGGGTCGCTGGTAACCACGATCATATAGGGATAGTCCATGTTGGGCATCAGGTCGGGGGTCATTTTCAGGTAGGCCACCACGCCCAGAATTAGGACGGCCAGCGCCACCACATATACCGTCAACGGTTTTTTTACACTAAAAGCAGGCACAAAGCTCTTCCTCTCTTCTGCGCCGCGAAAGCGGGTTACGGGAACGGATACGGCGCAGCTCGCCGCATTTTGACGCTTTAGTTTATCATTTCCCGCTTTTCAAATCAATCGCAAAACCGAAAAATTTACGGTTCCGTTACAAATAAAGAGGGCACGCGGCAAAAAGCGGTGGATTTCGCAGAAAATAGTTGCCGCATAGCCGGATTTTCCACTGAAAAAAGCATCAGCCCCGGCAGAATCCTCCGCCGGGGCCTGATATGGTTATACCTCAACTCTGAAATTGCCCTGCGCCGCCTGACGCAGCTTCTCCTGCCGGGCGCGGCCCACCGCCTCCTGCAAAGAGACAATGATGGCGTTGGACACGAAAAAGCCCCGGGGCGTCAAGCGCCAGCCCGCCTCTGTCCGTGCGGCAAGGCCGTGGGCCTCGTACTGCACCAGCAGCGTCTCCATAGGCTGGAACTTCTGGCGGAACTGCCGCTGGAAATAGCCGCTGTCGATGCCCTGCGCCGTCCGCAGCGACAGCATGATGTACTCCAGATCCCGGTCAAGCGGCGGGATCTTCTCCATCTCCGACAGGCGCAGCTCCCCGGCGATATAGGCGTCCAGATCCCGCTCGTAGGCAAAGCGGACGCCGCCCATGTCGGAGTGGGCGCCGGGGCCGAAGCCTGCGTATTCCCCCAGCGTCCAGTATTTCAGATTGTGGCGGCTCTCCCAGCCCGGGTGGGCGAAATTGGAAATTTCATACTGCGCGAAGCCGTGCTTTTTCAGGTAATCCACCGTCCACAGGTACATGTCGGCCTGCGCGTCGTCGTCGGGAATATCCGCGGCGGCGCGCTGCTGCCACAGCGGCGTGCCCGGCTCCACCTTCAATCCGTAGCAGCTCAGATGCTTTGGCTCCAGCGCCGCGGCGGCGCGAAGGGTATCCTGCCACGCCGCCAGCGTCTGACCCGGCAGACCGTAGATCAGATCAAGGCTTACATTCTCAAATCCGGCCATCCGGGCCGCCGCCACCGCCGAGAGCACCTGCTCCCATGTATGTACCCGGCCGATGCGCCGCAGGAGCCCATCGTCCGCCGCCTGCACGCCCAGTGAAATACGGTTGAAGCCCGCCTTCCGCAGTGCGCGCAGCGCCTTCCAATCCTCGGCGCTGTCGGGATTGGCCTCCAGCGTGATCTCCGCGCCGGCGGCCACATGATAGCGCTTTTTCACGGTTTTCAGCAGCTTTGTCAGCCGCTTTTCCCCCAGATAGCTGGGGGTGCCGCCGCCGAAATACACGGTGTCCACCGTGTGGCCGTCACAGCGAGGCGCTACCTCCTCCAGATGGCGGATAAGGGCGGCGGTATAGGCGTCCATCTTCTCCTCGCTGTGGGGCAGGGAATAGAAGTCGCAGTAGGCGCACTTGCTCTTGCAAAAGGGGATATGGACATAAAGACCCAGGGTTTTTTCCATCATGCCTCCTCCCTCCGGTTGTGCTGCACCATGGTCACGGCGTCATAAAAGCAGTTGACCTTGCAGGAGCGGCAGCCGATGCATTTATCCACATTCAGGTCATAAAACCCGTCGGGCCGCTGGAACATGCACTCCACCGGGCAGAACATGGCGCACCAGCCGCACCCGGTACACTGTACCGGGTCGATAACGGCGTATTGCAGCGGCTTGCGGCCGAAAAGATAGTAGTTGTCGCTTAGGCTCATGATGGTACACCTCGGTGTGTTCGGAGTGGGTATTTCGTCCCCGCAGGGACGGATCCTTTTTTATTATACGCCCAACCGGCCCTTTTATCAATGCATGATTTTCCCCGCGGCGGGGCAAGCTGAAAGCAAACGCGGAAAGGATGCACAACAATATGGACATGTCACCCCAAGCATATCAGGCGTATCTGAAAAGCATCGTCCCCAAGTCGCCGGTGGGGAAAAACATGGCGCTGGCCTTTCTGGTGGGCGGCGGTATCTGCTGTCTGGGGCAGGCCCTCGGCCAGTGGTACGGCCTGCTGGGTCTGAGCCAGCAGGAGGCATCCGGCGCCGCATCGGTAACGCTGGTGTTCCTCTCGGCCCTGTCTACAGGGCTGGGGCTGTACCACAGGCTGGCCCGCTATGCCGGGGCGGGGACGCTGGTGCCCATTACCGGCTTTGCCAACGCCGTGGCCTCACCGGCCATCGACTTTCGGACAGAGGGCATCGTCACCGGCACCGCCGTAAAGATGTTCTCCGTGGCCGGGCCGGTGATCGTATTCGGTACCGCCGCCAGCGTGGCGTATGGGCTGCTCCTGTGGGCGCTGGGATAGACTTTGGCAAGCGGCAAGCGCCGCCCCCGCCGATCATGGCGGGGGCGGCGCTCATTTTTCAGTTCTGGAAAAGGATCTGCTCTTGCTGCAACATGGGATAGCGGGCCAGTGCCGCGCCGTCCAGCGCCGTGCGGTGCATGTCCACCGCGGTGATCTGCCGGTTGGTATAGGTGGTGTAGTAATAAACGCCTGTGGCGGCATTCCAGCAGGAGGTATAGATGGTGATCTCATAGCCGTCCTCCCCCACCTGACAGCAGCCCCGCTGCTGCTCCACCGAGCCGAGGATGTGGAAAAACTGCCCCACGCTGTCCGCCTCACCGTCGCCGGAGCGGGAATTGAGCCGGGTAAAGGCCACCCGGGCAAAGCGGGAGGCGGAGGACAGGTCACCGGGCAAGCCCAGCGCGCCCATGCCGCGGCTGTAGGTATTCAGCGGCAGCGCCGGGGAGAACAGGTTCTCCGGTTGGCGGGGCGAGAGGTGCATATAGTTGTTCAGGCTGAACATCTGCTGGGGGAAGGGCGGGTTGTTGGTCAGCACGCCGGCAGGATTATCGTAGACCTTCAGCCCCTGCGCCACCGACTCTACCACAATGGCCCCGGTTTCATCGGCGATGAGCCAGTGGAGCTGCGCCGCCGGAAGCTGGCCGCTGAAGGGCTGCCCCGTCAGGTTCAGCTCGGAAAGCAGCGCTCTGGCCTCTGCCAGTGTGGCGCACTGGCTCAGCACCCACGGGATAAACTCGAACTGGGCCACGTTGCGGCGTCCCGCCGCGCTCTGCGCGGCGTAGCAGGCATTGCCCACAAAATTCAGGCCCGCCATGCCAAGCCCCTTTTCATTCACCGCGTCATAATACAGCGGATATCCCTCCGCCACGTGGGCCATGCCGATAAGGGCATAGTGCTCGGTCAGCGTGCCCTCATAGCGGAATGGCAGGGGATAGCGCCGGGGCATAACGACGATCTCCTCGCCATAGGAAAACTCGTAGTCCAAGGTGCGGCCCATATAAAAATTCCTGGTCTGATACGTTGCTGCTGTACACATAAGCCCTCCTGATTCTTCCGCCGCCGGGCGGAGCATGACGCCAGTATGTGCGGTTTTGGAGCATTTTACCACCGCGCAGGCGAAATGGCAAGATTTTTCACGCGCCGGTGGAAAAATACGATTTTTATGGTGCACCGCCGTGTAAATCGTGGTACAATAGCTCCAATGCGAAAGGGGGCAAGACATGTTCAAACGGGTTTATGTGGAGATCACCAACGTGTGCAATCTCGCCTGCGATTTCTGCCCCGGCACAAGGCGGGAAAAGCGGTTCCTCTCGCCGGAGGAGTTCCGCGTCATCGCCGAAAAGCTGCGGGGCCACACCCGCTATCTCTACTTTCATGTGATGGGTGAGCCGCTGCTCCATCCCCAGCTTTCCCAGCTGCTGGCCATCGCCCACCAGCTGGGCTTTCGGGTGTGCCTTACCACCAACGGCACGCTGCTGCCCCGGCAGGCGGAAACGCTGCTCTCCGCGCCGGCGCTGCACAAGGTCAGCGTATCGCTCCACAGCTTTGAGGGCAACGGCGGCGGCGACATGACAGACTATCTTGCGCAGGTGTGGGATTTCTGCGCGGCGGCCGCCGCCAAGGGCGTGCTGTGCGCCCTGCGGCTGTGGAACGAGGGCGGCGCGGAAACACGCAACAGCGAGATCCTCCGCTTTTTATCCACAAAGACCGGCGCGGATGTGGAAAGCCTGCCCCGCGACAGCGTGGGCAACCGGCGGGTGGGGGAGCGGCTTTATCTGGAGTCGGCCCGGAAATTCGACTGGCCGTCACCGGAGGCGGCACAGGGCGACGTACAGTTCTGCCATGCCCTGCGCCAGCAGCTGGCGGTGCTGTGCGACGGCACGGCGGTGCCCTGCTGTCTGGACGGCGAGGGCCGCATGCCGCTGGGCAATCTTTTTGACCAGTCCCTGCCGGAAATCCTGAGCGCGCCCAGAGCGCAGGCCATCCGGGATGGCTTTTCCCGCCGCTGCCCCAGCGAGGAACTATGCCGCCGCTGCGGCTACGCGGCGCGGTTCAGCAAATGAGAGGAGCATCCATGAGCGCTGCACCCCAACAACTCAAGCGCCTGCCGGAGCCGCTGCTGGCGTGGTACGATGAAAACCGCCGCCGCCTGCCGTGGCGGGAGACGGTTTCCCCCTACCGCACATGGGTGTCGGAGATCATGCTGCAGCAGACCCGGGTCACGGCGGTGCTGCCCTATTTCCGGCGGTTCATGGAGGCGCTGCCCACGGTGGAGGCGCTGGCCGGCGCCGATGAGCAGCAGCTGATGGCGCTGTGGCAGGGGCTGGGCTACTACAGCCGCGCCCGGAACCTGCAAAGGGCGGCCCGGGTCATTATGGAGCAGCACGGCGGCGTTTTCCCCGGCGCCTATGATACGCTGACGGCGCTGCCGGGGGTAGGGGACTACACGGCGGGGGCCATCGCCTCCATCGCCTTCGGGCAGGCTGTTCCGGCGGTGGACGGCAATGTGCTGCGTCTGGCGGCGCGGCTGACCGGCTATGACGGCAACGTGCTGGAGCCGAAGGCGCGGACGCTGATCCGCCAGTGGATGGCGGAGGTGATCCCCCATGACCGTCCCGGCGCTTTCAATCAGGCGCTGATGGATCTGGGGGCCATGGTGTGCCTGCCCAGCGGCGAGCCGCTGTGTACGCAGTGCCCGGCACGGGGCTTTTGCGCAGCGCGGGAGAAGGGCTTGCAGCGGCAGCTGCCGGTGCGGGAAAAGAAGGCCGCCAAGCGGACGGAGCATCTGACGGTGTTCCTGCTGCGGCGCGGCGATGCCGCGGCAGTGCGGCAGCGGCCGGGAAAGGGGCTGCTGGCGGGACTGTGGGAGTTTCCCAACGTACCGGGCGCGCTGACGGAGCCGCAGGCCGCGGCGCAGCTGGCGCAATGGAGCCTTACGCCCCACCTGTGGGGAAAGCGTTTTGAAGAAAAGCACGTCTTTACCCACATCACATGGGAAATGACGGTGTTTTGCATGGATGTAACGGGAGACGGCCCCGCCGGATGGGTCTGGCGCACCGAGGAAGAACGGGAGAAATTCCCCATGCCCACGGCGTTTGGGAAATTGGAGAGATAAATAAGGAGAAAAACACAATGGCACAGCTTTATTTCAAATACGGAGCCATGGGTTCCAGCAAAAGCGCCAACGCGCTGATGGCCCGCTTCAACTATGAGGAGCGGGGACAGGCCACACTGCTGGTCAAGCCCCAGATCGACACACGGGATGGCGACCACATGGTGTCCTCCCGCATCGGCTTGAAGCACCCCTGCGTCTATTTCCACGAGATGCAGGCCATGTCCGACGAGACGCTGCAGCAATACGCCTGCATCATCGTGGACGAGGCACAGTTTCTGACCCGGGATGAGGTGTACTATCTGGTGCATCTGGTGGACGATTGCAATATCCCCGTGATCTGCTACGGCCTGCGGGCCGACTTCAAGGGCGAGCTGTTCCCCGGCAGCTACCATCTGCTGGTGCTGGCCGACAAGCTGGAGGAGGTCAAGACCATCTGCTGGTGCGGCAAGAAGGCGGCCTTCA
>CABSAW010000053.1:0-10968 GCA_902475745.1 uncultured Oscillospiraceae bacterium
TATTGTAACAAATCTTTTAAAATTATAGAGTCCCATAGCACCATTTTGCAAAAAAAATTAAAAATCAGGAGGTAAGTATGAAGAAGTTTTTGAGCTTGCTGCTTGCGCTGGCCATGGCGCTGACTCTTGTAGCCTGCGGTGGCGGCAACACCCCCAACAATGGTGGCGGTAACACCGATGGCGACACCGACGCTCCCGCCAAGTACAAGATCGGCATCGTGACCGGCTCCGTCTCTCAGTCCGAGGACGACCGCCGCGGCGCTGAGGCTTTCCAGGCTGAGTATGGCGAGGATATGGTCACGCTGGCCATCTATCCCGACAACTTCACCGAAGAGCTGGAGACCACCATTCAGAACATCGTGAACCTGTCCTCTGATCCTGAGATGAAGGCCATCATCGTGAACCAGTCCGTTCCCGGTGTTACCGAGGCTTTCCGTAAGATCAAGGAAACCCGCCCCGACATCATCTGCATCGCCGGTGAGTCCCACGAGGACCTGCCCGAGATCGGCTCTGCTGCTGACCTGGTCTGCAACAACGACTTCGTCTCCCGCGGCTATCTGATCATCCGCACCGCACATGAGCTGGGCTGCGATACCTTCGTGCACATCTCCTTCCCCCGCCATATGGCTTATGAGACCATGAGCCGCCGCGTGGCCATCATGCAGGCTGCCTGCGAGGAGTTCGGTATGCAGTTCGTGCTGGAGACCGCTCCCGACCCCACCTCTGACGTTGGCGTGTCCGGCGCTCAGGCTTACATCCTGGAGAAGGTGCCCGAGTGGGTTCAGAAGTATGGCCAGAACGCTGCCTACTTCTGCACCAACGATGCCCACACCGAGCCCCTGCTCAAGCAGCTGCTGGAGTACGGCGGTTGCTTCATCGAGGCTGACCTGCCCTCTCCCCTGATGGGCTATCCCGGCGCTCTGGGTCTGGACCTGACCGAGGAAGCCGGCGATTTCGAGAAGATCCTGTCCAAGGTTGAGTCCGCCATCTGCGAAAAGGGCGGCGCCGACCGGTTCGGCACCTGGGCTTATTCTTATGGCTACACCCTGTCCGCCGGTCTTGCCCTGCATGCCAAGAACGTCATCGACGGCAAGAGCGAGCTGACTGATATGGACGACATTGCTGCCGCCCTGCAGGTTTACTCTCCCAAGGCTGAGTGGAACGGCGCCGGCTACACCAACGCTACCACCGGCGTTAAGTCCGACAACGTGTTCCTGATCTATCAGGATACCTACATTATGGGCAATCCCGGCCACTTCATGGGCAACGCTCAGGTGGAGATCCCCGAGAAGTACTTCACCATCAGCTGACATAGCTTTTGTAAAGCACAACGATAGGACAGGGGGGAGGGAGTCCTCCCCCCTGTTTACTTTTAGGTAGGGTAAAATATGGAAAATAAGAATGCTCCCCTGTTGGAGATGCGCAACATCCAGAAGGACTTCTTCGGAAACCAGGTGTTGACGGATATCAACTTCACACTGAAAGAGGGCGAGGTGCTGGGACTGGTCGGCGAAAACGGCGCCGGTAAGAGTACCCTGATGAAGATCCTCTTCGGCATGGATGTGATCCGCGAGACCGGCGGTTACAAAGGCGATGTCCTGATCAACGGCGAGAAGGTCACCTTTAATACGCCGTTTGATGCGCTCAAGGCCGGTATCGGCATGGTGCATCAGGAATTCTCTCTGATTCCCGGCTTTACAGCCACGGAAAATATTCTGCTCAATCGTGAGCCGAAAAAGAAAAACGTCATCTCAGAAGTGTTCGGCGACAGAATGGACACTCTCAATTATAAGGAAATGGATGAGCGCGCCAAGCGCGCCATCGAAAAAATGGGCGTTGAGATCGACCAGAAAATGGTCATCAGCAGCATGCCCGTGGGTCACAAGCAGTTCACCGAGATTGCCCGCGAGCTGAGTAAGGAAAACCTGAAGCTGCTGATTCTGGATGAGCCTACCGCCGTGCTGACGGAGAAGGAAGCCGAGGCACTGCTGGACTCCATCCGTAAGATGTCCGCTCAGGGCATTGCGGTCATCTTCATCACCCACCGCCTCCACGAAATCCTTTCCGTCTGCAATAAGGTTGTCATCATGCGCGACGGTTATGTGGTGAAGGATACGCCCGCCGCAGAAACGGACGTGAGCGACATCACCAAGTGGATGGTAGGCCGCAGCGTTACCGATGCTGTGGTAAAGCAGGATATCAAAATCGACCCCGACGCCAAAACCATCATGTCCATCCGCAAGCTGTGGGTGGATATGCCCGGTGAAATCGTCCGCAATGTAAATCTTGACATCAAAGAGGGCGAGATCCTGGGTATCGGCGGCCTGGCAGGTCAGGGCAAGCTGGGTATTCCTAACGGTATCATGGGCCTGTACGAGGCCGGCGGCACCGTGGAATTTGACGGCAAGGCCATTGCCCTTAACAGCCCCCGCAAGTGCCTTGACGCGTCTCTGGCCTTCGTGTCGGAGGATCGCCGCGGCGTGGGCCTGCTGCTGGACGAGTCGCTGGAGTGGAACGTGGCGTTCCCGGCCATGCAGATCCACAATAAGTTCCTGAAGAAGCACCTGTTCTTCACCTGGCGTGATGAAAAGGCGATTCATCAGGTCACACAGAAGTACATCGACGAGCTGCAGATCAAGTGTACCAGCTCCCTGCAAAAGGCAAGAGAATTGTCCGGCGGCAACCAGCAGAAGATTTGCCTTGCCAAGGCTTTCGCACTGGAGCCCCGTTTCCTCTTCGTCTCCGAGCCGACCCGCGGTATCGACGTGGGCGCAAAGGCATTGGTGCTGGAGGCTCTGAAGAAGTTCAACCGCGAGAGCGGCATCACCGTGGTGATGATCTCCTCCGAGCTGGAAGAGCTGCGCCAGACCTGTGACCGGATCGCCATCGTCTCCGGCGGTAAGATCGCCGGTATCCTGCCGGCTGACCACAGCTCCGAGGAATTCGGTATGCTGATGGTCAGTCAGGTGAAGTAAGGAGGACAAGATGGGCAAAAATGTATCAACGAGTCTTGGCAACAAGACAAAATTCAGACAGCTGATTGATGATTTCGGGCTGCCCCGCGTTATCATCACGTGCTTCCTGCTGCTGCTGTTTATCTCCGCGCCCATTGTGGGCGCCGATCTGCCCACCCAGATCACCAATACCATCAACCGCTTCAGCTGGAACGCCGTTCTGGTGCTGGCCATGGTGCCCATGATCCACTCCGGCTGCGGCCTGAACTTCGGTCTGCCGCTGGGTATCGTGTCCGGCCTGCTGGGCGCCACGCTGTCCATTGAGTTCGGCTTCACCGGCCCCATGAGCTTTGTGATGGCGATTCTGATTGCCACGCCCTTTGCTCTGCTGCTTGGCGGCGGCTATGGCTGGCTGCTGAACAAGATCAAGGGCGGCGAAATGATGATCGCCACCTATGTGGGCTTCTCCGCGGTTTCCTTCATGTGCATGATGTGGCTGCTGCTGCCGTACCATCACCCCACAATGGTTTGGGGCTTTGCCGGTACCGGTCTGCGTACCGTTATCTCGCTGGAGGGCTTTTATGACCAGCTGCTGTCCAAGTTCCTGGCCATTGATCTGAACGGGATCGGCATCAATCTGGTGATCCCCACCGGAAGCCTGCTGGTGTTCGCCCTGCTGGCGGTGGCCATGTGGGCGTTCCTGCACACCAAGACCGGCACCGCCATGACTGCCGTGGGCTCCAATCCGGCCTTTGCCAAGGCCGCCGGTATCAACGTGGACAAGATGCGCCTGATCTCGGTTATCATGTCCACGTGGCTGGGCGCTGTGGGTATCCTGATGTATGAGCAGGGCTTCGGCTTTGTGCAGCTGTACATGGGCCCCTTCTGGATGGCGCTGCCCGCCGTGTCCGCCATCCTGATCGGCGGCGCGTCCGTGAATAAGGCGTCCATCCCCAATGTCATCATCGGTACGTTCCTGTTTCAGGGTATCGTTACCATGACGCCTACCGTCATGAACTCCGCGTTCCACATGGATATGTCCGAGGTTATCCGTATCATCGTCTCCAACGGCATGATCCTGTACGCACTGACCAGAAAGACGGAAGGAGGGCGCTGAACATGAATAATCTGATGAAGAAAAAAGTTAGCGTTCTTGACCTGATCCGCGGCAACTCCGTGCCGCTGATGTTCGTCCTGATCTGCGCCGTGTTTATCCCCATGTCCGGCTTCTCCGGCAGCTACCTGCTCAACGAGATTATGACCCGTCTGGGCCGTAACGCGTTTTTGATCCTCAGCCTGCTGATTCCCATTATGGCCGGTATGGGCCTGAACTTCGGCATGACGCTGGGCGCCATGGCGGGCCAGATCGGCCTGATTCTGGTGGCGGACTGGCAGATCTGGGGTATTCCGGGCCTTGTGCTGGCGGCGATCATCTCCATCCCCATCTCCATTTTGCTGGGCCTGATGTGCGGTGTGCTGCTGAACCGGGCCAAGGGCCGCGAGATGATCACCAGCTATATCATCTCCTTCTTCGTGAATGGTGTGTACATGCTGGTGGTGCTGTATATGATGGGCCCCATCATTCCCATTGCCCACGGCACGCTGAAACTGCCCCGCGGCTACGGTATCCGTAATACCGTCAGCTTGCTGCCCATGCGCCAGACCATTGATAATGCACTGGCCGTCTATGTGGGCGGTGTCAAGATTCCCGTGCTGACGCTGATCATCATTGTACTGGCCTGCCTGTTCATCGTTTGGTTCCGCAAGACCAAGCTGGGTCAGGATATGCGCGCTGTGGGTCAGGATATGGATGTGGCACGCGATGCCGGTATCAACGTGGAGCGCACCCGTATCATCTCCATGGTGATCTCCACTGTGTTTGCCGGCTTCGGTATGATCATCTACCTGCAAAATCTGGGTAACTTCCCCACCTACAGCGCCCATACCAATGTGGGTATGTTCTGTATCGCGGCACTGCTGGTGGGCGGCGCATCCGTGGAGAAGGCGTCTATCGGCAACGTGTTCCTGGGCGTTATTCTGTTCCACACCATGTTTATTGTGGCGCCCTCTGCCGGTACGAAGATCACCGGCGACTCCATGATCGGTGAGTATTTCCGCGTGTTTATCTCCTACGCGGTCATCACCATCGCGCTGGTCATGTACGAAACCAAGAAGCGCAAGTCCCAGAGCCTGATGGGCCAGATGCTGGCTCAGGCTCAGAAGGACGAGGAGGAGGGTAAGACAGAATGAAAGGACGCAGACTGATTATCCGAATCGCCGCCGTTCTGCTGCTGATTGTGATCGGCTTTGTTATGAGCATTATCGGCCGCGGCCATACCATCTATCTGGACAATAGGGCGCTGGACTACAATGGCCAGACCTACAAGGCTCCCTATAAGGTGACGATCTATGTGGGTGACGAACAGCTGACCAAGCTGTATGACAAGGAGCGCGGCTCCACCACCTGCCTGGGTCAGACCTTTACCGTGACGCTGGAGGTCATGGAGACCAAGAACGGCACCGAGGAGACCCAGACCTATAAGATCCCAGTTCCCAAAAACATGGATGGCGTGATCATCAATATCCCCGGCTATCTGGCCGGACTGCCTGAGGAGGCATATCTGTCCGAGTTTGTGGCGGCACCTTCTGCTGAAACAGAGGACACCACCGGCGGCGACGACACTTCACTCCCCGGCGAGGGCGACGATCTGATCCCCTCTGACATGTAATAAATGGTTTTGATACAGCCCGTGCGGTCAAAGCATGGGCTGTATCAGCCGTTGGACATTGTCGGGATTTGAAATTGGAGAGAATTTGAGCATTTTGACAGGAGGTAATCCCTATGGCTGTTTTATCCGGATTGAAACCTGAAAAGGTGTTTGCGTATTTTGAAAAGCTGTGCTCTGTGCCGCATGGCAGCGGCAACACCAAGATCATCAGCGACATGTGCGTGGACTTTGCCAAGGAGCTGGGGCTGCGTTACCGGCAGGAGCCGTGCAACAATGTGATCATCTGGAAAGATGCATCCGCCGGTTATGAAAATGCGGCGCCCATCATTTTGCAGGGCCACATTGATATGGTTTGCGCTAAGACGGATGACTGTACCAAGGATATGGCTGTTGAGGGTCTTGACCTGAAAACGGATGGTGAGTGGGTCTGGGCCGATAAAACATCGCTGGGCGGCGACAACTGTATCGCCGTGGCCATGATCTTGGCGGTGCTTTCCGATGAAACGCTGGCCCACCCGCCCATTGAGGCAGTCTTTACCGTGGATGAAGAGGTCGGTATGGACGGTGCTTTTGCGCTGGACTGCTCGGATCTGAAGGGTAAGAAGCTCTTGAATCTGGACTCTGAGCTTGAGGGTGTGTTCACCGTTTCCTGTGCCGGCGGCCTGTGCTCTGAGTGCTGCATTCCCGGGACGATGGAACCGGTGGAGGGTATGACGGGCTACGCGGTCACGATTTCCGGATTGCAGGGCGGCCATTCCGGCGCCGACATTCATCTGGGCCGGGCCAACGCCAACCAGCAGATGGGCCGCGTGCTGTTCGATGCCATGAAGCGCTTCCCCGGCCTGCGGCTGGCGGCGGCTCAGGGCGGACAGTTTGACAACGTGATCTGCTCGCGCTGTGATACGGTGGTGGCTGTTCCGTCTGGCAGTGAGGCAGCATTTGAAGAATTTATCCGCACCTACGACGCGGTTTTGAAAAACGAATATGCCGGCTGTGATGACGGCATTGCCCTCTCCTGTGCTGCGGCGGAGGTGAGCGCTGCCGTCAGCGCGGCGGCAACCTCCACCATGCTGTATGTGCTGCTGGTGCTGCCTCAGGGCGTGCAGGCCATGAATGTGGATTTCCCCGGTCTGGTGCAGACATCGCTGAACATGGGCGTGCTGCGGCTGAAAGAGGACGGCCTGCATGTAACGTTTTCCATCCGTTCCTGCATCGCCTCTCAAAAGGAGATGCTGGCCCGGCGGGTACGCGCCATTGCGGAGTTTGCCGGCGGTACGGTGACAGAGCGCGGCAATTATCCCGGCTGGCAGTATGAACGTCAGTCTCAGTTCCGCGAGATGGTACTGGCGGCCTACCACGATCTGACCGGCAAGGAAGGCGTGGTAGAGGCGACCCACGGCGGTTTGGAGTGTGGGCTGCTGATAGAAAAGATTCCCGGTCTGGACGCAATTTCCATGGGACCGGAGCTGCACGATGTTCACTCTGTCCGGGAGCGGCTGAATGTTCCTTCAACCGAACGGGTATATGAGCTGCTGTGCGAGGCACTGAAGCGCAGCAAGTAAGCGTAAAAGAAGAGGAGGGCAGTAAGCCCTCCTCTTCTTTTTTTGTTTCATTTTGCAACTTTGGCGCCCTTTTGCTGCAAAAAGTGCAGGAATAGCACCATGTTCAAAAAGCGGGAATTGCGGGGGAAAAGGAGAAATAGCCGTCGATAAAACGAGAAATGTGTATATTTTGCCGCACAAAAACCGGGAGAGACGATAGCGAGTAATGGGGGAGTGAGAGAGCGAAAAACAAAAATGAATATTCTAAAGACGGGACTTGCAAAATTGAACGAATGAGTGTATAATACGTCCAGCGAAGCAATCCTGCCGCGGTATGCGGTAATAACACAACGAGGAGAACGACATCTGATGAAAAAATTTCTTGCACTGATGCTGGCGCTGGTTATGGCGCTGAGTCTGGTTGCTTGCGGCGGCAATAGCAGCAGCGGCAGCAGCAATACCCCTGTGGAGCGGACCGATACCACTACGGTGGCTGTGGGCGCTGTGATTCTGGCCCGGGACGATGTGGCCGAGGCTGATGTCTACAATTTTGTGGCCGATATTTTTGACAATGCCGCCGATCTGGTCAGCAGCCATGCCAAATACGGCGAGCTGAGCGTGGAGTACGGCGCTTCTATCACCTCAGTGCCCTATCATCCCGGCGCTGCCAAGTATTTTTCCGAAAAGGGCTTTGAGGTGGCTTCCGTCAAGGAAGGCGCCGGCAGCGGTGCTTCCCGCGATTTGCGCTTTGTCACCGGTAATGAGTCCGGCACCTACTATGCGTTTGGCTCCGTTATCGCCCAGCATGCCACCAACAACGCCGGTGTAAAGGTGGTTGGTCTGGTGGGCAACGGCTCTCAGGGCAATGTGCAGGAGCTGGTGGATGGCACCGCGGATCTGGCATTCTGCCAGTCCGATGTAATGGCCTATGCCTATAATGGTACCAATCTGTTTGAGACCAAGATGGAGGGCTTTTCCACGGTGGCCGCACTCTACATGGAGCAGGTGCAGATCGTTACCACCAATCCTGAGATCAAAACGGTAGCCGATCTGGCTGGGAAATCCGTGTCCATCGGTTCCCCCGGCTCCGGCGTGTACTTTAATGCCATCGATGTGCTGGGCGCCTATGGCCTGAGCGAGAATGACATCAAGCCTACCTATCAGTCCTTCGGCGACAGCGCTGACGCCCTGAAGAACGGACAGATTGATGCTGCCTTCATTGTGGCCGGTGCACCCACCACCGCTGTGACAGATCTGGCAACCACCAAGGACACCTATCTGGTCAGTCTGGATGACGAGCATGTGGAGCAGCTGCTGGCCACCTCTGACTACTACAGCAAGACAGTGATCGCCAAGGACGTATACTTTGGCTGAGATATAACCTGAATTCTTGAGATGATGCGAGACTACGGCGGGTCAACCTGCCGTAGTCCTCGCTGTATCATTCCGAAAACGAGGAGAGAAACAAAATGAGTCTGCACAAGAAAAAGGTGGACACCGCGCCTGCGGCCAATGGCTCCCATGATGCCGCTGATCTGGATGCGGTCATGCGCAAATATGACCGCGAGTCCGCCACCCGTATCTGGGAGGGAACGCCAAAACTGATCGTTCGGATCATCATGGCGGCTTTCGCAGTGTTCTGTATCGCAATGACCCTGTTTTCCCGCGCCATGCCGGAGATCCGCCTGACGATTTTTATGGGATGTATCCTCGTCATCGGATTTTTGACCTATCCTGCCAAAAAAGGCAGCGTTCATGTCAATTCTCTGCCGTGGTATGATGTTGCCCTGATGGTGATCGGCGCAGGGTGTTTCTTTTATTTTGCAATCAACGCCATGACACTGGTGCGCCTTTCTACCCGCATTGAGCCGGTGCATGTGGTGATTGGTGTGATCGGTGTGCTGGTTCTGATAGAGCTGTGCCGCCGCTGCGTGGGTGTGCCCATCCTGTGTGTGGCCGGTGCGCTGATTATCTATGCGTTCATCAACCAGCTCAGCTACGCCGACGCGGTAAATGCTGCCACACTGTATAACGCCCTTAAGACCATCATTTATAAGCTGTTCTATACTACCTCCGGCGTCATCGGTACGCCGATCAACGTCTGCTACACCTATATTATCCTGTTCATCATTTTCGGCGCGTTTCTGGAGCGCACCGGTATTGCCAATTTCTTTATCAGCTTTGCCAATCGCCTTGCCGGCTGGTCCAGCGGCGGCCCGGCCAAGGTGGCGGTCATCAGCTCTGCGCTGTGCGGCATGGTGTCCGGTTCCTCTGTGGGCAACACCGTGACTACTGGCTCGTTTACCATTCCCATGATGAAAAAGACCGGCTATAAGCCGGAATTTGCCGGCGCTGTCGAGGCGGCGGCTTCTACCGGCGGACAGATCATGCCGCCGATCATGGGCGCCGCTGCGTTCCTGATGGCGGAGTACATGAAGATCCCCTATGCACAGGTGGCCGTTAAGGCGATCCTGCCTGCCATTTTGTACTTTACCGGCATATTCATTGCCGTCCATCTGGAGGCAAAAAAGCTGGGACTGAAGGGTATTCCCCGTGAGCAGCTGCCCAAGTGGAAGCTTCTGGCCCGGGACTGCTACCTGATCATCCCGCTGATCCTGCTGGTGTGGCTGGTGTCCTCCGGCAGCAAGACCATGTCCCATTCCGCTGCCTATTCCATCTTGGCGGCCATTGCGGTGGGTTTTGTCAACTTCTTCCTGCAGGGAAAGCGGGGCGATGAGGACAGCGCGCCGCAGAGCATCGGAAAAGCGCTGGGCAGCGCGGCCAAGCGGTCTTTCTCCTCCGCGGTGGATTCGCTGGAGGCAGGCGCCCGCGGCGCCATCACTGTGGCGGTGGCCTGCGGCATGGCTGGAATCATTGCCGGGTGCATCACGGTAACCGGCCTTGCCTCTATCCTCATCAACGCGATCGTGCAGCTGGCAGGCAATGTGACCATTATCGGTCTGGTATTGACCATGCTGTGCTGCATCGTACTGGGTATGGGCGTACCCACCACTGCCAACTACTGCATTATGGCCTCCACCTGCGCGCCGATTTTGATCCAGCTGAATTTCCCGGTGGTGGCGGCGCACTTCTTTGTGTTCTACTTCGGCATTGTGGCGGATATTACGCCGCCTGTGGCACTGGCAGCCTATGCAGGCTCTGCCATTGCCAAGTCAGACCCCATGAAAACCGGAATCAACGCCACAAAGCTGGCCATCGCGGCGTTCATCGTCCCCTATATCTTTGCCTACAGTCCGGCGCTGCTGTTTGAAAATATCTCCGGCTGGTGGGAGGTAGCGCAGATCTGTGTCAGCGCGCTGCTGGGTATTTTCGGCATTGCCGCAGCGCTGAACGGACATCTGTTCAAGAAAATCCCATGGTTCCTGCGATTTGTATTGGTGGGCGGCGGCCTGTGCATGATGATTCCCGGCACGCTTACCGATGTAATCGGACTGGTGCTGGTGGGCGCGGTTATTGCCGTGCAGCATTTTGCCGCCAAACGGCAGATGGTTCCTATTGTTGAATAATTCTCCTTTCTGAACAGCAAGCCCACTGCCATCCTGGCAGCGGGCTTGCTGTTTGCAGAGCAGGCGAATGCAACTGGAAATTTGTAAAAAATGACAAATTTGTAAAATAATGACTGAGAAGAGAATTGAGAAAGAAAAACGTAGGTTTTGTAAAAAATGCATGAAATACAACGGTAAAAACTTCTGTTGCGGCGGAAAATATCATTGAAATATATTC
>CABSAW010000054.1:0-10934 GCA_902475745.1 uncultured Oscillospiraceae bacterium
CCAGCCGCCTTAAACACAGCTCTTTTCCAATGGGACAGAGGTACACATCACGGTTTTCGTCGCGGCAAAAATCGTCCCGCGTAAACTGGACAGACACGAGACGGGTTTTGATATTTGTTCAGTGATGCTGTGGAGCACGGAGGTCATGGGCAGATGGGGATCTGCATAAGTGGAGTGTCTGCAATATGCTGACGCTGAGGGGCTGAGGGTACAGGTCAATCGAAAAAATATTTGAAATATAGGCGAGTGTTGCCTTATATAGGGCAACGAAACGGGCTCTTGAGGGTAAAAGTGAAACATATCAGATGATGGGCTGGCAAATATACTGATAAGGGGGTTGACAGTTAAATTCTTAACTACTATAATGCAATTAACCAAATGGTTAATTGCGGTGGTGATTGTTATTGATTATAACTTATGCAAATAAGCAAATAGAAAAGTATTTCACAGACTTTAATAAACTTAAGCAAAAAATACCTGCGGAATGGGTTAGAACGATTAAAAAGCATTTGGACAGACTTGAAGCCGCAGAGTGCTTTGGAGACTTTCTTAAGCTCGGATTGGGGAGGCCTGAGCAGTTAAGTGGATACACACAAATTCGCTATTCAATTAAGGTTACTGGGAATGTACGATTGATAATAGAACCGAACGCAACCCAAAACACAGTGATGATATGTTCAGAAATTGAAATAGAAGGAGTAAGTGATTATCATGGCGGAAAAGAAAATTGGTATATCTCGTGACCTGATAATTCACCCAGGTGAAACCATCGCAGATATTCTTAAAGAACGAGGGATTACACAAACAGAGCTTGCAAAAAGAACAGGGGTCTCCTCTGCATATATCAGCAATGTTGTAGCGGGGAAGAAGGACATTTCCTCAAAATTTGCAATGGCATTAGAGTATGCTTTGGGTGTACCAAAATCTTTTTGGTTGAATTTACAGGCGAACTATGATGCAGAACTTTTAGAACTGAATGAAGAGGAAACTGTCACCGATGATGAGCGTAAAGCGCTTTCGAGCTTGTCTGAAGTTGTAAAGTATTTAAGGCTTCGCAAAATATTGCCAGAAAAGCAAAAGAAAAATGAAATAATATTAACTTTGCGAAAGATTTTTTGTGTTAGCAATATAACAAACTTGGCAGAGATTGCGCCGACAGGAGCATTCCGGGTTTCGTCAAAGGCACATGTTGATCCGCTAGTTATGGGAGCATGGATTCGCTTGTGCGAGATATTAGGCAATCATAAGCCATCTGTTCATACGCAATTTAGCATAGATAAAGTCGATGAGTTAAAAAAGGACTTAAAGGATATAATGTTAAACCAAAATGCTGAATTGCAAAAAGATATTGCAGAGGTGCTTTCTTCCTATGGAATCAAATTTTCAATGGTAAAGAACTTTAGAGGAGCGCCTGTGCATGGATATATTTCTTTAGATAGAGATGGAAGCTACCACATGGTGCTTACTATTCGCGGCGCGTTTGCGGATATTTTTTGGTTTTCATTATTCCATGAAATTGGACACATTGTAAATGGGGATATTTCCAAGGTGGGTACCTATATTGATATTGATGCGATAGAGGAAAATGATAAAGCAAAGGAAGATGCCGCGGATATGTTTGCAAGAAATGCATTGCTTGACGCAACAGATTACAAGAATTTTTTGGCAAATGGAGATTATTCGATAGGAGCCATAGAGCGTTTTGCACAAACTCAAAGCGTTGCACCTTATGTTATAATTGGCCGTTTACAAAAAGAGAAAATAGTCTCTTATGTAATGTATAATGACCATAAACTGAGATATAAGTGGGCGGATGCTTAGCGACAAGCAGAACGAATTGAATATTATATTTTTTATATAAAAGCTGAGGGCCTACGCGAAACCCGTCTCAAATTGAGACGGGTTTCGACATTTTATGGAGGAACACATGGAGATCAAAATCAACAAAGAAATTCGCAGCTACAAGGAGACTGTCTACATCGGCCTGACAGCGCGGCAGCTGATTTGCTCGCTGCTGGCGGTGGGTACGGCGGTGGGGCTGTACTTCGCCCTGCGGGGCGTATTAGACCGCGAGACGCTGGGCTGGCTGTGCATCGTGGGCGCTGCGCCTATGGCGGCGGCAGGCTTCTTCCACTACAACGGCCTGACGCTGGAGCAATTCCTGTGGGCATGGTGTAAGACCAACTTTCTGCTGGCCGGTCGGCGGCTGTGGCACAGCGAGAATTACCTATATGACCTTTGGGAGGAGGACAAGAAGTGAGAAAGCTATTCAAGGGTCGCAGCACGGAGCGGGACGCCTTTCGTATTCCCCGCAGTGTGCAGCAGTCCATTCCCATCAAGCGCATTTATAAAGACGGCATTTTTCAAGTGAGCGGCAGGTTTTCCAAGACCTGGCGCTTTTTTGATGTCAATTATGCCGTGGCCTCGCCGGAAAAGCAAATGGAGCTGTTTTTGAGCTACTGCGGCGTTCTCAACAGCCTGCCCATCGACGCGGGTATTAAGCTGACACTGGTGAACCGCCAACTTAACCGGCAGGAGTTCAGTAGGAATCTCCTGATGGCCTACCGGCAGGATTGCCGCGACTATATGCGCCGCGAGTACAACGGCATTCTGCTGGACAAGGCCACCGGCAGCAACAATCTGGTGCAGGAGAAGTACATCACTGTGTCCGTGGCCAAGCGCAGCATCGAGGAGGCCCGCACCTTCTTCGCCCGCGTGGGAACTGACCTGACCGCTGGCCTCGGCCGCATGGATTCCGGCATACGGGAAATCACCCTCAACGAGCGCCTGCGGCTGTTCCACGACTTCTTCCCCGTGGGGCAGGAATCGGCCTTCGCTTTCGACCTGCAAACCGCCCAGGGGCGCGGCCACGATTTCCGCGACGCCATCGCGCCGGAGACGCTACAATTCTTCCACGACCACTATGCTGTGGGCGAGCGCGTGGGCCGCACCCTGTTCCTGCGGGAGTATGCCAGCTTTATCAAGGACACCATGATCACCGAGCTGATGGACTACCCCCGAAACATGATGCTGTCCATCGACATTGTGCCGGTGGCCACTGATGAGGCTGTATCGGAGATGCACCGGCGCATCATGGCGGTGGAGAGCGACATCACCCGCTGGCAGCAGCGGCAGAACCACCACAACAATTTCTCCGCCAATATCCCCTACGATCTGGAGCAGATGCGGAAGGAGACGCGGGAGTTCTTAGACGACCTCACCGCCCGTGACCAGCGGATGATGTACGCGCTGGTGACGTTGACCCACCTTGCCGACAACGAGGAGCAGTTGGAGCAGGACACGGAGGCGCTGTCCGCCATTGGCCGTTCCCACGGCTGTCAGTTTGCCACTATGAAGCACCAGCAGGAGGACGCGCTGAACACGGTGCTGCCCTACGGCCTGCGGCGTATCGACGCTATGCGGACGCTGACCACGGAGAGTACCGCTGTGCTGCTGCCCTTTAAGACACAGGAGATCATGGACACCGGCGGGCTGTACTACGGTGTCAACGCCGTGTCTCGCAACCTCATCATTTGCAACCGCGACGCGATGCTCAACGGTCACGGCCTTTATATGGGTGTGTCCGGCAGCGGCAAGTCCATGATGGCAAAGCAGGAGATCGGCTTCGTGGCACTGAACACCGACCACGATATTATTGTGGTAGACCCTGAGCGGGAGTATGGCCCGCTGATCCGAGCCCTGGGCGGCGAGGTCATCACCATCTCCGCCTCCAACGGCAGCTATGTCAACGCGCTGGACATCTCCAAGGAGTACGGCGACGGGCGCAATCCGCTGGTGCTGAAAAGCGAGTTCATCATGTCTCTGTGTGAACAGCTCATGGGCGCGGGCGAGATCGGCGCAAAGGAGAAATCCATCATCGATCGCTGCACTGCCAACATCTACCGCAAGTACATCCACAAATACGAGGGCGACCCGCCCACGCTGAAAGACCTCTACGATGACCTTATGCGGCAGAAGGAGCCTGTTGCCCACGAGATCGCGCTGGCGTTGGAGCTGTTCACTACCGGCAGCCTGAACGTGTTTGCCCATCAGACCAATATCGACACCCGCAACCGTATCATCTGCTACGACATTCAGGACTTGGGTGAAAACCTCAAGCCCATCGGCCTGCTGGTGATGCTGGACAGCATCCTCAACCGCGTCATTCGCAACCGGCAGCAGGGGCGGTATACCCACGTCTACATTGACGAGATCTATCTGTTCTTCGCCAGCCCCGGCGTGGGCGGCAAGAGTGCCATCAACAACTACTCCAGCGAGTTCCTGTATAAATGCTGGAAGCGATTCCGCAAATACTACGCCACCCTCACCGGCATTACGCAGAATGTGGAGGAGTGCCTGCTGTCCGATACGGCGCGGCTGATGTTCGCCAACAGCGAGTTCTTGGTGCTGCTGAATCAGGCACCTACCGACCGTGCGGAGCTGGCCAAGCTGCTGGATGCCAGCGACGCGCAGATGGATTACGTCAGCGATGCCCCGGCAGGCCACGGGCTGATCAAGGTGGGCTCTTGCCTTGTGCCGTTCATCAATGAGCTGCCCCGCGACACGGAGCTGTACCGCCTGATGACCACCAAGCCGGGGGAGCAAAATGCGTGATGTCAAGACCCGTGCCGCCATGGAGCAGCCGAAAACGCGGCAGCAAAACACCATGCCCCGGGCGGCGGTGCGGATATTGCAGCGGCGTTATGCCCAAGAGAAGCGGGAACGGAAGCCGGAGGAGTACGCCACAGAGCAGGTGCAGCAGGGGGCGGCGGATGCGGCGCAGATGGCAGCTTCCGTTCATAGGGCACCGCAGAAAATGCCGCCCACCACTTCGACCGGACCTCAGCGGGGCGCGAAGCGGCGTACACAGCGCATGGCGCAAAGACGGATGCTTCAGCGGACGAAAAGCGCTGCCCATAAGGCGGGGCAGGAGCTGGAGCGGGCGGCCCAGGCGGTGGGCAGAACCGTTCGTTTAGGTTTTGGGGGCATAGCCGCAGCAGGAGGCGGTGTGGTGCTGTTTCTGCTGCTGGCGCTGCCGGTGATCGCGGTGGCTGTTGGCCTATCACCGGCAGGTGTCATTGCGGATACCCACACCATGGAGCCTACCGGGGCGGCTTTGGAGGCGTGGGAGCGGCTGCCCGAGGATCTTTCCGTGGAGCGGCGCATGGTGGGGACTTATGCACTGGCTCTGGTGAACCGGGTGGACTACTTTTGGGGCGGCAAATCGCTGGTGCTGGGCTGGGACGACCGCTGGGGCGAGATGATGGAGGTCACGGCGGAGGGCGACGACACCACCGGCACGGAGCGGCCTTACGGGCTGGACTGCTCCGGTTTCGTGGACTGGGCGTTTTACAATGCCAGCGGGGGCAGCTATATCCCCGGCCAGGGCGGCGGTGCAGCGGCCCAGCACGGCCAGTGCGCGGGCATCCCGTGGGAGGAAGTGCAGCCGGGGGACCTGGTGTTTTACCCGGAGGATGACCATGTGGGCATTGCCGCAGGGCGTGACGGGCAGGGGCGGCTGCTGGTGGTGCATTGCGCCGCCGGTGCGGGCGGGGTGACGCTCTCTTGCAGCAACGGTTTCACGCAGGCGGCCAGGCCGGGGTGGTATGGGGAGGAATGATGTTTTTTCTGTTGAAATATGACGCATTGCGTAGTATAATAAAGAAAACCAAATAACGGGACAGCGTGAGTCGGGTTTATCCCGGCGGCGGAATGGGGTGAGAGGCCCCGCGAGACGGTCACTGTGATGCCGATTTATTCGGCTAAGCCAGATACGCAATACGCTGCTCCCGGGCCGCTGCCAGTACCGGGGCCAAAGCTGTTATACGAACGCTTCACCCGGCTGCTTTTTGGCGGCCGGGTGATTTTTTGCTGCCAGGCACCAGGGTGCCTCATGCTTTCCATGGAAAGCATGATAAAGATTCAAGCCGCCGGGGCGGGGGAGGACGGCAGACCCCTCCGTCCCGCTTTCCATGAGCCGGACGGGACGATGTAGGCATCGCCCTTGCGGGTTCGGAAATAATCGCCGTGTACGGCGTTTATAATAAAAAACGAGAAAGAAGGAATCAAAAGAATGAAAAAAAGAGCAATGTCACTGCTCATGGCGTTGGTAATGATCTTCTCCCTGCTGGGGACCACGGCCACGGCTTGGGCGGATGACAGCGGCACAAAAGTTCCCACGCTTATCGAGGGCGTTTCGCCTACGGCAGAGGACACGGTGCAGACCGGAATGAGCTATATGATGAGCGATCTGCACTTCGGAAAGATTTTCTGGGATAACCAGAAAAATCGCCCGCTGGTTTACACGGAGAGCTTTTACTACCAGCGGTCTACCGATGGCGGAAAGACCTGGAGTGAAATGAAAAACTTCTCTTACCTGGATGAGAAAAAGGGGTATTGGGACACGGGTACGGCCTGCGTCATCCTGGAGAGTAAGCCGGGAGACTATATGTACCGGGTCCGGGCCACGGTGGATGACAAGAACTTCTCCGAGGACACATGGACTCTGACGCTCCATGTGGTGGATGCTCCGACCTTTAACTACACCTTTACCGTCAGCAAGGACTATAACGGCAACTATCCGATCCTCAAGCTGTATCAAGTTAAAAAGGACGAGAACGGCAACGAGGTACTGGGGGAGGAGCTGAAGAACTGCTTCGCTTACAGCAACTTTACCTCCACGCTCCCGGAGGGCGAAACGGCGTATGACCCGGCCATGGGAAAGGTGGTCGATAAGTATCAGACCTTCTACGCCAGTTTGGTGAGCGGGCGCTATGCTTACCGCGCCTTTGGCTACAATGAGGAGACCAAAGCCTACGACATCGCCCTGGGCGGCATGACCCTGTCGTTCCCCATGCCCGCATCGGATGTTTCCAGCTCCAGCGGCAGCCAGTGGGTGCCCATTCTGTGCCAGTCCTATGGTGTGGACAACATAAAAGAAGACGGAAGCAAATTTACCGCTAAAGACATCCACCTGGAGCTGGCTGCCCCCAGCATGAAAAGCGAGGTGGAGATCGGTGCACCCTATGTCAAGGACGGCTATACCTATCTTCCCTGTATGGTCTATGCCGTGGGCAGAGGCTGCCTGTATAGCATCTATCTCGGCGCCAATATACCGGGCTATGACAGCTATAACGCCGGCCCTTACTGTGATCCCTACATAGAAGCGCAGTCCGATCTGGTCACCTTAGGCAAGCCTGCCAGAGTGACCTATGTGGTGCCTTCGGATGCCACCTTCGACCTTTACTTCCAGCGCAACAACTTTAACACCGTAACCCTTGCCCCCGTTGTAGACTGGAAGGACAACGGCGACGGGACCAAGTCGGCTACTTATGAGATCAAAAAGGAAGTAGGAAGTGATGACTACACCTGGCGGCTCAGCGATGCGACCCATGTGACGCGCTCCGGCGGCTATGGCCAAAAGGACATTGTAAAGGACGAATACACCTTCCACCTGTCCTTTTCGGATGGCCTCAATCCCGACAACACGCAGAAGCTGTCCCACGACTTCAGCAACCTGGGTCGGGATGTGATCAAACGGGACGAGGCGGACATCCAGGTGAACCTGGATCCCAGCGGATACAAGGTGCTGGACGGCGTGACCCGCCTGCGCGCCTACCGTTATTGGGAGCTTATCAGCACCGATGTGGCCAACATCATGGTAGAGCCGGACTTCCACTGGAATATTCTCTCCGGCAACGCTACCTTCAAGGCCCTCAATGGCGGCAATGCCGGCAGCAACTGGATAGATATGACTCCCGGCACCCAGGACACGATCCTTGCGACCTATTATGACAGCATTGATGTAAGCCCACTGGATCATGGCTCCATGTGCGGCCTGTTCCCGGCTACAAATCCCGAGCGTGTGGCCGTTTCCGTGGTGGCCGGTACGGACACCAAGCACGGCACGGCGGACGCTGTGGTGCGCTACAATCCGCTGACCGGGGCCAGCTCTGCCCGCCCCAATGAGTGGGATTACAGCTTTGATACCTGGTTCTATAACGACAAGGACACAGCCCCCACCCTGGACTTTACCGTGGACAGCACCGGCAGCACCCAGGTGGAATACGCCTTTGTGGCTGCCGACACAAACCTGCAAGCCAAGCTGACGGACTTCTCGGCGGTCTCTGCCGATGAAAGCGGCCAATATGTGGTGCCCCTGTCCGCCTTTAACACGCTGGGCAACGGGAGGGGCGGCACGGTGATCCTCCGCATGACCGACTCCACCGGCGTAAGCTATCGCCTGGTGCGGGTGGCCGCGGTGACGGTGAAGATGGAGAATGTCTCCCTCCCCGGCGAGCCCTTTATGCCCGGCAGCAAGGTGCGGGTGACCTTTGACGGCCTGTACCGGGGCATCAACAAGGTGTCCGGCGTATTTAACCCCACCGATCTGAATGTGACCTACACCACAGCGGATGGAAAACGGCTGAGAGCGGGCATCGCGCAGTATACGCAAATGGACAATGCTGCGGTGGAATTCACCATTCCCAAGGACATTAAGTTTGAAGACGGCGCGGATTCCGCAAATTTTGTGCTGAGCGACGGACATATTTCCGGCAATATGTATTGCGCCTCCAACCCCTTCAACTTCATGTACGAAATGACGGACCAGGGCATGCCCACCAACTTTGCGGCGCTGCTGCTGCGGATGCTGTCCAGCCATTTGATGGACATCTCTGTCCCGGTGCAGAAGCTGACTTATGATGTCCGCGTGAATGTTGTGGACAAGGATGGCAAGGCCGTTGAGAACGCAGTCATTACCCTGACGAACTCCGATGGTACGGAGCTTACCGCTGAGAATGGCATTTACAAAGACCTGCCCTATGACACCTATCACTATTATGTCCGGGCGGCTGGTTATATCTGCGCATCCGGCTCCTTTACCTTGAAAACCTCCAGCGCCGACCAGGTGAAAGACGGTGTGCTGACCCTTGCGCTGCCTCTTGCAAAGGCAGGCGAGGGCGCCTGGGACGGCAAGGAGACAAAGGAGCCCGCAAAGGACGAGAGCGGCGTATACCAAATCGGCACCGGCGCGGAGCTGGCGTGGTTTGCCCAGACGGTGAACGGCAGCACGAAGAACAACATCAAGGGCCTGCTGACCGGGGACATTGAGCTGGCCGGATACCTGTGGACGCCCATCGGCGACACCACCAAGGGCTTTGCCGGTGAACTCAGCGGCAACGGACATACCGTTCGCAACCTCTACATCAGCAGCACTAAGAACGACCAGGGCCTTATCGGCCTGCTGAACACCAACGGCAAGGTGCATGACCTGACCGTGACCGGCAGCGTTATCACCACCGGCAAGGATGCCGCCGGTATCGTGGGCCAGGCCAAGACAAAAACCACCATCGTAAACTGCCTGAACCGGGCGGATGTTACCGCCGCCTCCAGTGCCGCGGGTGTTGTGGGTATGGCCGGCGGAATGGTGAGCAATGCAGCTGTGGCCAAGAACGCCCCCGTCATTACCGGCTGCGGCAATACGGGCACGATTACGGCTACGGATGCAGCCGGCTGCGCAGCCGGCGTTGCTGCCGTTTCGTCTTTGTTCCCCGCGAAGGGCGGCGTAATGAAGGATTGCTTCAATGTGGGCGGCGTTGCCGCCTCCAAGAAGGCTGGCGGTATCACTGTCACCACCAATACAAAGAGACAGGCCGACGGTGGTGGAAACTACTATCTGTCCGGCTGCCTGAATGGCAGCGGTGATAAACCGATCATCGGTGCGGAAAAGACTGCCGATGAGCTGATGGAGATGCTGAAGGATCGTACCGATCCCGTTGGCAAGGGCCTCTATGAGGCATTGCAGGCCATAAAGGACCAGGCGGCGGCTGACGCTGTTATCGAGAAGATCGCGGCCATCGGCGAGGTGACCCTGGAGTCCGAGGAGACCATCGCCGCTGCCCGGGCTGCCTATGAGGCACTGACGGAGGCCCAGCAGGCGCGGGTGAGCAACTATGCGACCCTGACTGCTGCTGAGACGACCTATGCCAAGCTGGTACAGGACAAGGCCGACCAGGATGCGGCAGATGCCGTGATCGCCAAGATCGACGCCATCGGTGAGGTGACGCTGGACAGCAAGAGTGCCATCGACGAGGCCCGTGCGGCTTACGATAAGCTGACGGCAGCGCAGCAGGCCAAGGTCAGCAACTACGCGACCCTGACTGCTGCTGAGACGACCTATGCCAAGCTGGTACAGGACAAGGCCGACCAGGATGCGGCAGATGCCGTGATCGCCAAGATCGACGCCATCGGTGAGGTGACGCTGGACAGCAAGAGTGCCATCGACGAGGCCCGTGCGGCTTACGATAAGCTGACGGCAGCGCAGCAGGCCAAGGTCAGCAACTACGCGACCCTGACTGCTGCTGAGACGACCTATGCCAAGCTGGTACAGGACAAGGCCGACCAGGATGCGACAGATGCCGTGATCGCTAAGATCGACGCCATCGGAGAGGTGACCCTGGAGTCTGAGGGCGCCATCGACGCCGCTCGGGCTGCCTATGAGGCACTGACGGAGGCCCAGCAGGCTGAGGTCAAGAACTATGACAAGCTCACCGCCGCCGAGGCTCGTCTGACCGATCTGAAGGCCGCCAAGGCCGTGGACGATATGATCGACGCCATCGGAGAGGTGACCCTGGAGTCCGAAGATGCCATTGCTGCCGCCCAGGCCGCTTTCGACGCCCTGACCCCCGAGCAGCAGGCGCAGGTGAGCAACGCTGACAAGCTGCAATCTGCCGTCACCAAGCTGGCCGCCCTCAGAAAGGCAGCTTTGACCGAGAAGCTGGCGAACATTTATAAGACCACCGGCGACTTCATGGCCACCCTGGGCACCCCCACGGTGAACCACACCGGCGGCGAGTGGATGGTCATCGGCCTGGCCCGTAGCGGCCGCACCGTGCCCGCCGGGTACTATGACAATGTGGTGGAGTATGTGAAGG
>CABSAW010000055.1:0-10341 GCA_902475745.1 uncultured Oscillospiraceae bacterium
TCGCCAAGACGGTGGGCTATCGCTCCAAGGAGGAGCTGAACGAGCTGCTGCGGAGTTTGTAAGAACTTCCTTTTCTTTTCCATACACAAGACCTCCCGGACGACTGCCGGGAGGTCTTGTGTATGATAGATGCGGCTCACAGCGCCTCAAAGCGATACCGGGGCTTGCCGCGGCTCTTTTTGCCGTATTCAATGGCCGCTGCGGGGCAGTGACAGATACAGGCCATACAGTGGGTGCAGTTTACGCCCCAGATGGGCTTACCGTTTTGCAGCGTAATATTGTTGGTGGGGCAGAGCCGGGCGCACTGGCCGCAGCCGGTGCAGGCGTCACTGACTGTGAAGGCCTTTGCCTTGACAAAGCAGGCGTAGAAAACCGGATTAACCGGCCCGCTCATCAAGCGGTCATAGAGATTGTCACGGGATGGTGGGAAGGGCGTGCCACTCTTGATGGCGGCGATGGCGCGGTCAATATCCGGCTCCGCCTTGGCCACGATCTGCCGGGCCTCGTCCGCCTGCGGCGCATTGAACATGGCGATGTAGTTCTCCGGCATGATGATCTGCGCCGTACCCATGGGGGTAAGGTTCTTAGCCTGACACAGTCGGCGGTTATACCTGTCGGCGCTGCCGATCTCGCTGCCGCAGGTCATGACGAACCATGCCTGCCGTGAGCCTGAAAGCGCCGTGCTCAGCAGCCAGTCCCGCACGATACGGGGGATACGCCACGCATACGTCGGCGTGACGAGCACAAGCCGCTCACCCACGTCTATGGGAGAGGTGTCGCCCGATTTGATGCGGTCGTTCAGGCTGCACAGGGTATCCCCCAGTGCATTCGCCATACGCTGGGCCACATATTTACTGTTGCCGGTGCCGGAAAAATAAAAAATCATATCAAAACTCCCTCGCAGTGGTCAATTTCATGCTGGATGATTTCTGCCGGCCAGCCGGTGAAGGTCTTGATCCGTGTCTGAAATTTTTCATTCTGCCACTGAACCTTGATGGTTTGAAACCGTTTGACTTTCCGTATACCGCTCAGGGAAAGACAGCCCTCTTCAGCCTCATACGGGCCGGACTTCCTGACGATGACAGGATTGAACATGACCATATAGGCATTTTCATGCTCAAATGCGATGATGCGCTTGTTGACGCCAATCATATTTGCCGCCATTCCCACGCAGCCGTCCCTGTGAGCGAGCAGCGTATCCAGCAGGTCCTGCGCCACGCTCAGATCGTCCCTTACAGCGGGTACTGCCTTCTGCGCGAGAAAAACCGTATCCTTGCAGATTTCACGAACCATAGGTATCCTCCCCAGCCTATTTTTCAATATTCTATCAGACGGCGGATAAATGCGCAAGTGAATTCCATGTGTGTTTTGCACGGTAAGCCACAAGAACTGACCCATATGGGCAAACGCGGCATTTCGTATCCTGCTGCGCTTTTGCCACACGATATCTTGTGGCGCTTTTTGTTGATTCCCACAAAAAGCCGTTCTTTTTTTCGGTAGCCGGATGCCCATATTTGGGTTTTTCACCCTTGCAATAGCCCAAGATATAGTGTAACATGATATTTAAGCTGCGAAAAACGATGAAGTGAGAGAGGGAGGTCGCACACCATGAAGATTATCAAGCGCAACGGCTCTGAAGCCGCTTTTGATATTACCAAGATCATTGTAGCCATCAGCAAGGCCAACGATACCGTGGACGAGGGTATCCGTATGACACCCATCCAAATCCAGCGCATTGCCGAGAGCGTGGTGCTCAGTTGTGAGCAGCTGGGCCGTTCCCCCAGCGTGGAGGAGGTACAGGATCTGGTGGAAAAGCAGATCATGGCCCACGGCGCCTTTGAGGTGGCCAAAAACTATATTACCTATCGTTATACCCGGGCGCTGGTACGTCAGTCCAACACAACGGATGACAAGATCCTCAGCCTGATCGAGTGCAATAATGAAGAGGCCAAGCAGGAAAACAGCAATAAAAATCCGGTGGTCAACTCTACCCAGCGAGACTATATGGCCGGTGAGGTCAGCCGCGACATCACCAACCGCATTTTGCTGCCAAAGGACATTGTGGAAGCCCATAATGAGGGTATCATCCATTTTCACGACACGGATTATTTTGCCCAGCATATGCATAACTGCGACCTGGTGAATCTGGAGGATATGCTGCAAAATGGCACCGTGATCACCGGTACGCTGATCGAGCGGCCCCACAGCTTTTCCACCGCCTGCAATATCGCCACCCAAATCATCGCGCAGGTAGCGTCCAACCAGTACGGCGGGCAGAGCATCTCACTGGCGCATCTGGCCCCCTTTGTGGACGTTTCCCGTAAGAAGATCCGCCGTCAGGTCGAAGCGGAGATTGATGTGCTGGGCGTTGCACGCGATGAGGAAAAGATCTCTCATATTGTAGAGAAGCGCCTGCGTGAAGAGATTCGCCGCGGCGTGCAGACCATTCAGTATCAGGTGGTCACGCTGCTGACCACCAATGGACAGGCTCCCTTTGTCACCGTGTTCATGTATCTTGGCGAGGCCAAGAACGAACTGGAGAAAAAGGATCTGGCTGTGATCATCGAGGAGACGCTGCTGCAGCGCTATGAGGGCGTGAAGAATGAAATGGGCGTCTGGGTCACCCCTGCATTTCCCAAGCTGATCTATACGCTGGACGAGGACAACATCACGCCTGACGCGCCCTATTATTACCTGACCGAACTGGCCGCCAAGTGTACGGCCCGCCGCATGGTGCCTGATTATATCTCCGCCAAGAAGATGCGGGAGCTGAAGGGTGATGTATATACCTGCATGGGCTGCCGGTCTTTCCTGACGCCGGATCGTTTTACGGAAGCGGGCGTGGGTAATATTGCCAATGCCGGCAACTATGAGCCGGGTAAGCACAAATACTATGGCCGCTTTAATCAAGGCGTTGTTACCATCAATCTACCGGATGTGGCGCTGTCTTCCGGCGGCAGCATGGAGAAGTTCTGGCAGATATTTGATGAGCGGCTGGAGCTGTGCCACCGCGCCCTGCGCTACCGTCACGAGCGGCTGAAAGGCACCCTTTCCGATGCAGCCCCCATCCTGTGGCAGTATGGCGCCTGTGCACGCCTGAAAAAGGGAGAGCCGATCGACCGGCTGTTGTATGATGGTTATTCCACCATCTCGCTGGGCTATGCCGGACTGTATGAATGTGTCAAATACATGACAGGCCGCAGCCATACCGATCCTGCCGCCACGCCTTTTGCGCTGGATGTCATGCAGCGTATGAATGAGAAGTGCGCCCAGTGGAAAAAAGAGGAGAACATTGACTACTCACTCTACGGAACGCCGCTGGAGTCTACAACCTACAAATTTGCCAAGTGCCTGCAAAAGCGCTTCGGCGTGATTCCGGGTGTGACAGACAAAGGCTATATCACAAATTCCTATCATGTCCATGTTTCCGAGCCGATTGATGCGTTCTCCAAGCTGAAGTTTGAGGCGCAGTTCCAGCATCTGTCTCCCGGCGGCGCTATCAGCTATGTGGAGGTGCCGGACATGCAAAATAATTTGGAGGCTGTTTTGCAGGTGATGCGCTTTATCTACGACAATATCATCTACGCTGAGCTGAACACCAAGAGTGACTATTGTCAGAAGTGTGGCTGGGACGGTGAAATTGAGATCCGTGAGCAAGACGGTAAGCTGGTCTGGACCTGCCCTCAGTGTGGGAATCAGGATCAGGATACCATGAATGTGGCCCGCCGTACCTGCGGCTATATCGGAACGCAGTACTGGAATCAGGGCCGCACGCAGGAGATCAAGGACCGCGTGCTGCACCTGTAAGACGGTTCTATCCTGACCATATAGCGGGCAGTTCGCGGTGCGGACTGCCCGCTTTTTCCGGTGGATAAGAAAGGAGAGACCATGTATTACGGCGAACTGAAGAAATGCGATATAGCCAACGGTATCGGCGTGCGGGTAACACTGTTTGTTTCCGGGTGTACCAACCATTGTCCCGGCTGTTTTCAGCAGCAGACATGGGATTTTCACTATGGAAAGCCCTTCACAGATGAGACAAAAGAGGAAATCTTTGCCGAGCTGGATAAAAGCTATGTGGACGGACTGACGCTGCTGGGAGGCGAGCCCTTTGAGCCGGAAAACCAGCGTGCGCTGCTGCCGCTGCTGCGGGAAATGCGCCAGAGGTATCCCGGCAAAACGGTATGGTGCTTTACCGGCTTTCGTCTGGATGATGAGCTGCTGCGTCAGGGGAGCCACCCCCGCTGTGAGGCGACAGACGAGATGTTGTCATATATCGATATTCTGGTGGATGGCCGGTTTCGTGAAGAGCTAAAGGACATTTCGCTCCAGTTCCGCGGCAGCCGCAACCAGCGGATTATCGACATGAACCGAACGCGCACAACCGGGGAGATTACCCTCTGGGACAAGCTGCGGAGATAAGCTGCATAAAAAGGCGTCCATGCGACAAAATCGCATGGACGCCTTTTTCGGTTATCCGTTGATGCGCAGGTCACAGCGTTGGGAGATGACGTATGTTTTGAAATAGCTTTCCTCAAAAGGAATCCATCTGCTGTTGAATTGCGCCGCTTTTTCAGCGCCGTTGCGCTTTAGAATTCGCCGCCGTTGTTCTCCCGGCGGGACATTAAGAAAAATGCGCAGGTCATAATAAGGCCAAAGAGAGGGATGGCAGGAATAGGCACCCTCCACGATTACCAGCCGCCCCGGAACGGTTTCGATGACGTCACCCATTCTTTGCTGGGCGCAAAGGTAGGGACGGTAGGAAATGAGCTGTCCACCGATCAGCGGCCGCAGCACCTCGGCAAGAAAACGCTCATGATCCACGTTTTCACCGGGATGGGATAAACGCTCCTCCGTCCGTTGTTCCGGACGGGGAAAGAAATCATCCATATGGAACACGGTGCATCCGAGATCTTTTTGCAGCCGTGCGGCCAGTGTGGTTTTTCCGGCGCCGCAGCGCCCGTCAACCGCCACAATGACCCGTTGTGGCCGTAGCAGCTGCTTTGCGCGGATGGCCAGCACAAGGCGTAGATAGTCCAGCTGTCTCATGCGCGCTCCTCCGCGACTTCGCTTCGTGTGAAGCACACCAGCTTTGTCCGGTCGAGCAGCACCATGACGGAGGGAATCAACACCAGCTGTAGCGCAATACCGGGAAGGGCATTAAGCAGTGCGCCGCCTATAAACAGCTGCCAGGTGAAAGCACTGCCGCTTATTCCCATCAGCACCACCATCACGCCGCCCCAGACCAGACGACCAGCCAGCATGGCGGGGATCAGGCTCTTATACAATGCCCTGACGCATTGCCAGCGGCTGCGGGTGTAGAGCCAGCCCACTACCGCGCCGTACACCGCCAGTTCAAAGGCCATAGATACCGCATTGGGGAACATGGCGGGAAAATTGAACAGCAGCGAGCGCAGCAGCGGCAGCACGAAGCCGACGCCAAGACCATACTGCCAGCCGCAAATCAGCCCACACAGCAGAACGGGGATATGCATGGGCAGCAGCATCTTGCCGACAGCCGGGATCTGGCCGGTAAAAAAGGGAAGAATCAAACCAATCGCCATAAAAAGAGCGGACAAAACCAGATTTTTCAAGGCGTTATGCTTCATGGTAAACTCCTCTCACAATTTAGGATAGTATATGTAAAAATTATACCACAAGGGGACACATTTCGCAAGCATGGGGAATGGGAAAAGATAGAAGGATTTCTGGGACGGCATGGCGCGGCAATTTTTTTCTGCCGGCCTGATTGAATCCACGCTTGAATTGCGGTATAATATATCAAATTTTATTTCGATAAGGGAGGCTATCCCATGACATTACAAGCGTATCTGGACTCCATTAAACACAAGACCGTAGCCGTGGTAGGCATCGGCGTCAGCAATACGCCGCTGATCCGTATGCTGCTGCGGGAGGGCATTGCCGTTACCGCCTGCGACAAGCGGACGCGGGAGCAGCTGGGGCAGCTGGCCGGTGAGCTGGAAGGGCTGGGCGCATGCTTGAAGCTGGGTGAGGATTATCTGGACGGACTGGATCAGGATATTATTTTCCGCACGCCGGGTCTGCGGCCCGATGTGCCGCAGCTGGCAGCTGCCGTGGCACGGGGCAGCCAATTGACCTCGGAGATGGAGGTTTTTTTCCAAGTATGTCCCAGCCCTATCATTGCTGTGACCGGCAGCGATGGGAAAACCACCACGACCACCATCATTGCCGAGCTGCTGAAAAAGGCGGGGAACACCGTTTATGTGGGCGGCAACATCGGCCATCCGCTGCTGTGTGAGGCGGGGGCGATGCGGCCCACCGACTACGCGGTGCTGGAGCTGTCCAGCTTCCAACTGATGACCATGCAGTGCAGCCCTCATATTGCTGTGGTGACCAACCTGGCGCCCAATCATCTGGACGTGCACAAAGATATGGCGGAGTACGTCTCCGCCAAGGAGAATATTTTCCGTCATCAGAAAGCGGGCGATAAAGCCATTTTCAATTTTGACAATGAGATCACCCGGAAGCAGGGTGAGAGCGTGGCTGACCGCGCCGTGTTTTTCAGCCGCCAAACGGAGCCGGTGCAGGGCGTGTTCCTGCGGGGCGATGCCATTGTCTGCCGGGATGCCGCAGGTGAGCGCACTGTTATGGCCACCGGAGATATCAAGCTGCCGGGTGTTCACAACATTGAGAACTACATGGCGGCTATCGCCGCTGTAGATGGCTTGGTCAGCGATGTGATCATCCGGGATTTTGCCCGGGAGTTTGGCGGTGTGGAGCATCGCATTGAGTTGGTACGCACCTATAAGGGTGTGCGGTATTATAACGACTCCATTGCCTCCAGCCCCAGCCGCACCACGGCGGGCCTGCGCTCTTTCCCGGAGAAGGTGATCCTCATTGCAGGCGGCTATGATAAGCACATTCCCTTTGACGCGTTGGGTGATGAGATTGTGGCGCATGTAAAGCTGCTGGTGCTGTGCGGCGCCACCGCCGGTAAAATCCGCGCCGCTGTGGAAAGCGCCGGGGACTATCGTCCCGGCCATCCGGAAATTATGGAGGTTACGCCCTTTCAGAAGGCAGTGGAGACGGCCCGCGACCATGCCGTACCCGGCGATGTTGTGACCCTGTCGCCTGCCTGCGCGGCCTTTGACCAGTTCAAGAACTTTGCCGAGCGGGGCAAGACCTTTAAGGCAATCGTCAACAGCTGGCAGGAATAAGGATAAGCTGCCGCGGCATACGCTTCCCGTGAAGGGAGGTGGGTAACCGTGGCTGGATGGCGCTATCTGCGTTTGTCGCCCCGGCAAAGAACGGGAATATGGCTGATACTGCTGGTGCTTTTGCTATTGGCGGGGACAGCAGGAATACTATGGCGTCTGAAGCCGGTGATGCGCAGTATGGCCACCGCAAGGGTGTCCAATCTGGTGAACCGCATCGTGTCCGCTGCCGTCAACGACGCGGTGGCCGATGGAGAGATCGACTATCAGAACTTTGTGATCTTCGATAAGGATGAAGCGGGCCATATTACCGCCCTGCGCAGCAATGTGGCGGAGGTGAACCGGATGCAAAGCCGCATTGCCGACGAGATATTGCACCGGCTGACAGAGGTTTCCACCAGCGAGCTGGAGATCCCGCTGGGGACGCTGACCGGGTCGGCGCTGCTGGCAGGCCGAGGCCCCCGGCTCTTTGTGCGGATGCAGGCGGTTGGCAGCGCCAACGCTGTATTCCGCAACCAGTTTACCTCTGCCGGTATCAATCAGACCCGCCACCAGATTTTTCTGGATGTAGATGTATACATGAGCATTCTGCTGCCGGGAATGAAAACCTCCACCAAGGTAACCAACGAGATTGCCGTGGCGGAGACCGTAGTTGTAGGCAGTGTGCCGGATACCTATACCTATTTCAGTACTATGCCCGACGAGCTGGGGCAGTACGCCGAGGACTATATCTTGAACAACGGATAAGAATGAGGATGAGTCATGGATTATCGTGAAGAAATGAAGCAGCTGCGGGAGACACTCAACGCCAACGGGTATCTCTACTATGTGCTGGATGCGCCCACCATGTCGGATTATGAGTATGATCATCTGCTGCGGCGGCTGGAGGAGCTGGAAAAGGAGCATCCCGAGGAGATCACCGCCGATTCCCCCACCCAGCGGGTGGGCGGCAAGCTGCTGAGCCAGTTTGAAGAGGTGCGCCATCCGGTGCCGCTGGAGAGCTTGCAGGATGTATTCGATGGCGGAGAAGTGCGGGAATTTCTGGAAAAGATCGCCGCCGACCTTCCGGACGCGGTATTCAGTGTAGAGCCAAAGGTAGATGGCCTGTCCGTGGCGCTGGAATACCGGGACGGTGTATTCGTCCGCGGCGCAACGCGGGGCGATGGCAGGGTAGGAGAGGACGTAACGGAGAATCTGCGTACCATTCGCTCGATTCCCATGACGCTGCCGGAGAAGCTGCCCCGTCTGATCGTTCGTGGCGAGGTCTATATGGCCCGCAGTGTGTTTGAGGAGATCAACGCCCGGCGGGAGATCGAGGGAAAGGCCTTGCTGGCCAATCCCCGCAACGCAGCGGCTGGCTCCCTGCGGCAGTTGGATTCCAGAATTGCCGCTCAGCGGCGGCTGGATATTGCCGTTTTCAATTTGCAGCTGGCAGAGGGCAGGACATTTACCACCCACACCGAGACGCTGGACTATCTGGCGGGGCAGCACTTTAAGGTAATTCCCCACAAGCCGCTGGGCAAGGCGGCAGATATTCTGACTGAGATCGACCACCTGGGAGACGAGCGCATGGCGTTCCCCTTTGATATCGACGGCGCAGTGGTGAAGCTGGACAGCCTGTCAGAGCGCGAGGTGCTGGGCAGTACCGCCAAGTGTCCACGCTGGGCGGTGGCCTATAAATACCCGCCGGAGCAGAAGGCTTCTATTTTGAAGGATATCGTGGTGCAGGTGGGCCGTACCGGCGTGTTGACCCCCAAGGCGGTGCTGGAGCCGGTGCGTCTGGCGGGCACCACCGTGACCTATGCCACGCTGCACAATCAGGATTTCATCACCACGAAGGATATCCGCATTGGCGACACCGTTATTGTGCAGAAGGCCGGTGAGATCATTCCGGAGATCGTGGAGGTGGTAAAGGACAGGCGTCCCGCCGGCGCCGTGCCCTATTACCTGCCAAAAGTGTGCCCTGTGTGCGGTGCGCCGGTGAGCCGGGATGAGGACGGCGCGGCGATCCGCTGCACCGGCGCAGAGTGTCCCGCCCAGCTGCTGCGGAATTTGACCCATTTCACAAGTCGAAACGCCATGGACATTGACGGCGTAGGCCCGGCGGTGATCCAATCGCTGGTGGATAGTGGCCTGGTGAAAACCGCCGCCGACCTGTACCGGCTGCATGCACAGGACCTTGCCCAGTTGGATCGTATGGGGGAGAAATCCGCCGCCAATGCCATAGCCGCTATCGAAAAGAGTAAGAAAAACGATCTGTGGCGGCTTGTCAGCGCATTAGGAATCCGCCAGGTAGGCGACAAGGCGGCAAAGGTGCTGGCTGCCCATTTCGGCAGTCTTGCGGCACTGGCCGCCGCCTCGGAGGAGGAGCTGACCGCCATCGACGATGTAGGCCCCATCACAGCCCGGTATATCCGTCAATGGCTGGAAAGCCCGCAGTCTCAGGATCTGCTGGAGCAGCTTCGTGAGGCGGGTGTCAACATGACCAGCCATCAGGAGAAGGTAGACGATCGTTTTGCCGGACAGACCTTCGTGCTGACCGGTACGCTGACCCAGTTTACCAGGGACGAAGCTGCTGCCATGATCGAACAGCGCGGCGGCAAGGCCAGCGGCTCGGTCAGCAAAAAGACCGCCTATGTGGTGGCTGGCGAAAATGCCGGAAGTAAGCTGCGCAAGGCGCAGGAGCTGAACATTCCCGTGCTGACGGAGGAGGAATTTCTCTCGATGCTGCAATAAATCTTACGCGATAAGCAAAGCAGAGGATAGATTCTGTATGACGATTGACAGAATCTATCCTCTGCTTTTGTTGCGATTTGTGAAAATGGAACAAGAAAAAGTGAAAATCTTTGTATGTTTTCCAGTTGATTGAATGCTTCGGTGATGTTAAAATCCATATATAAGCATAAGTAGTATTTGCAGCCGCAGAGACGCTGCAAAATACTGCATTCAAGAGGAGGAACAAGAAAAATGAGCAAGCTCATGAAGATCTGCGATGGTAACGAAGCCGCGGCATATGTGGCATACGCCTTCTCGGAAGTTGCCGCCATCTATCCCATTACCCCGTCAAGCCCCATGGCGGAGCACGCTGATGCGTGGTCGGCCAACGGCAAGAAGAACATCTTCGGCCAGCCGGTACGTCTGGTGG
>CABSAW010000056.1:0-9920 GCA_902475745.1 uncultured Oscillospiraceae bacterium
GCATGGCGTCGGTGATACCGGTCAGGCCGATGATCTCCGGCGTCAGGCGGCGGTGGGGGTTGACAAAGGTCTGGAAGGTATCGGTGATCTGACCGTTTTTCAGCACCACCGCGCCAATCTCGGTAATGGCTTCGGTGGCCACCTTCAGCCCGGTGGTCTCGATATCAAAGCAGACGATCTCCTGATCAAAGGACTGATCCTGATTGCCGTGGATGGCCACCCGATCGTCCAGATTGTTGACGAAATACCCCTCCACGCCGTAGAGAATTTTGATTTTTCCGGCGTTATGCCACGCATCGGGGAAGGACTGCACCACGCCGTGGTCGGTGATGGCAATGGCGGGATGGCCCCACGAAACGGCCTGCTTGATGACGCTGGCGGTATCGGTCAGGGCATCCATGTTGGACATGCGGGTGTGGAGGTGCAGCTCTACACGCTTTTCAGGGCTGGTATCCTTGCGGCCTTCATGGGTGATTTTCATAATATTCAGGGGACGCAGCTGTATATCCTTGCCATCCCGGGTCAGCTCGACAACGCCCTGCAGGCGCAGCCACATGCCGGGGTTGATGAGACCTGTCAGGGGACGGGCCTCCTTTTCATCCATATATTTGCGCACGGTGACGCTGCCGGCATAGTCGGTCATATCAAATGTCAGGCACCACAGACCCGGACGCCGCGTTTCGTACAGCTCGGCGGCAAAGACCTTACCCTCGATGACAATGGCGCCCATCTTGGGGTTCAAGTCCACCATGGGAATGGCTTTTCCCTTGATAGGCTTACCCAGCAGTACTTCGCCGCCGGATTTCTTGGCGGCGGATTGGGGCGTATGAACCGTCAGGCGCAGCTGGTGCAGGTCATATTCCTGCATCAGCAGCTGCCGTACTGCCTCCTGCGCGGCGTCGGGAAGCAGCTCGCCGCACTGAAGCTCCAGCTCCATGGTGCGGTTCTCCCGATCCAGAACGCCGCCCACCACCGCCGCGTCGTGCAGCAGCAGCCGCAGCTCACGCGGGGGCAGAAAGCGGTCAAAGAAATCAAAAAACGGGATATTATCCGTCATATGCTACCACCTTACAGTTTATCGATCTCCGCCATCAGGGCATCGATCAGCTTTTCCTGCGGGACCTTGCGGAGAATTTTGCCCCGACGGAACAAAAGCCCCTCGCCATCGCCGCCGGCAATGCCCACATCGGCGCTCCGCGCCTCGCCGGGGCCGTTGACCACGCAGCCCATGACCGCCACGGTGATGGGCTTATCGCAGCCCTGAAGCCGCCGCTCCACCTCACGGGCAATGGGGATCATGTCATATTTCGTCCTGCCGCAGGTGGGGCAGGAGATCAGGTTCGGCCCGCTGCGCCGCAGGTCAATGGCCTGCAAAATGCGCTTGGCGGCCGTGATCTCCTCCTCCGGAGCCGCCGTCAGGCTGACACGGATGGTGTCTCCGATGCCCTGACACAGAAGGCCGCCGATACCGATGGCGGATTTCAGCACGCCCATTTCCGGCGTGCCCGCCTCGGTAACGCCCAGATGCAGGGGATAATCCGTCTGCCGGGACAGCAGGGTATAGGCCTGCATATTGGTGGGCACATGGGAGCACTTTACCGACAGGCAGATATCGTCAAAGCCGCAGTCGTTCAAAAGGCGGACATGCCCCATGGCGCTGTCCACCAGGGCCTGAGCCGTTACACCGCCGTACTTTTCCAGCAGCCCCTTCTCCAGCGAGCCGCCGTTGACACCGATGCGGATGGGAATATGGCGTGCGCGGCAGGCATCCGCCACCGCACGTACCCGATCCTGAGAGCCGATATTGCCGGGATTGATGCGGATTTTATCCACACCCTGCCGGGCGCACTCCAGCGCCAGACGGTAATCAAAATGAATATCCGCCACCAGCGGGATATGGATGGCTTTTCTGATGGCACCGATGGCCTGCGCCGCCTCCATGGTGGGCACCGCCACCCGGATGATCTCACAGCCCAAGCGCTCCAGACCCAGGATCTGCGCCACGGTGGCGGGAACATCCTCGGTACGGGTGTTGCACATGGATTGAATCGCCACAGGCGCGCCGCCGCCGATGGTCACGCCGCCGATGTTCATTTTTCTGCTCATAGCATCCTCATCCTCTCAGGTAAACAGTTTCCACACATCGCTGAAGGTTATCACCGCCATCAGCGCCAGCAGCAGCACCAGCCCTGCAAAGTGGATATAATTTTCGTATTTCGCGGGGATCTGCTTTTTGATCAACGCCATGGAGACGGCGTTGACCACCAGAAAGAGAATCTTGCCGCCATCCAGCGCCGGCAGGGGCAGCAGATTCATAACCGCCAGATTCACGGCAATCAATGCGGCGAGATAGGCGATATTTTCTACGGCGGCACGTAGGGTTTCGGAGGACTCGCCCACCTCGGTCATGGTGGACACAATGCCCACCGGGCCGCTGAGATCCTGAATCCCCGCCTCGCCGCTGACCAGCATTCTCAGACTCAGCCGCACCAGACGGACGAAATCCATGGCATTGTTCCAGCTGTTGGCGACCCGGTCGCCCGGCGTGGCCTTCTTGATGCCGAAAAGCAATCCGTATCCGGTGTAGTCGTTGCCGTTCTGGTCGGTGTAGGTTCCTTTTTCCATGGGGAAATCCAGCAGTGTGACCCGTTCGCCGTCACGGCGCACCACCAGATCAAAGGTACCGTCACGGTTCAGGCTCAGCAGCAGCCCTACGTCGCTGTACATATACACCCGCTCGCCATCGATGGACAGCAGGGTATCGCCGACTTGCAGGCCGCTTTCGGACTGGAGGGGGCAGCCGTCGGCAAAGGCGGTGATGGTGGGGTCATAGAAGGCCTGTGCGCTGCTGTAGAGCACCAGCAGGATCACAAGCCCGGTCACGAAGTTCATGATCGCGCCGGCGGCGAAAATTAGCAGCCTGGGCCAGAAGCCCTGATGATTGAGGGCGTGAGGATCGTCAGAGTCCTCGTCCTCGCCTTCCATGGCGCAAAAGCCGCCGCAGGGAATGGCGCGCAGGGCATAGAGCGTTGCCCCCTTTTGCTTTTTCCACAGGGCGGGGCCCATGCCGACGGAGAATTCGTTGACGGTTACGCCGCAGGCTTTGGCCGCCAGAAAGTGGCCCAGTTCGTGAACGGCGATCAGCACGCCAAAGATGAGAACCGCCACAAGAATATAGACAATGGTCGTCATAGATCAGGTTTCCTTTATCGTGTCAGTACCGACCGGGCCGCTGCGCGGGCCAGCCGGTCTGCTTCCAGTATATCCGCGAGGCTTGGCTGATATTTCACCGCCACGGCGTCCAGCACGGACTCCACTGTGCGGTGGATGCCGTTAAAGCCGATTTCACCGCGCAGAAAGGCCCACACGGCCTCTTCATTGGCGGCGTTCATGATGGCGCAGGCGGTGCCGCCTGCCGCGGCGCACTGCCGGGCAATGGCATAGCAGCGAAAGGCTGCTTCGTCGATCCTGTCAAAGGTCAGCGAAGCGCAGGAGAGCAGATCCAGCGGCGGTTCCTGTGAGGGAACGCGCCGCGGCCATGTCATGGCATATCGGATGGGTAGCTTCATGTCCGGCGTGCCCAGCTGCGCCAGCATGGCCCCGTCCTGAAACTCTACCAGCGAGTGAATGACGCTCTGACGGTGAATCACCGCGTCCACCTGACGGAGGGGGAGGTCATAAAGGCGCATGGCCTCGATCACCTCCAGCCCTTTGTTCATCAGTGTGGCGGAATCAATGGTGATCTTTGCGCCCATGCTCCAGTTGGGATGCTTCAGGGCATGGGCAGGCGTCATGGCCTCCAACTCAGCGTAGCGCTTTCCGAAAAAGGGGCCGCCGGAGCAGGTGAGGATCAGCCGCCGGATCTCACCGCGATCGGCGCAGCCCTGCAAACACTGGAAGATGGCGGAATGCTCGCTGTCCACCGGCACGATCTGCGCGCCGTACTGCCTTGCCTCGGACATGACCAGCTCGCCGGCACAGACCAGCGTCTCCTTATTGGCCAGCGCGATACGGCGGCCCAAACGGATGGCGGCCAGTGTAGGCGCCAATCCCACGCTGCCCACCACGGCGGTAACCACGGTGTCGGCCTCCTCTGCCTGGGCGGCAGCCAGCAGACCCTCCGGGCCGGAGAGCACCTCGATATCCGTATCGTGCAGGCGGCGGCGCAGCCGGGAGGCTGCCTCCGGGTCATAAAGCACGGCAAGGCGCGGGCGAAATTCCCGCGCCTGCGTTTCCAGCAGATCAATGCTGCCGTGGGCCGCCAGCGCGGCCACGTGCAGATTTAATTCCCGGGCTACGGCCAGCGTCTGCCGGCCGATGGAGCCCGTGCTCCCCAGAAGGGAAATCGTATTTGTCATGCGCGTATCCTCAATACAGGGTCACGGAGCGGATGATGAGCCACACGATCGGCGCGGCGAAAATCACACTGTCAAACCGATCCAGCACGCCGCCGTGACCGGGCAGCAGACGACCGTAGTCCTTGATGCCGCACTCCCGCTTGATGGCGGAAAAGCTCAGATCACCCAGCTGCCCCATGACAGCGCCCGCAAAGCCCAGCAGCAGGCACCAGCCGATGTTCAGCTGTACCTCTGTGATCAGAAAGAACACAATGCGGAAGATGACCATGCCCAGCATACCGCCCAGCAGGCCGCCAACGGCGCCTTCGATCGTCTTTTTGGGGCTGACACGCGGCGCCAGCTTATGACGGCCCAGCGCCATGCCGGTGAACAGCGCCGCCGTATCAGAACAGAAAGCGGCGACCAGCGCGATTAGAACGATGCCGCCGCCGTGGGGCAGCAGACGCAGATGCATCAGGCAGCTGAAAGCCAGCGGAATGGCGATACCGCCCAGCAGGATCGCGCATACATCGCGGAAAGCCAGCGCGTGCAGCGTGCCGTATTCCACCACGACGCCGACAAACAGCAGGATAAGGAAGGCCGCCAGCAGCCATACCATCAGCAGCGCCGCACCGCTCTCACCGATGCCGGAGAGGTAGGCGTGCAGGATCACCGTGATGCCCATGATGGCGCTAAGCCCCCACCAGCGGCGGGTGATCTCACGGCCGGCAGCGGCTGCCAGCAGCTCATGCGCACCTATGGCGCACAGCGCGCACAGCAGCGCCGCCGTGGCCCAGTCGGGCGCGACGATCAGTACAAACAGCAGCAGCGGAACGCCCACCACCGCCACAAGAATTCGTTGTAACATAGAGTGACTCCTTTGTTTACTTCACTCCGCCGAACCGCCGGTCCCGGCGCTGATAATCGATAATGGCCCGATCCAGCTCTTTCCGGTCAAAGTCCGGCCACAGGGTATCGCAGAAATAGAACTCGCTGTATGCGCATTGCCACAGCAGGAAGTTGGAAAGCCGCAGCTCGCCGCTGGGGCGGATGATCAGCTCCGGGTCCGGAATACCGCAGGACCAGAGGTGCTTTTCAAAATTCTCCTCCGTCCATTCTTCGCCGCTTTCGGCACAAAGACGGGCGGCCCGCAGAATCTCGGCCCTGCCGCCATAATTCAGGCAAATGTTGGCCTGAAAGCCTGTATTGCGGCTGCTGACGGCGTTGGCCTGCTCGATCATCTGCCGCAGCTTGGGAGACAAAGCCGCGGCATCGCCCAGAATCCGCAGACGGATCTGGTCTTTTTCCATGGTGTCGATGGCCTCTTGCAGATACTGCTCCAGAAGGCCCATGATGGTATCTACCTCGTCCTTGGGCCGCTTCCAGTTTTCGGTGGAAAAAGCGTACACCGTCAGATATTCCACGCCCAGCTCGCGGCAATAAGCGGCAATATCCCGGAAGGTCTCGGCCCCGATTTTATGGCCGGCAGTGCGCGGAAGCCCACGCTTCTTTGCCCAACGACCGTTGCCGTCCATAATGATAGCGATATGGCGGGGTAGGCGGCTCATGTCCACCTGCCCCGCCGTATATCCGTTTTTCTGGAACAGGGCCATTAGACGGACATCAGTTCCTTTTCTTTGTTTTCCAGCAGCTTATCCAGTTCCTTGCAGCTGTCGTCGGTCATCTTCTGCAGGTCCTTTTCTGCGATCTTCAGCTCGTCCTCGGTGATCTCAGAGGCTTTTTGCTGTTTTTTGAAAGTCTCCATAGCGTCGCGGCGGATATTGCGCACGGCTACCTTGCCGTTTTCGGTATACTTGCGGATCTGCTTGACCAGCTCCTTACGGCGCTCCTCGGTCAGCTGGGGGAAAGCCAGACGGATGCTCTTGCCGTCGTTCTGGGGATTGATGCCCAGATCAGACTCCAGAATGGCCTTTTCGATGGCCTTCAGGGCGTTGGCGTCCCAGGGGGAGATCAGCAGCGTGCGGGGATCGGGAGAGCCGATGGACGCAATCTGCTGGATGGGGGTGGGGGTACCGTAATAGTCCACGCTGATGCGGTTGAGCACGGCGGCGTTGGCACGGCCTGCGCGCACGGCGGCAAAGTCGTTCTGCACCGACTCGATGCTCTTTTTCATCTTTTCTTCGTAAACCTTGTATTCATCCTTCAACATGTTCAGTCCTCCTTGACGATCGTTCCGATTTTCTCTCCGCGGATGGCGCGGACAATATTATAGGGATCCTTCAGGGCAAATACCAGTACGGGGATGTGGTTATCCATGGACATGCTTGTGGCGGTGGAATCCATGACGGCCAGATGCCGCTTGAGCACCTCGTCATAGGTGATGGCATCAAACTTCACCGCGTTGGCGTTTTTAGCGGGGTCACTGTCATACACGCCGTCAATGTTCTTAGCCAGCAATATCACGTCGGCATCGATCTCGGCGGCCCGCAGCACAGCGGCGGTATCGGTGGAGAAATAGGGATTGCCGGTGCCGCAGCCGAAGATGACCACCCGGCCCTTCTCCAGATGACGGATGGCACGGGCACGGATGTAGGGCTCGGCCACGGCGCGGATCTCCAGCGCGGTCTGTACCCGCACATCCACGCCCTTTTGCTCCAGCACGTCGGCCATAGCCATGCAGTTCATGGTGGTGGCCAGCATCCCCATGTGGTCAGCCCGGGAACGCTCGATATAGCCCTCGCCGTTTTTTACGCCGCGCCAGAAGTTGCCGCCGCCGATGACCACGCCCATCTCAACGCCCATGGCATTGCACGTCTTGATTACATCGGCCACCTGACTCATTACATTAAAATCCAGACCAAAGTGTTTTTCGCCGGCCAGCACTTCGCCGCTGATCTTCAGCAGCACCCGCTTATATTTCGGTTCGTCCATTTGTTACACTCCTATTCAATGCTTTCTTCACATTCTGCTATTCTACCTTATTTCTTTCATTTTGCATAGAGGGAAAATCAAAAAAATGCAGATTCTTTTATTGTACGACGGCGCTAAAGCTGCTATACTGTTACGAAAAGGAGGGGGATCGTCCATGGAATTACAGCATGTCCGGGGCAAAACATGGGTTGCCGCGGCGTCCACGGCGCTGCTGGTGGTCTATCGTATGACGGATACGGATATCATTTTGATCGACACCGGCTATGCCCGGCTTGATCGCACCGGACTGGCCGCGCTGATCGAAAATAACGGCTTCAGGCTGCGGGGCATCATCTGCTCTCATGCTCATTTTGACCACAGCGGCAATGTCCGCTATTTACAGCAGCGGTATGGTGCAAAAGCTGCCGCCCACATCATTGAGGCGGGTATTGCCGTGAATCCTGACGCTTATCGGGCCAATTACATTGCCCTGACATACGGAAAAAGCCGGGAATATTTTCTCGATGAGTGCTTTACGGCGGATGTGGTGATCGGCCCTGAGGACGACTATCTGGACTTGTGCGGCGTGCGCTTCGGGATTTTGCCGCTGCCGGGCCATACAGCCGGCCATATCGGCGTGGTAACGCCGGACAACGTGGTCTACGTGGGCGACTGCCTGATTGACCGCCAGCAGATCGACAAGGCCAAGCTGCCCACCTCCATGTTCATCGCCCGCGACCTGCAAAGCAAGGCGCTTTTGCGGCAGAGCCGGTTTGATGCCTATGTCATCGCCCACAAGACGGTGATCACGGACCAGGCGGAGCTGGCAGCGCTGGTGGACAGCAACTGCGATTTCATTTACCGCAAGGCTGATGAGCTGCTGGAGGATCTGGTGGACGGCATGACCTTTGCCCAGTGGATCGCCGCCTTCTGCCAGCGGGAGAATATCCGCACGAAAAACGAGTTCAAGTTTTCCATCATTGAACGGAATTTTGCCAATTTTGTGGACTGGCTCACCGACGAGGGCCGCATTACGATCCGGCGGGAATATTGCGCCAAAACGTATTATCACGCATGATGAACGAAGCCCCGGCGGATAGCCGGGGCTTCTGGCTCTTATTTTTCCTCCTTGCGCCGCTCCAGCGCCTTTTGTCCGGCCTGATAGAGGCTGCCGGCGGTTTCCCGCAGGGTTTCCGCCTTTTCTTTCAGGCCGGCCTCCGCTGTGCGCAGCACCTCTTCTTTTACATCGGACATCAGCCGCCGCAGCGCTTCGGAAACGATGCCCTTGTGCTTTTCATCGGCGGCCAGACGCCGGAGCAATTCCGTCTGGCGCACATCCTCCAGCGACTGCACCTTGCCGCCCTGCGTGAACATATCGAACAGCGCGTTGGCGAACGCCTCGCGGTCTTGCGGGGACAGGGAGGCCAGCCACTCGCGCACCACATCGTCGGAGGCTTTTCCGAACTCTGAGCGCTCTTCCTGCTGGAGGAAGCGATTGCCCAGAACGCCCCATGTCAGGGGCTCATGCTGCATGATGGCCCGGCTGCTGCTGGCCACCACGGTATAATCCTCCGTATGCTCCAGCAAAACGCCGACAATGGAGGCTGCGGGGATATAGGTGTGCAGCTTTGCGGCGATACGGCGATACTCCGCCGTGTCGGTCACATCCTTGCGGAAGCCGGGACCATCGTTATTATAGGCATCCAGCACCCGCGCTTGCAGTGCCTCGGGGATGTGCATGGCGGCGTAAGCCGCCAGATTGCCGCCCTTGGAATGGCCGCCGATCCGCAGGGGACGGGCCGGACAGCGGCGGGCCATATCCGCTACGTATTCCACGGCGCCCAGCTGGGCCGGCACGGCGTCCATGTAGCTGAGATTCAGGTTTTCCTTCCAGCCTACCAGCGAACGGTCGGTCCCCATGAAGGCGCAGAACAGTGTGCCGTCCGGCACCAGAAAGGACAGGGCGTCCAGCTGCATTTCCCGGGCGTCGTCCCGCACGGTCTCATAGCCGAACAGCCGCACCTGAGCGAACCGCCGGGATTCTGCCGCCAGCTTCATCAGGGGAATGTAATCGTTGGGGGACAGGCCCTGCTGCTCGTCTTTTTCAGTCATCCGGGACACAATGTCACCCAGCAGAGGGGCTTTATCTGCCTCACGGCTGGAAAGCTCCGGAAAGCGGCGGAAGTTCAGATAGGTAATGATGCACAGGATCAGATTATCCACCTCGTTGAAAGCGTCCTGAGCGAAGGTGAGATCGCCCCGCCAGCGCAGATAGTCAAAGACTGTGGGGAGTGCGTTTTTTTCGTTTTTATCCATGTCGCTCTCCTTTGCCGGAAATGAAAATATTGATGGTATCATCATAGCATAATTTCTCCATGGGCGCAAGAATGTACGGCAGCTGCTTTATGGGGGCGATGCGGGCATCGCCCCGCGAGTTTATGAAGAAGTCGCGGTACACCGTAGGGGCTGATGCGGGTATCGGCCGCATCGGAACTGCGCGGCACATTCTCATGCCTTTAATTTTTAATTTATATTGACATTTACGACCTTTTTATATATAGTGGTCTTGCTGCTTTCAGCATGCCAAATTTCAACGAAAAATACAGGCCGTTCCGGCCCTCGGTGAGTACAGAGAGAAGAGGCGAAAAAATCTTTTTATGAACGGGGGAGGATAAATGTCCAAAGAGTTGATTCGCCTGCGGAACCTCTGCA
>CABSAW010000057.1:0-9703 GCA_902475745.1 uncultured Oscillospiraceae bacterium
GACGAGGCGCGGCGCAAGGCCGAGCGCCAGCAGGAAAAGCTGGAGGCCGAGGCCAGACGCAAGGCGGAGCGCCGTGCGGCCAAGATCGAGTCTCAGCTCATCTCCGCAGGCGGTCAGGTGCTCAAGCGGGGCCTTCTGGGCGTGCTGAAAAAGCGGTAATCGCCGCACGTATCTCCCCTTTGAGAAGCGGCTGCGTAACCAAAACGATTCTTGATGCGGGAAAACCCAAGATCGACCGGCTAAAAAACCGGGAGGATTGCCATAATCGGCAGTCCTCCCGGTTTTGCGTTTACCAATCTTCAATTTCCTCGATAGAAACAATAAATCCGAACCCATGACTAATCGGCACAAGGTTCGGATTATATTGCTTTGGTGGAGGCGAGGGGAGTCGAACCCCTGTCCGAAAGCGCTTTAACAGGACTTTCTCCGGGCGCAGTCAGGTTTCAACATTCCCTCCCCGCAAAGACACCGGACAGACTTTGCGGTTCAGTAGAGTCATGATGCGTGGGCGGGGCAACTCTTACCCGCCTCACGGACGCCACCTAAACGACGCCTTCCCCGGCCGGTGGCCGCTCCGGTTCAGACGGTCGCTGCGTTAAGCAGCGACGGCAACAGTATTCGTGTTGTCAGTTAATTTTAATTTGCCCGTTGTATGGTGGTCAGGCGCCACCGCCCGCTTATCCGGTCTCCACACCCCCGTCGAAACCAGTACGCCCCCATATAGCCCGCCCAAAACCGGGCGGGAGAGGGAAAACCGGGGAATTGAAACCGTTTCGTTTTCTTGAAAGATTACCGCTCTGCCAGCTTTTCCGGTGCAGGATAGTCAACACCCTTGGTGTCCACCCGCACCTTGGCCATACGCTGATCCTTTTTGGGCTTGTTGGTCATCATATTGCGCGGCGCGGAAGCAATGGCATCCACTACCTCCATACCGTCGATCACCATGCCGAAAGCGGCGTATTCGCCGTCCAGATGAGGTGCATCCTTATGCATAATAAAGAACTGGCTGCCGGCGCTGTCCGGAATCATGGTACGGGCCATGCTCAGCACGCCGCGGGTATGGCGCAGGTCGTTATTGAAGCCGTTGGACTTGAACTCACCCTTGATGCAGTAGCCGGGGCCGCCGGTACCGTCGCCCTTGGGGCAACCGCCCTGAATCATAAAGCCGTAAATGCAGCGGTGAAAAATCAGGCCGTCATAGTAGCCGCTGTTGGCCAGAGAGATAAAATTGTACACGCTCTGGGGCGCCACATCGGGATACAGCTCCGCCGTAATGACGCCGCCATCCTCCATCTCAATGGTGACAATGGGATTATTTTCCATAAGCTCCTCCTTTGTATCAATAGCGCTCACGTCTGGCGCGGTCCATTTCCCGCTTGGCGTCGCGCTCGGCAATAGATTGCCGCTTGTCGTAGTTTTTCTTACCCTTGCAGACCCCAAGCTCCACCTTGACAAGGCCGTTTTTGAAGTAAACGCTCAGGGGAATCAGGGCATATCCGTCCAGCTTCTGTGCCTCGTGGAGCTTGCGGATTTCCCGCTTGTGCATCAAAAGGCGCTTTGGCCGGTCAGGATCACGATTAAAGATATTGCCTTTATCATAGGGGGAGATGTGCATGTTATACACCATCAGCTCTCCCTCTTTTGTCACGGCGCAGTAACTGTCTTTCAGGTTCAGCTGTCCGCCCCGGATAGACTTGACCTCGGTACCGGCCAGCTCGATGCCCGCTTCGCAGCGATCTTCCACAAAGTAGTCGTGAAACGCTTTGCGGTTTTGTGCCGCGGTTTTAATTCCGCCGCTTTTTGCCATGGCAAGTCACTCCTCTCTGCGGATTGGATAAACAGTATAGCATATATTCTCAGAAAATGCAAGAAAAAAGCGTGGTTGCAAAGGCTCTCGCCCCTGGGACTCTTTTTCTTTTTTCAATTTTCCGGTTGTCTTTTCCCGGTAACTATGCTATCTTTAAATAAATAAAGATAAAACGCTGGCGTGGAGGGATGCGCAAAATGACCACCAATTTTAAGACGTGCATGTTCGGCGGCTTTGACCGCGAGGATGTGATTCATTACATTGAACAGTCGGCGCAGGAATCTCGGGAGCAGATCGAGGCGCTGCAGGCCGAGAATAGCAAGCTCAAGGACGAGCATAAGCAGATGGAACAGGCGCTTCAAACCCTGCGCACCCACGTAAAGCAGCGCAAGCAGGAGGAAGAATCGCTGAAAGCCCTGCAAAGCCAACTGCGGGAGGCTCAGTCCCAGCTAACCGGGCTGACGGCGCAAAACAGCGCCCTGCGCCGCGAGAACGAGTCTTTGCGCGCAGCCGCCAGCGAATGTGCCCGATTAAAGGAGCGCATTGCGGATATTGAGATCAATGCCCACCGCCGCACGGAGGAATTCCGGGCAGCGGCCATTGAAAAATTGCAGCGCAGCATCAATGCACAGCGTGCATGGTGTCAGGTGCAGCGCGGACAATATACCGCCATGAACGAAAGCCTTCTGCAAGAGCTTCGCAACGCGCAGGAGAGTTTGGAAAGCTGTGATTTTTCCGGCTTTGACCGCATGATGGAAGCCATGCAGCAGCTGGAGGACGAGCTGAAAAGTGAAGAATGATAAAAGAATTCCTCTTGCCGGTGGGCAAGAGGAATTCTTTTATCATTACAGCATCGTTACAGCAGCATGAGGCCGGCGTCGGCACAGGTTTTTTCCGTATACTCGTCCCACAAGCTGGCCTGCACCTCGCCAATATGGCAGGTGCCGATCATAATCATGCACAGACGGGACTGGCCAATACCACCGCCGATGGTCAGCGGCAGCTGGCCGCTGAGCAGCATCTTGTGGAAGGGCAGCTCACGGCGGTCGTTACAGCCGCGGACGTTCAGCTGATAGTCCATGGCGGCCTCGTCCACCCGGATACCCATGGAGGAAATCTCAAAGGCGCTGTCCAGCAGCGGGTTATACAGCAGAATATCGCCGTTCAAAGACCAGTCGTCATAGTCGGGGGCCCGGCCGTCATGAGGCTTGCCGGAACGCTTCAGGTTGCCGCCGATCTGCATCAGAAAGACGGTGTGATGCTCGCGGCAAATGGCGTTCTCCCGCTCCTTGGGCGTCAGATCGGGCCAGCGATCCTCCAGCTCCTGCGTGGTGACAAAGTATACATCGCGCTCCAGCTTGGTGTGCAGACTGGGGAAGGCGATTTGCAGCGCGTCGTTGGTCTCAACCACCGCGCCGATAATTGCGCGGACGGTCTGCTTGAGGTAGTCAACCGTGCGATCCTCGCGGGAGATAACCTTTTCCCAGTCCCACTGGTCCACATAGACAGAGTGCAGGTTATCCACCTCTTCATCGCGGCGGATGGCGTTCATATCGGTGAAAAGGCCCTTGCCCACGTTGAACTCATAGCGCTTCAAAGCCAGACGTTTCCACTTGGCCAGAGAGTGAACCACCTGACCGTTGGCTCCTACATCGGGGATATCGAAAGTTACGGGACGCTCCACACCGTTCAGGTTATCATTCAAGCCGGAATCCTCACGGACAAACAGGGGCGCGGAAACCCGGCGCAGATTCAGCGCCTGACCCAAATTGACCTGAAAGTTACTCTTGATGAACTCAATTGCACGCTGCATTTCATAGACAGACAGCGGTGTTTTGTAACCGGCGGGAATGAATACCTTACTCATGCCTTAGCACCTCTTTCATAAAAAACATGCATCATATTATACTGGTCTGCGCCAATCTTTGCAAGTGAAAATTTCCCTAAATATCGCGAAAATAATTGCCGTTTCCTTGTGGAGACGGCAATTATCAATCACTATGACAAGGGCCCTTACCGGCCGATGGCAGCGCTTATCGGTACGATTCGATCATGGCCCTGAAGGCGGGCAGGCTGCGGCGGATCATATCGTTGGACACGCAATAGCTCAAGCGGAAGAAGCCGGGGCAGCCGAAGCCGTCAGCGGGAACGACCAGCAGATTATGCGCCAGCTTGGCCTTTTCGGAGAAGGCATTGGCGTCGCCGTTGGGAGCCTTGACAAACAGGTAAAACGCACCGTCCGGCTTGGCACATTCATAGCCCATTTCCCTCAGACTGTTGTACAGCAGCGTGCGGTTTTCGTCATAAGCCGCCAGGTCAGGCCGCTCGGCGGCGCAAAGCTCGATCACCTTCTGCATCAGGGTGGGCGGGCAGACATGCCCCATGATCCGTGCCGCCCCGGAAACAGCGGCATACACCGCGGCGCTGTCATCGGCAAAGCCGGGCACATACACATAGCCGATACGCTCGCCCGGCAGGGACAGGGACTTGGAATAAGAATAGCAAACCACCGTATTCCTGTACAGGCAGGGGATGAACGGCACCTCCACCCCGTCATATACCAGCTCACGGTAGGGCTCGTCGGCAATGATGTAAATGGGATGCCCGTATTCGGCGCTCTTACGTTCCAGAAGTGCCGACAGGCCCTTCAGGGTTTCTTCCGTATACACCACGCCGGATGGGTTGTTGGGCGAGTTGATGATCACAGCCTGCGTATGAGCGGTAATCCGCTTTTCCACCTCATCCAGATGGATCTGGAACGCCGTTGTATCCGCGGGAACCACCACCAGCTTGCCGCCGTTGGCCTCTACAAAGGGGCGGTATTCCGGGAAAAAGGGCGCAACCGTCATAATCTCGCTGTCAGCGTCCGCCAGCAGCGCCTTGATAACGGCAATCAGTGCCGGAGCCGCGCCGCAGGTAAAGAACAGCTCATCGGCCTTTACGTTCAGACCGAAGCGGGCGGTCAGATCCCGGGCAACGGCTGTGCGCGCCTCCTCAAAGCCGGGGGCCGTGGAGTATCCGTGCAGCTTGATGGAGGGCGTTTCCTCCACGATTTTGTGGATCGATTCATTTACTTTTTTCGGGGCGGGGATGCTGGGGTTTCCCAGTGAATAGTCAAATACGTTTTCCGCTCCCACGACCTTTGCCTGCGCAAGTCCGTAAGCAAACAGCTGGCGAATGACCGAGGGCGCCGTGCCCAGACGATAGTATTCCTGATTGACCATACCGATCGCTCCTTTCTTCAAACCGTCCTATGATGATGTTATGCTTGGTAATCTGTTCGTCTTTTACTATACGGATGATTTCCCGCAATGTCAAGCGGGAACAGCGCCGGGGTCAGCTTTGCTTCCGTCGTCGTCGGCGCTTTCCTCCTGCCTTATCTGCGGCGCGCCCGCACCAACAATTTTTGCCCATTCTTCTACATTATGCAAAAATTTTTAGCCTACCTAATAAAAAGTCTTGTAATTTCTGTTAATTTGCGTTAAGATATATACGCACGGTGTCAAAAATGACCTCGTAGCTGCAAGGAGAAAAGGAGAATCATATCAAATGGAGCGCTTTTTCCATCTGAAGGAGAACGGCACTTCCGTCAAGACGGAGATTTTAGCCGGTTTGACCACCTTCATGACCATGGCGTACATCATCGCCCTGAACCCCAATCTGTTAACCGGATTTGCCGTTGGTACCCCGCTTTGGAACGGTGTCTTTCTGGCCACATGTATCGCCAGTGCCATCGGAACCGTGTGCATGGCATTTCTGGCCAACAAGCCCTTTGTCATGGCGCCCGGTATGGGGCTGAACAGCTTTTTTGCCGTTGTTGCCGGCAACATTGCCGCCATGCTGAACACGGATTATACCAGCGCCTTTCAGGCCGCGCTGTGCATCATTCTGGTGGAGGGCATTGTTTTCCTGCTGCTCAGCGTATTCAACGTCCGTGACAAGATCGTGCACGCCATCCCGCTGGGGGTCCGTCTGGGAATCGGCCCTGCCATCGGCCTGATGCTGATGAATATCGGTCTTGGCTCCAACGTGGGAATCTATGCCGAGGGCAACGGCTACACCAGTCCGTTTTTTGTCCTGCGCGACTTCTTCGGCGCCATGACGCCCAGCGTGATCAGGGAACACATGGGCGCTGAATACAGCACCATGGTGCTGACGGTGATCACCATGTTTATCGGGCTGTTTGTGATCATCCTGCTGGCGAAAAAGGGCGTCAAGGCTGCGGTGCTGGCAGGCATGCTGGTGGCTTCCGTCATCTACTGGGCCGGCAGCTTTATTTTCCTGCATGTGAATCCCTTCGCCTCTCTTGAAGGCGCTTCGTTCCTGCCGCCCTTCCACGATATGGCCGCGGCTACGCTGTTTAAATTTGACTTTAACGGCTTTTTCCGCATCGGCTGGTTTACCGCCATCAGTCTTGTCATCACCTTCTGCATGATCGACATGTTCGACACCATCGGCACGCTGGTGGGCACAGCCTCCCGCGCCGGCATGACCGACAAGGACGGCAACATGCCCAACATGAAGGAAGCCCTGCTGTCCGACGCTGTCGGCACCGTGGCCGGCGCCTGCTGCGGCACCTCCACCGTCACCACATTTGTCGAGTCTGCGTCCGGCGTTGAGGCCGGCGGCCGCACGGGTCTCACCTCGCTGACTGCCGCCTTTATGTTCCTTGCCTGTATGTTTATCGCGCCGGTGGCCGCCATTATTCCCGCCGCCGCCACCTCCTCGGCCCTGATCTATGTGGGTATCCTGATGCTTCAGGGTCTGAAAAACGTGGATTTCGAGGATTTGGATCAGATCGTTCCCGTGTTCATCATGCTGTTGGCCATGCCGATCTCCGGCTCTATCGGCCACGGCATCGGCCTTGCCATGATCTCCTACACCGTGATCAAGGTGTTCTCCGGCCGCGCCCGGGAGGTATCCGTGCTGACCTATGTCATCGCGGCCCTGTTCCTGATCAAGTTCTTTGCCGTGGTGTAACTGCGCTGTAAAACGCCGATGCAAGAGGGGACGGGAAGCTCAGAAAAGGGCTTTCCGTCCCCTCTTTTCCATCTGTAACCAATTTGTAGCCAAAGCTGTTACCAAAGTGCAATGCTTTCGTAATGATGTTTACCGATTTTCCGCTTATACTATATCTATAAGGAAGAACAAAACGGTGTATTTTTTGAAAGGAGTATTGCCATGAAGCATATGCTGTTGGTTGCCGCAGGCGTTATGATGTGCCTTGCCTGCACGGTCGTTGGTTTTCTGTTTCCGCAGTTTTCCGCACTGGCCTATGTCACGGTGTCACTTGCCTGTGTCACAGCTCTGATGTGCATTGGCGGTATTTTCCGTTATATTATGCGCGGCGGCGCTGTGTAAGTCCCGCGATCATATAGATACGCCCTGCCGCAATTGCGGCAGGACTATCGCATTTTCCAGAAAACACCAATAATTCACCAAAAATTGGCCGCAATGGTTACGGGTTTACAAAAAAGTTACATTCATTTCAAGATTTTTTCAAATTTATACAGTATGCTTAAAAGCGAGTCAGGCAGGCAAGCAGACGATTTTGAATTTTCTTTACACTTTCCCCTCTCTTTTTCATTTTTGCAGCGGAAGGCGCACCGGAAGAACGGTGCGCTTTTTGCGTTTACCGCTTTCCCAGATACTGCCGCAGCCGCTCCCACAGCTCCACCGAACGAAAGCGCAGCACATAGCCGGTATTCTCCTCGGTGATGAGGCTTACATCCTCGCCGGAGAGTCCGGCGGTGATGGCCGTGCGCGGCATATCCGCAGCCGCGGCCGTACACAGCGGCGGATACACCACGCACCACCAGTTCTCTCCCGCTCCCTCACCGATCACCAGACGCAAGGCCATGTATTCCCCGGCGGGCAGGGAAAACCCACCATACTCCTTCAGGGGGAACTCCGTCTTGGCCAGCTGCGCCGTCACGGCATAGTCGTAGCCCTGCGCCATAATCTCGTGCCGGGCAACGGTTTCAATGCGGCCCAACGCCCCTTGAAGCCGCGCCTGCGCCTCCTCCATATCGGCAGACTGCTGCAAAACGGTGGTTGCGAAATCCAGCACCTTATCCCGTACCTCCAGCTTCAGCGCCTGATCGGCGGCGCTGTCGGAGTTGGCGATCACGTGCAGGCGGATCATCTTTTGCGCCAAAGCGTCCTGCCGCTGCATGGCCCACGCGCCCCACAGCATGGCGGCGCACAATCCTAACAGCAGCGCCAGCTCCCATTTTTTCCATCGTCTCATAAGTAAAACCGTCCTTATCGCAGGAATTTTCCTACAATATGGACGGTTTTCTCACATATTATACCTTTGAAACACAAAATGTCTGCGGGAAGTCCTCTTTCAGCAGACTGGCGGCCAGATCCGCTTCCTCCTGACGGCGAAACAGGCTGAATACCGCGCTGCCGCTGCCGGTCATCTGGGCGTTCAGGGCCCCCTGCTGCCGCAGCGCCTTCACAATGGCCGGTACCGCGCTGCCCTCCGGCAGCACCTGCTGGAAATCGTTGCACAGTCCCGCCGCGATCCGGGACAGATCCCCGTTTTTCAGCCCCTCCAGCACCATTCGGCTGTCGCTTCCGCTGCGGTGCGGCGCGTTGTCGATGGCGGCGTACATGACGGCGGTGGAGTGGCTCTCCTCCGGCTTAACGATCACCAGCCAGCAAGGCGGCATATCCGGCAGGGCTTCCAGCCTTTCGCCTCGGCCTGTGGCCAGCGCCGTGCCGCCCCGGATAAAAAACGGCACGTCGCTGCCCAGCTTCTCCGCCATTTTCTCCAGCTGAGCATCGGTCATGTCCGGTGCATACAGCGTCCGCAGCCCCCGCAGCACCGCCGCCGCATCGCTACTGCCGCCGCCCAGCCCCGCCTGCATGGGGATACATTTTTGCAGCCTGATGGTGACGAAATCCTTCTTCGGCCCGAACTCCTCAAAAAATACACGCAGCGCCTTCATGCACAGATTGTCTCCTGACCGCTCTGTTACCGGCGGATCACACACCAGCTTGTCCCAAGGCCCGGCGTTTCGATCCAGTATCACGCTGTCACACAGGGCGGCACACGTCATCACCGTTTCCACCTCATGATAGCTGTCAGGCCGCTTTTCTCCCACGGCTAAGGTGAGGTTCACCTTAGCCGGAGCCGTCTCCTCTACATGGCGCGGCAGCGGCTCCTCATCCAGTGGCTCGCCGCAGCCGGGGCAGTAGCCATCCCGCAGCAGGGATACCCTGCCGAGATTCCGTCCGCAGTGAGGGCACCGGTCAAAGAAAAGCGCCGTCACGATAAAAATCGCCAGACATGCAAGCAGTGCCGCGCCGGCAAAGCTTTTTGATTCCAGCATTGCGGCCATAAGCAAGGATAGCATCATCAGCACGATGGCGGCGATCTCGATGATGCGTGCCGTTTTGAAGTTGATCAGAGGCTTCTTCATATGGTTTCCTCCTGACAAAAAAGCGCCCTGCGGCGCTTTTTTGTCTGTTTGATTGTTGCTTACTTGACGATCTTGCGGGCCTCGATGTAATAGCGCTTGTCCTGCGCGTGGCCCATGGAGAAGGTCTTGCGGGGCAGCACGCCGTCGGCCATAACGGTCTTGAACAGCTGCTCCTTGCCCATAGCGGGCAGCAGGAAGCCCATGTTGCCGGGCTTGGAGCCCAGCTCGCGGGTCACATCGTCGCCGTGGATATAGTCCACCTCGCCGCCGTTCTCCTTCAGGTACGGATCGATGACGCCCTGCAGCGTACCCACGGCCAGCTGTACCTTGGGATCGGGGACGGTGATGAAATGGCTCTCGCCATTCCACACGAACTCGATGGTGTGGCCGTCGCCCTTGCCCTCGTAGGCGTTGGGATAGGCGGCGCGGAAGGCGTCCATGAACTTCTCGCGATCCACGCCGAACA
>CABSAW010000058.1:0-9410 GCA_902475745.1 uncultured Oscillospiraceae bacterium
GCGCAGCGGCTCCACCTGAAGCTCCAGCTCGGCAATTTTATCATTGATGCGCACCAGATTCTCCTGTGTGCGCTCCAGCTTACGCTCGGCCTCCTCCTTGCGGTGGCGGTACTTGCTGATGCCGGCCGCCTCTTCAAAGACCTCGCGGCGCTCGCCGCTCTTGACGGACAGTATCTCGTCGATCTTTCCCTGACCGATAATGGAGTATCCCTCGCGGCCCATGCCGGTATCCATGAACAGCTCGTTGACATCCTTCAGACGCACCGACTGCTTGTTGATGTAATACTCACTCTCCCCGCTGCGGTAGTAACGGCGGGTTACGGCCACCTCAGACTCATCCCGGGGAAAAATATGTTCCGTATTATCGATCACCAGCGTGACCTGCGCAAAGCCCATCTGATTGCGCTTCTCCGTGCCGCCGAAGATCACATCCTCCATCTTGGCGCCCCGGAGCTGGCGGCTGTTCTGCTCGCCCATGACCCAGCGGATCGCATCGGAAATGTTGGATTTTCCAGAGCCGTTGGGCCCCACAATGGCAGTGATATCCGAGCCGAAATTCAGCACCGTTTTATCGGGGAACGATTTGAAGCCCTGAATTTCCAGCGCTTTTAGGTACATTGGCGGTTCACCTCGCTTACTTTGGCATACTATAACTAGATTAGTGTATCAGAAAAGCATACGGTTTTCAAGATAAAATTGCCCGGCGTGGTCTAAATACGGTGCAGGGGCAGGCGGTACAGCCTGCCCCCACATCATGCTATTGCTCCTCCTTCCGCTTTTCGATCATCTTATAGAGGGCCTCCAGCGCATCGCTCAGTGAACCGATCCGATCGATGATCCCCAGCGCCACCGCCTCCTGCCCGTAGACCACGCTGCCCACATCGTTGGCCATATCCCCCACCGAAAGCATCAGCTCGCGGAATTTTTCCGCACTGATCCGGGAATTGCGGGCCACGAAATCGATGATCCGCTCCTGAATCCGCTCAAAGTAGCGGTAGGTGGCCGGGGCAGCGATGACCTGTCCCGACATGCGGACAGGATGGATGGTCATGGAGGCACTGGGAACGATGAAGGTGGCCTTGCCGCACACCGCCAGCGGCACGCCGATGGAGTGGCCGCCTCCCAGCACCAGCGTGGCGGTGGGCTTTGTCATGCCTGCGATCAGCTCGGCAATGCCGAGGCCCGCCTCGATATCGCCGCCCACTGTGTTGAGCAGAAGCAGCAGGCCGTCCACGTCGTCCTTTTCCTCCACCGCGGTCAGCAGGGGCAGCACATGCTCATATTTGGTGGTCTTTACATGGGCCGGCAGGGTGGTATGTCCCTCGACCTGACCGATCACGGTCAGGCAGTGGATGGTGCCGCGCTTATTCTTCACCACCGAGGAGCCCATTTCGATCATCTGCTGCTGGGGACTGTCGCCGCCGTTCTCAGCGCCGCAGTTGTTAACGCTGTAATTCATGGGTTTGCTCCCTCCTTTTCCCCTAGTGTTTTCCGCAGCCGCGGAAACTATGCAGACGGCCGTTTTCTGCCACGTCTTGACAACTGGCTCCTATTTTTATAAAATACACAGAGTTATTTCCGTGGATTTTCCTTTTTTGGCAGGATAATCCACCGATATAAGGAGGATATAAGATGAAAAAACTGCTGGCATTCCTGCTGGCACTGCTGCTGGCGGCATCCCTGTGGGCCTGCGGCAGCAACCATGCGGAGGATGCTTCTGACGGCATCGAGCTGACGCTGTGGACCTATCCCGCAGGCAACTGGGGGAATCAGGACACCGTGGAGCGGATGGTGGCTCAGTTCAACCGCGATTACCCGGATATTCACGTAACGGTGCAGTGTCTGGATACGGAAACGGCCGATGATTCGGTCAGCACGGCTGTGGATGCAGGACTGGCACCCGATGTGCTGCTGGCAAAGCCGGAGCAGCTGGTAAAGACATGGGGCAGTCAGGGGCTGCTGGCCGACCTGTCCGATCTATGGGACGATGGGGACAGGCAGGAGGTCAATGAGGCCGTCAGCGCCGCCTGCTTTACCCGTGACGGAAAGTGCTGGCTGTATCCGCTGGCAATGAACGTGCCGTGCATGGCCATCAACTACGACGCCTTTGTGAACGCCGGAGCGGATCAGTATATCGATCTGGAGAGCCGGACATGGACCACCGAGCAGTTCACGCAGGCCGTAAAGGCGCTGTACAGCAAATACGGCGAGACGGTGGCCGCGGTATACTGCGCCGGACAGAACGGCGACAGCGGTACCCGGGCGCTGGTGACCAACCTGTATGGCGGCAGCTTTACCAATGCCGACCACACCGCCTATACGGTGAATTCCGAGGCTAATCAGCAGGCGCTGACGCTGCTGCGGGACATCAAGGGCATCGAATTTGACGAGGCCATCAACGGCGAGGAGGAGGCAACGCTGTTCTTCCGCGAGGCGCTGAAGATGTCTTTCTGCTGGTCGCTGGAGCAGCAGACGGCCCAGTGGACAGAGGAGCCGGCCGAGGATGGCGGCGAGGCGGTGGTGCACGAGGCCGGGAAAACAGTGAACGGCCAGACCATCGAATTTATGTCGTTCCCCTCCGAGACCGGCGAGAGCCGGCTGCAGGGCGAAATCTGGGGGTTCGGCGCGTTTGACAACGGTGACGCCGAAAAGCTGGAGGCTGCCAAAGTGCTGATCCGCTATTTCACCGACGGGCAGGGAACCGCTGACGCAGTGAAGGCCGCAGGCTGCTTCCCCGTCCGCACGGCGGCCAACGGCGCCAGCCTGAACGGTCTGTGGAGCGGGAATCAGGTCATGACGGAATACGCCAAGCTGACCGCCTATATGGGGGACTATTACCAGCTGACCCCCGGCTGGGCCACCGCCCGCACCGAATGGTGGAATTTGTTGCAGCGTCTGGGCGACGGCGGCGACGTGGCCATCGAAACGGATACCTTTGTGGACAACGCCAACGCCGCAGCCAAGGAATAAGCACACCGGGAAACGGAGGAGCATATGGCAAACTTTACCAAACAGGCGATCAAGGCTTCCTTTTTGAAGCTGCTGAATCAGCAGCCCCTGAGCAAGATCAGCGTGCGGGATATTGTGGAGGACTGCGGCATTAACCGCAATTCCTTTTACTATCATTTTCACGATATCCCCTCCCTGTTGGGGGAGATCATCACCGACCAGACCGAGCAGCTGATTCACGCCTATCCCTCCATCTCCTCGCTGGATGAGTGCTTCCATGTGGCGTTCCGCTTTGCGCTGGAGAATAAGCGGGCGGTGATGCACATCTACCACTCGGTCAACCGGGATCTGTTCACCCAGAGTATGCTGAGACTGTGCGACTATGCAGTGACGACTTATGTGGCCACCGCTTTCCCCAACGACCCCATGGACGAGAGCGACCGGCAGATCGTGATCCGGTTTATGAAATGCCAGCTGTTCGGCATGTGCATTGACTGGATCGACCGGGGCATGACCGATGACGCCTACGGCGACCTGCACAGGATGCTGCAGCTGATCCACGGTATACCGGAGCTGATCGTCCGCCGCTCCAGGGAGAAGCGATAGCCGCTTTTAGGCAATTGCGCCAATTTGTCCAAAATACAGGCACTTTTTACCCGCTGCCCAATTCTCGGGCAGCGGGTCTTTTTCTGTCCATTTTCATTGCCGGCACCCCATGATATACTCCTCCATGCTATGATGAACCGCCCCGTGGGGCGCGAGAGGAGAGATAAGATGCGTTCTGTAACACCCATGCGGATCGCCAAGGTCGGCTATATTGTCATGTCGGTTCTGTTCTGCGTGCTGGGCACGGCGCTTTTGCTCCGGCCGGATGTTTCCGTTCGCTGGTTCGGACGGCTGCTGGGGATCGGTATGCTGGTTTTCGGCGCGGTGAAGCTGGTGGGTTATTTTTCCCGGGATCTGTTCCGGCTGGCCTTTCAGTATGACCTGGCCTTCGGGCTGCTGCTCATCGCGCTGGGCACGATGACGCTGTGTCACCCAGGTGACGCCATGAGCTTTCTGTGCGTGATGTTCGGCATCCCGGTGCTGGCCGACGGCCTGTTCAAAATCCAGATCGCGCTGGATTCACACCGGTTCGGTATCCGTACATGGTGGCTGCTGATGGGGCTGGCTGTTCTGACGTGCATCATCGGCGTGCTGCTGGTGTTCCGCCCGTGGGACAGCGCGCAGGTGCTGGTCATGCTGTTGGGAATTTCCCTGCTGCTGGACGGCATCCTGAATCTGAGCGTGGCGCTGTGTACGGTGAAGATCGTGCGCCACCAGCAGCCGGATATTATTGAAAATGGCAAGTTTGAAATCGGAAAGGACGAATGACCCATGCATACAGCAAAAGCGATCGTTAAAAATCGCGTACTGATCCTGATTGTAGCGGCAGCGTTGATGATCCCCTCGGTTTTGGGAATGCTGGGCACCCGCATCAACTATGATATGCTCAACTACCTGCCCGACACCATGGACACCGTGGTTGGGCAGGACGCCCTGAAGGATGGCTTTGGCAAAGGCGCATTCTCCTTCATTATTGTGGAGGATATGCCGCTGAAGGATACAGCCGCGCTGAAGAAAAAGCTGGAAACCGTTGACCATGTGGAGAGCGTGCTGTGGTACGACTCGCTGGCCGACCTGTCCATGCCCATGGAGATGCTGCCCGACAGGCTTTATGACGCCTTTAACAACGGGAACGCCACCATGATGGCCGTATTCTTTGATTCGGCTACCTCGGAGGATGTGACCATGGACGCCATTCGGGAGATTCGCGCCATCGCAGGCAAGCAGTGCTTCGTCTCCGGCATGTCGGCGCTGGTCACCGACCTGAAGGACCTGTGCGAGCAGGAGGAGCCCATCTATGTGGCGCTGGCGGTGGCCTGTGCCTGCGCCGCCATGATGCTGCTGCTGGACGGCTGGCTGGTTCCCTTCGTCTTTCTGGCCAGCATCGGCATATGCATCCTCTTCAATCTGGGCAGCAATTTCTTCTTCGGTGAGATCTCCTATATCACCAAGGCGCTGTCCGCCGTGCTGCAGCTGGCAGTGACCATGGACTACTCCATCTTCCTGTGGCACAGCTACAACGAGCAGCTGGAGCACACCGACGACCACAAGGAGGCCATGGCCACAGCCATTCACGAGACGTTTGCCTCGGTGATCGGCAGCTCTGTCACAACGGTGGCCGGTTTTATCGCACTGTGCTTCATGACCTTTACGCTGGGCCGCGATCTGGGCATCGTGATGGCCAAGGGCGTGCTGCTGGGCGTGATCGGCTGCGTGACCATCCTGCCCAGCATGATATTACTGCTGGATAAGCCGCTGCAAAAGACGCGCCATCGCTCCCTGATCCCCGATATGAGCGGCTTTGCCCAGTGGGTTTGCAAGCGCTTCCCCGTGTTTCTGGTGATTCTGGTGCTGCTGGTGGCCCCCGCGTTCTACGGCTATGACAAGACAAACGATGAGGTCTATTACGACATGGGCCAGTGCCTGCCGGAGGATATCGACTATGTCATCGCCAACTCCAAGCTGGCCGAGGACTTTGACATCGCCTCCACACACATGCTGCTGGTGGATGCCGGACTTCCCACAAGGGATATTCGGAGCATGGTCCGGGAAATGGAGCAGGTGGACGGCGTAAAGTACGTGCTGGGGCTTGAAAGCGTGATCGGCCCGCTGGTTCCGGAGGAGATCCTGCCCGACTCGATCCGCTCCACGCTGGAGGACGACCAGTGGAAGCTGATGCTGATCAATTCGGAATACAAGGTGGCCAGCGATGCGGTCAGCGACCAGCTGGACAGCCTGAACGCCATTTTGAAAAAGTACGATGATACCGGCATGCTGATCGGCGAGGCGCCCTGCATGAAGGATATGATCGACACCACCGGCCACGACTTCCAGGTGGTCAACGCCGTATCCATTGTGGCCATCTTTGTGATTATTGCACTGGTGGAGAAGAGCTTCTCCCTTCCCTTTGTGCTGATCGCCGTGATCGAGCTGGCCGTATTCATCAATCTGGGTCTGCCCCATTACATGGGTCAGTCGCTGCCCTTTATCGCCCCCATCTGTATCAGCACCATCCAGCTGGGCGCCACGGTGGACTACGCAATCTTGATGACCACCCGCTATAAATCCGAGCGGCTGGGCGGCGTTGAGCGTAAGGCGGCGGTTTACAATGCGCTGCGCGCTTCCGCTCCGTCGGTCATCGTCAGCGGCATGGGACTGTTTGCCGCTACCTTCGGCGTGGCCATATACTCCAACATTGACATTGTAGGCTCTATGTGTATGCTGATGGCCCGCGGCGCGATCATCAGCGTGGTGCTGGTGCTGCTGATGCTGCCGGCACTGCTGATCCTGTGCGACGGCCTGATCTGCAAAACCACCATAGGAATGACCCATCTCTCCGGACATAAGAAACAGGAGGTTACCGTATGAAAAAGAACCGCATTATTGCCGTCGTGCTGGCGGCGGCGCTGGTCTGCTCACTGGCGGGGATTTCCGCGCTGGCAGCCAGCAATCAGAAAACCGACACGGCTTCCCCGGTCGCAGCGCAGACGGACAGCGCGGATACCACGCCCGCCTCTGCCACGGGCGAGACTGTGTATGTCATTGCCAACGCAGACGGCAGCGCCAAAAAGGTCATCGTCAGCCAGAAGTATGACCCGGATGATCCCAATGCCGCGCAGGAGGCGCGCTCTTCCCTGACGGATGCCGTCAACGTAAAGGACGACAACTGCTGGCAGGGCACCACCGACAAGCCGCTGCCTGTGACCATGCACATCACCTATACACTGGACGGCAAGAGCGTGTCCGCCGATGCCCTGGCAGGCAAGAGCGGCCATGTGACCATGCGCTTTGACTATGAAAACACCCAGTATGAAACCAAGACCATCGCCGGAAAATCCCAGAGGATCTATGTACCCTTTGCCGTGCTGACCGGCGCGATTCTGGACAGTGAGAATTTCCGCAATGTATCCGTGACCAACGGTAAGCTGGTGGATGACGGCGACCACACTGTGGTGGTGGGAATCGCCTTCCCCGGTTTGCAGGAGAATCTGGCGCTGGATACCGACAAGCTGGATATTCCCTCCTATGTGGAGGTCAGCGCCGATGTGACGGATTTCGCCATCGAGACCACGCTGAGCGTTGTCACCAACTCCGTATTCAATGACGTGGACGACGATAAGCTGGATAAGGATGCGCTGGATGAGCTGTCCGACGATCTTGACAAGCTGACAGATGCCATGGAGCAGCTGATGGACGGCTCTGATGAGCTGTTCGACGGACTGGACACGCTGCTGGACAAATCCCATGAGCTGGCCGACGGTGTGGATCAGCTTGCCAGCGGCCTGAAGAAGCTGGATGCCAACAGCGCACAGCTGAACGAGGGCGCCAAGACCGTGTTCAACTCCCTGCTGAACACCGCCAACACGCAGCTGCAGGCCAATGAGTCGCTTTCCAATGCCGGGATCACCATCCCCGAGCTGACCATCAGCAACTATGCCGACGTGCTCAACGGCATCATCGCCAAGCTGGATCCCGACAGCGTTATCGCACAGGCGGAGGCTGCGGCGCGCCAGCAGGTTACCGCCGCTGTCCGGGCACAGGAGGGCACGGTTCGCGCCGCCGTGACAGAGCAGGTGCGTCAGAATGTCAGCGACAATGTCACGGCAGCTGTGAAGGCCTCGGTGCTGGATGGTGTGCTGAAGAGTAAGGGCATGACGCAGGAGCAGTATGAAGTAGCGGCCGACACGGTGAAAATCGCCATCAGCAATGCGGTGGACACCCAGATGAACACCGAGGCAGTGCAGCAGAAAATCAGCGCCAAAGTGGCGACTCAGATGGCATCGCCCGAGGTGAAGGCCCTGATCGACCAGAACACCGAGCAGCAGATCAGCCTGCTGATCGAGCAGAACATGAACTCGGAGAAAGTGCGCGCACAGATCGACGCCGCCACCTCGCAGGCTACCGCCGGCGCCAAGCAGCTGTTGGCGCTGCGCCAGCAGCTGGACAGCTACAACACGTTCTATATGGGGCTGCAGACCTATACCGCCGGCGTGGCGGAGGCTGCGGCCGGCGCGGTAAAGCTGAATAAAAACATGCCCGACCTGATCGACGGCGTGAAGAAGCTGCGGGATGGCTCGCTGGAGCTGGCCGACGGCATCAAGGAGCTGAATGAGGAGGGTATCGAAAAGCTGGTGGATGCTTTCGACGGCGACCTGACAGAGCTGAGCGATCGGCTGCAGGCGACGGTCGACGTATCCCGCGACTACCGCAGCTTTATCGGCAGCGGAGACAGCGGCGACGGCGTGAAATTCATTTTCCGCACCGACGCCATTGAAAACGATGCATAATAAAATCAGAGCTGTACGGCATTGTCGTACAGCTCCGATTCTTTTATTCCATAAGTCCGTATTTCAGCTTGATGCGGTCCAGCTTTTCCAGCATAGGCTCCGCCGCGATCCACAGGAAAAATGCCGTGGCGGCGGCATGAACGCAGTCCACCGGAAAACCGGTCACATAGTAGGTCAGCAGCGTCTCCCACGTCAGGCTTTTGGGGCCAGCCCACATCAGCAGCGCGGCTGGGTTCATGATGCCGCCGTAGATCACAATGGCGCAAAACACACCGAATACGCACAGGCTGCTCTGTGTACGGCGCAGCAGACCCTTGCGGAACAGCACGCCCGCCAGAAAGCCGATGATACCCATGGCAAACATCTGCCACGGCGTCCACGGGCCTTGGGAGAAGAACATGTTAGATGCCAGCATGGACAGCGCGCCCACCAGAAAGCCGCTCTCACCGCCCAGCGCCACGCCGGAAATGATGGTCATGGCCAGCACCGGCTTGAAGTGGGGCAGCATAAAGAAGGCGGCGCGGCCCGCCACAGAGATGGCGCACAGCACGGCAATGACCACCAGCTCGCGGGCCTGAGGTCTGCGGCTCTCAAATACCATGAAGAAGGGCGTCATGCACTCCAACAGCACCAAGAGCGATATCAGTCCGTACTGCTGTCCATCCAGATAAAATACACCGATAAACAGCGTTACGGGGATCAGCAGCAGGGTGGAGACCGCCATAGCTGCGGTGCGCTTGGGCAGCTTCCGGTTTTCCACAGGCACCTGTACCGTCACCGGCGGCCTAGAACGACGGCCGACCGCCAGCGCCAGTATCAGCAGCAGTCCGCAGAACACGAGATACAGTCGCATCTGCTGTTGTCCTATCTCTGTCAATCCGCCGGAATTCACCACACTGGACAGGTCGGTGACGCTGGCAGCATACCAAAAGATAAAAACCGCCCCCGCGCCGCTGACCGCCGCCAGCGCCTTGCGCCACAGGGGCAGCTTTTTCGGCTTCCAGTCCGGCGTCTCCTCCGCCGGTTCCGGCAGAGGCGGGGCCTCCAGCGGAAGCTCCGGCATGGGCG
>CABSAW010000059.1:0-9402 GCA_902475745.1 uncultured Oscillospiraceae bacterium
TTACATTGTCGCAATTCTTTGCGCAGGACGACATTCGTGTGGCTCTGACTCCCGCGCAGCGTGAGATGTTGGATAAATGGAATTGCCTGACATCCGCGCAGCAAACCGCTCTGCTGGCACTCATGGATACGATGAACTGAAGGGGTCGCCTTTTGCCCAGAGATGGGAGCTATATACGGAATCCATACAGAACATGGTCTTGCGCTGTACCGAAAGCGAAAACTGTATAAGATATGAAAAAGCGTCAGCGAATTGCTGACGCTTTTGTTACAGGCGCAAAGCCCCCATGCAGCTCGATCTCAGGCGTGTGCATTTGTGACACTTCCGGCGCGTATCTGACTTATCTTCCACAACGGGAAGCCTCACAGTGACCTGTTCGCGGGGACTCTGACCCACATTCCAACTTTCATCTCGGCGCCGCAGCGCCTTGAACCGGAAGCCTATTCACTTGTCAGGGACTACGATCATTGTAAGCGCAGCTCCTCTCGTTTTCAAGTGCGTTTTTTGAGGGAAAAGCAGCCGCAAAGCCTTTTACCACCGGGGTTCGCACGATAAACCCGCGTAAATAAAGGCTTTACAGGATTCTGGCATGAGGCGCACTCATGCATTCAAGTACAAAATGATTGACGCTAATGCTTGTCTGCTTAACCTTTGTTCCAAGTATAAGTCTTACATCTTACGATAGAAAGCTGCTGAGTAAGAGAATCAATATGGCGCAGAAGGATTGGGGGATGACAAGCGAACGGCTGTCGGACACCTGCCATACTAACGCGATTTATCTTCGTTAAATTAAAGGCGGAACGAAGATACCCAGTCTTCCCGTGTTCGTATCACCGTGTAAAACTTTGAATGTCTCGCCTAACACGAGATCACGAAAAATAGGAAAGACTCCGCATCGCGCGGAGTCTTTCCTATTTTATAGAACCCTTCCCACGATCCGAAACTCGGTTTCCGGCTGCACTGGCTTAGGAGGATACTATTCAATATGAATTTCAGCCTTTGCCGCATTACCCGGCAGTAGTTGGCCCTTTCATGCCCTGCTTTTCAACAGCACCTGAGCGAAACCGTCGGCAAAAATACGGGCACTATAAAGGGCTTCGTCCAGCGAATTGCCTGCCGCACCCACCTCTACCAGCATGGAGCCAAGGGATTTATGCTGGTTATAATTGGAGTTGCGCAGTGTAATGGGGCGCATGATGGTGGGATGATCGGCCTTGATAGCTTCCGCTGCTGTAATGGCCAACTTCAGATTTTCCTGCCAGCCGTCATGGTTGCTGCCCATAATAAAGCTCAGCTGCGCGGCATGGGGATCCTCCTGCGAAATCAGCTTATACTGCCGGTGCTGCGCATCTTCCACAGCGTCCCGGTGAATATCCAGAATAAAGGTGATAGAGGGGTATTTTTCCAGATATGCCTCAATGCCTTCCACCGCACGGCCATAGGCGCCGTCGTACAGGGGGTCGTCGTACAGTGTACGGTCATGCACCACCGAGATGCCATAGGCAGACAGCACGGAGGCGATCTCATCACCGACGCGTACCACATTTTTACCTGTGTCCGAGGTACGGCAGGTGCCGGTGGAAACATACTCCTGCCCATTGGGCATGGTGTAGGCTTCGCTGCCGTGCGTGTGCAGGATCAGCACCTGCGGCGCACTGTCCGTCAGGTGGGCCGCAAAATCCTCTGCGGCCAGTGCCTGTGCGTCCAGCACCTTGTTGGAGGCATTTTTTATATATACGCCGCGTACCACTGTGTAGCCGGCCGAACCGGTGATTTTGACCGTTTGCGAGGGAACGCCGTTGTCGGGAAAGGCCAGCTCCGGGAGCGACACAGCTTGCGCATCGGAAGGGACGCTTTCCCTATCAGGAGGCGCCTGCGGCATGGATTCCTGCGGTGATGGGGGCTCTGCCGCCGGTTGGGAGGGATCCTGCATGTGGGTCATAACCTGCGCCTTGGCTGACAGCAGCGCCGGTGACTGAGAGAGGGCCAGCAGCGTGGGAAGTGACAGCCGGTCTGATGACTGGCTGCCCAGCTCCCATTGCAGCAGCCAGCACACGGCACTGTCGGGGCGGCGGCTGGTTTGCTCGGTGCCTGCGGCGGTTGTTGCCAACGCTGCGGCAGCCAACAGGATTGCCGCTGCGCATCGCAGCTGTTTTTTGACCATGGTGATCACCTCGGACAAGTATATGCACCGAAAGGGGAGCCTATGACATAAAATCCCCTTGCAATGAAAGCGTGAATATGTTAAACTCTATATAGGATATATGGATGTATATCGAAAGCTCATATAGCCGTGTTGAAATGGAACGCGGTGTTTCTACGGGGTCACCGATGACGCCACTATGGGTGCTTTGCCGCAGCAGGCGGCGGGCGCTCATTTTATTTTGCCTGAAAAGAGGGATCGATGTATGACACAGGTATTGAAGGGACATATTGTTCACACACCGGCGCTGGGGCAGCTGGAGATCACTGAAAACGGTTATCTGGTGCTGGAAGACGGCGTGATTCTCGGCATTTACCATACGCTGCCGGAGCGGTACAGCAATGCGCCGCTGCGGGATTGCGGTGACAAGCTGATCATGCAGTCCTTTGCGGATATGCACCTGCACGCGCCCCAGTACCCCATGCTGGGCATGGGGATGGATCTGCCGCTGCTGGACTGGCTGAACACCTATACCTTCCCCAACGAGGCCCGCTTTGCCGACGGTGACTATGCCCGCCGGACCTACCGGCGGTTGGCCAGCGATCTGATTACCAACGGCACCACCCGGGTCTGCATGTTTTCCTCCCTGCATACCGAGGCGACATGGATATTGATGGAGGAGCTGGAGCGAGCGGGCGTCACCGGCTATGTGGGAAAGGTGAATATGGACCGCAACGGACTGCCGGGGGTGTTGCAGGAGACCACGGAGGAATCGATCCGTGAAACACTGCGCTGGCTGGAGGGGTGCCGCTTTGAGCATGTCAAGCCCATCATCACGCCGCGCTTTACCCCCAGCTGCACAGACGAGCTGATGGCGGCGCTGGGCCGCATCGCGCAGGAGCGGGGGCTATATGTGCAGTCCCACCTGTCAGAGAGTCTGGGCGAGATCGAATGGGTGCGGCAGCTGCACCCGGAGTGCCGCAGATATTGGGAAACCTATGATAAATACGGCATGTGGAAGGATCACACCCTGATGGCCCACTGTGTGCATTCGGATGAAGCCGAGCGCAGGGCCATCCGCGATGCCAACGCGGTGGTGGTTCACTGCGGGGATTCCAATGTGAATATCTGTTCCGGCGTATGCCCGGTACGCAGAATGCTGGATGAGGGGCTGTGGGTCACGCTGGGCAGCGACATTGCCGGCGGCGCACAGCTGCCGATGTACAAGGTGATTGCCGCCTCGATCCGTACCTCGAAGGTGCGCCGCATCAGCGACGATTGGCAGACGGATTTTCTCACCGTGGCTGAGGCTTATTATCTTGGGACGACTTCGGGCCATCGGTACTTTGGCGCGGGAGACGGCTTTTCGGTGGGCGACAGGCTTCACGCCATTGTGGTGGATGACGGAGATTTCCCAGAGGCCAGCCATCCGCTGAGCGTCCATGAGCGGTTTGAGCGGATCATCTATATGGCGCACCGGCATAACATTGTGTCCGTCTGGTCCGATGGCCGTGAAGTGGTGCGGCGCGAGAACTGACGTGCGCGGCACGAAACGGTGTGATAGCGCCGCGAACGAAAGGAAAGAAAACCGGCTCTGAAAAAGAAGCTGCTTTTCAATAGAATAATATAATAATGAAGGACAGCCACCCTCTCGGTGGCTGTCCTTTTGCCTGTTGACCTGTGCCTTTAACCGTCAAAGGGTACGCCGAACATCTGCCAGAACTGCCGGTTCTCACTGTCGGACACCATGGCGGTGTTCCACGAGCCGAACATAAAGCTGGCGCAGCTGTCCGTGCCCTTCAGCACCGACACCGTCCGCCCGTCATCGAACGTCACCGTCAGCTTGGCGGTGAACCAGCAGGCGGCTCCGCCGCCATAAGCTCTGGCGTTGGTGAGCATCTTCTGCAGGGCGGGTAGGTCAGTCTTGTCGGCGGTGTACGTCTCGCCGCCGTAGAATTCCAGCTTGGCGGCGGTCATATTGCCCCGGAAATCCTCCGGTGTGACAAACTCGTAGCCGCACTGCTCCGTCAGTATTTTCAGCACCGTGGGCGGCACGGGGTAATCGGCAGTGCCCCAATAGCGGACATCGTCCTCGCCGCTGCGGTGCAGGGTGGCGCACACCTGATACCACTCCGGCTGCACCAGTCCCTTCTCCGACTGGATGGCCTGCACCTGCTCCTCCGTCAGCGGCACGACCTGCTTGGTGGTCTCCCCCGTCTCCCACGTGATCTGATAGACCTCCAGCTCCGCCGCGGGCTCGCGGAACTTCAAGATATACGCGCTCTCCGCGCCGATGCCCAGTGCGCCGTCCAACGTGAACGGCCCGGTGTTGGGGAATAGCTCGATGGTGTCGCCGTTTTCCATATAGAGCTTATATTCACCGTGTGTCTTTCCGTCGCTGTCCTCGTAGGTGGGAGCGTCCAGTACGTTCAGTGTTGCGCCGTGGTACAGGGTGTAGGCGGTCACTGTGCCCTCAATCTTCTCGTCATAGATCGCCTGTTCATCGGCGTAGCTGTAAACACCGCTGATCTGTACGCTGAGTCCCTGCACCGCCAGCGTGACCTGCTGCCCCATCTCTGTGCCGTCTGCGCCGGAGCCATTGCCCAAATCCCATCTGCTGATGTCCGCCAGCAGTACCTCCGCCGCGTCGCCGCGGCCCCGGGGGTCGGACTGTCCCGCCAGCCGGCGGAGATACGCCTCCACCGTGTTGGGAGCCTGCTGGTAACGGCGCGCCAGCGCGTCCATGGCGCCCTCGGCATACGCACCGTCTGCGTTCAGATAGTAGGCGCACAGGTAGCTGAGGGGAACGGTATCCCAGTCGGGCAGCTGCGCCGCGTCATACACGATGCCGTAGTCCTCCGCCTTGACGCTGCACGGGTCATTGTCGCCGGTAACGCGCCACGGCATGGTTTCCTCAAAGCTCGGCTGCGCGTCCCCCTCATAGTAGACGATAGAACCGTCCTCCACCTTTGTCCGCAGTATATCCATATACGCTTGCAAGCCCTCTACGCTCTCCCGCGCCGCGCGCAGTGCGTCCACATAGCCCCCATTGTCCCCGGAATACACCACACCGTCCCCGGAATACACCGCGCCGGTGACATAGGACGTACCCGCCTGATCGATGTCCGTCCAGCGGAACCAGTCGATATTGTCGATCAGCGCCATGGCGATATAGCCCCGCTGCGCCATCTGCCGGTTCCACTCCGCGCTGCGCTCCGGGACAGCTCCCGCAAAGGTGTAGCACACTGTCACGCCCATCGGCTCCTTGCTCGTATCCAGACGGATGGAATAGGCGTATGTGTCGTTGTCCGCCGTATCGCCCATCTCCGGCAGCCCCAGCGCCTCCAGTATCGCGCCCACGGCGGAGTTGTTGCCCGCATAGGGCGTCCGCAGGGCGTACAGCTTCTTCGCGTCCAGGGGATAGCCTCCCTTGTCCTCAGCCGGCTTTGTCAGCAGACACGCGCCGATGATGACCGCCGCAAGCGCCACCATGACCGCCGCCCAGACCGCAGGCTTCTTGTAGTGTATCACGTTTTTCACACGCTCCTTTACCGCTACCTCGCCAAACGCCAGCGGACACACCGCCGCCATTCTCGGCTGGGCAGCGCAGGACACCAGTGCGCGGGAGTATGCCGCCCGCTGCGCCGTGTCCGCGTTTTTCAGCGCCAGCTCATCACAGGCGCCTTCCATGTCCCGCCCCAGCAGGAGATACGCTGCCCACAGCACCGGGTTGAACCAGTGTACCGCCAGCAGCAGGAACGCCAGCGTCTTCACGATATGATCCCAGCGGCGGATATGGCACCGCTCGTGGGCCAGCACCTGGGGCAGATCCTCCGGCGATACGCTCTCTGGCACGTAGATGCGCGGTGCGATGATCCCCAGCACAAAGGGCGTGTTCCACTGCGTACAGCGGTAGACGTTGCCCTCCATGTGCGCCGCACGCCGCAGCTTCAGGCGCATCCACAGGAGGCTCAGCAGCATATACGCCGCCATGATGCCCATACCCATGATCCACAGCCACGGCAGATACCGTGCGGCCTGCCCCGGCGCTCCCGGCTGCGCCGCCGGTGATGCCGGTATGATGGCGGTGGTATCGGAGGGCGCGGAGGGCGCCGCGGGTACGGTGACCGTCTCCGACGGAGTGGATGTGCCCGCCTCCTGCATGGCGTGGTACACGCGGTTGACAGGGGTTTCCTCTGCTTGCAGGCTCACGGGGCTTTCTACGGTGAAGCGTACCGGCAGCACCAGCCGCAGAGCCACCAGCGCCCACAAAAGACACAGAGCGCGGCGGGAGGCTTTCTTCCGCAAAAGCAGCCGCACCGCCATGACCGCCAGCGCGATCACGCCCGCCTGCCAGCTCAGCGCCAGAATGGTGTCAAACAGCTTATCCATGGCTCTCCTCCTCAAACTTGTCGATCATGCGGCGCAGCTCGTCCGCCTCTGCCGCCGTCAGTCCTTTTCCGCCTACAAAGGCGTTCAGAAACCCTGGCAGACTGCCGCTGAAGTTCCGCTCTACAAAGGCGCGGCTTTCGGCTCGCTGCACATCCGCTCTATTCACCAGCGCGGTGACGATGGCGTTTTCGGTCTTGACCACACCTCGCTCGGTGAGACGCTTGATGACGGTATAGGTGGTGGATTTCTTCCAGTCCAGCTCATCGGCGCATAGCCGCACCAGCTCGCTGCTTTTTACCGGCTGATGCTGCCAGAGGATCTCGCAGAATTTCAGCTCGCTGTCGAATATCTTAGGTGTGTCCATGGGTATATCCTCCTTGATCGAATGGATTAGACCTCAATTGAAGTCTAACGCATTAGACCACCTTTGCCAAGGGCTTTTTGCCTGTAAAATGGTGACGATGTGTGAATTTGCCCTTGAAAGGCTGGGTGAAAGCGCGGAGCGACAAGCCTGTTGACATTCTGATGCCCTACGAGGAGGCGTAGATGACGGGCACAAGACATGAAGCGGTGTGGTGGTGTAAGGAACAGGAATAAAGAAAACCAGCTCCAAAAATGGGGCTGGTTTTTCATATCGAAATTCATATCGAAAACTATCGGTTTTTTATGGGTATGAACAGGCTTTTTGTGCTACTTTCTGCCAAGTTTGTCGCATCGAAAAAAATGCAAACCCGCATGAACACAAGAAAAACCCGGTATCAAAACGATACCGGGTTTTTCTCATTTGGCAGCGGGAGAAGGATTCGAACCCTCACATACGGAGTCAGAGTCCGCTGTGCTACCTTTACACAATCCCGCTATGTTCTGACGAACAAAAACTATTATACGCATTCCTGCCAATTTGTCAATAGTTTTTTTCGTTCTTTTTCAAAATTTTTTGCGCGATGCAGATGGTTTGCATTTTAGGCCGTGCTGTGCTATGATAAACCATACGATTACCATAGGAGGGGACGCGGGTGAGTAAGTCAACAAAAGAGCTGTCACTGTGCAGCGTGATGGCGGCGCTGAGCGTTGTCATACTGTGCTTGGGCGGCATTGTCCCGCTGGCGCTGTATGCCTGCCCGATACTGGCTTCTGCGGCGCTGCTTCCGGTGCGGGAGGAATGCCGTCCCCGTTATGCATGGTGCTGCTGGGCGGCGGTGGCGATTCTGGCCGTCTTGCTGTGTCCGGATAAAGAGGCGGCGGCGCTATATGTTTTTCTGGGCTATTATCCGCTCCTTCAGCCGCGGCTGGAGAGGATTCACCATCCTGTGATGCGCTGGCTGGCAAAGCTTGCGCTGGCGTCTGCCGCTGTCGGTGTGATGTATGCGCTCTTGATTTATGTATTCTGCCTGAGTGCGGTGGTGGAGGAATTTGCGGCGACAGCGCCGTGGCTCCTGTGCCTGACGGTGGCGCTGGGACTGGTTGTGTTTGCGATTTATGATCTTCTGCTGCGCCGCTTTGCATTGCTGTGGCATGTGCGGAGACACCGCCGGTAAAAGACTTACCGTATATACTTTATATTAAATAGTAAGGGGGAAAAGACATGCCCTGTGTTATTTTCGGCGCCGGGAGCTATTATGGGCTGATCTACCGTCCGCAGAGCGGGGATTATGTAATAGCGGCCGACGGGGGCTGGCGGTATTGCGAGCGTGAGGGGATTGTGCCGGACCTTCTGCTGGGGGATTTTGACTCGTTGGAGACGGTGCCTGATTTTACCCATATTCACCGCGTTCCGGTGGAGAAGGATGACAGCGACATGATGCTGGCAATCAAGGATGGGCTGTCCCACGGACAAACGGAGTTCCATCTCTATGGGGGCATGGGCGGCCAGCGCAGCGATCACACGCTGGCCAACATGCAGGCCCTGCTGTATCTGGCCTGCCACGGTGCCCGGGGCTGGCTATATGGCGATAAAGAGTGCTATACGGTTATCCGCAATGGGTCTATTACGTTTCCATCGCGGCGGCAGGGGATTATGTCCGTATTCTGTATAGGGGGCGACGCGGAAGGCGTTACCATCTCCGGGGCCCAGTACCCGCTTGATAACGCGCCGCTTTCGGCGGCATTTCCGCTGGGTGTCAGCAATCATTTCATAGGTAAACCGATCACCGTGTCGGTTTGCAGCGGCAGCTTGCTGATCGGCTTGCTGGATAAATAAGGAGGATATGAAGGATGAAGAAGTTTTTTGCGTTCATTTTGGCGCTGGTCATGGCGCTGAGCCTGATGGCCTGCGGCGGTGGCGCCGCCAAACCGGCGGACGAGCATCAAAGTGCCGGTGTGGAGGCCGGCGTGGATAATGCGGCTGATCCTGCCGCGCCTGTCGTGACGGACGGCGCGACACTGGGCGAAGGGCAGCACAGCTTTACGCTGGAAATCGCGGATGCAGACGGCAAGATGATTACCGCCACCATCAATACGGATGAAGAGACGGTGGGTGCCGCGCTGGCCAAGCTGAATATTGTGCAGGGCGATCCGGGAGATTTTGGCCTGTATATCAAGACGGTGAATGGTGTGACGGCGGATTATGATAAGGATAAGACGTATTGGGCATTTTATATTGACGGTGAGTATGCGTCAACTGCCGCGGACATGACGGCTATCACGGATGGAAGCGTCTATAAACTGGCAATTACGCAGTAAAAACCGGCTTATGATAAGTGACAAGGCAGCTCGGCAGAGCTGCCTTTAGCTATACTTATGACTATCAAAACTTTTTTTGATAAAATTGTAAAAAAGCGTTGACAAAGCGAGAAAGGTGTGGTAATCTAATCAAGCTGTCCGCGAGAGACAGCGATCCGGTCGAAATCGAGACAACGAAAAACATC
>CABSAW010000060.1:0-8996 GCA_902475745.1 uncultured Oscillospiraceae bacterium
GTCCGACCGCAACGGTATGCGGATGGTCATCGAGCTCAAGCGCGACGCCAATCCCCAGGTGGTCTTGAACCGTCTCTTTGCCCAGACCCAGCTCCAGACCACCTTTGCCATCAATATGCTGGCGCTGGTGGAAAATCAGCGCCAGCCCAAGATCCTGTCCCTGCGGCACATCATCGACGAGTATCTCAGCTTCCAAGAGGAGATCATCGTCCGCCGCACCCGGTTCGACCTGAAAAAGGCGCAGGAGCGGGCTCATCTGCTGGAGGGTCTGCTGGTGGCGCAGGACAACATTGACGAGGTCATCCGCATCATCCGCAGCAGCTACGATAACGCCAAGGAAAACCTGATGACCCGCTTTGGGCTGGACGACGTGCAGGCGCAGGCCATTCTGGATATGCGCCTGAAGGCATTGCAGGGCCTTGACCGGGAAAAGCTCCAGACAGAGTACAAGGAGCTGGAGGAGCGCATCGCCTACTTCCTGCGGATCCTCAGTGACGAGAGTCTGGTGAAGTCTATCCTCAAGGAGGAGCTGACCGCCATCGCCGACAGGTACGGCGACGAGCGCAAGACCGAGATTCAGGATGTGGAGGACGAGATCGACATTGAGGATCTTATCGAGGAGGAGGAGTGCGTCTATACCCTGACCTGCAACGGCTATATCAAGCGCACGCCGGTCAGCGAGTATGCCGCCCAGTCCAAGGGCGGCATGGGTAAGAAGGGCATCACCACCCGGGACGAGGATTACGTCTGCGACGTGTTTACCGCCTCTACCCACGATTTCATCCTGTTCTTTACCGATACCGGCAAGGTCTACCGGAAGAAGGGCTATCAGATCCCCGAATCCGGCAAGGCCGCCAAGGGTACCGCGCTGGTGAACATTTTGCAGATCGAAACCGACGAGCGGGTGCAGGCCATGATCCACTACCGTCCCAGCGAGGAGACGGACGAGAGCCGCCTCCAGCTGACCATGGTGACGGAGAACGGCACCGTCAAGCGCGTGGCCGTGTCCGCCTTCCGCAACCTGCGGCAAAACGGCATCCGCGCCCTGCGTCTGGACGAGGGCGACCGTTTGGTGTCCGTGCTGCAAACCGACGGCCGGAGCCGGGTGCTGATCGCCACCTACGACGGTATGGCGGTGTGCTTCGATGAAAACGACGTCCGCTCCATGGGCCGTGACGCCGTGGGCGTCCGCGGCATCCGCCTGCGGGAGGGCGACCGTGTTATCGGCGCGGCCAAGGCGGTGGAAGGCTGTCAGGTGCTGTCGGTCACGGAAAAGGGCTTTGGCAAGCAGACGCCGGTGGAGGAATACCGGGTCACCAACCGCGGCGGCATCGGCATCAAGAACTATATGGTCACCGATAAGACCGGCGGCGTGGTGGGCATGAAGGTGGTGGACGGCAGCGAGGATCTTCTGCTGATCACCCAGAGCGGCATTATGCTGCGCACGGCGGTGGAGAGCATCCGCAGCGCAGGCCGCGCCACCCAGGGCGTCATCGTCATGCGCTTCAAGGAGGAGGGCGATCAGGTCATCGCCATGGCCCTCACCGATAAGGAAGAGGAAGAATAAACCACTGCGGGCGGGGCCATTGCCCCGCCCAGCATTTCCGCGGAAAGGAAGTGTCCCATGTCCAGCGCATCCCGTGAAGCCAGCGTGCCCCTGACCCGCTGGCAGTATTTTACCAAAAATCTGTACCGCAACGCCGCCAACGAGAGCCGCTTTACCTATAACAAGGTGATCTACAACAAGTCCGCTCAATTGCAGGAGATCGAGGGGCGCAGCGGGCGGATCAACGCAGTGCTGCTGTTGCTGCTGCTGATGATGTTCGTGCTGGCCCAGCGCTATCACAATATTCTGGTGGTGGTGTTCTATCTGGTGGCGGCGGTGGTGGGTCAGGCGGCGCGTCTTATGATGCTGCCCAAGGATATCAAGGCCCATCTGGAGGATTCCGGCTATCGTGAACGATAAAGTTGAAATGCGGGTCATTGCCCGTGTCCGTACCCCCTTTGCCGAAAAATTCGGCGTCCCCCGGCAAAGCGGCCTTGCTCCCACTCAGGGAACCGTTATATTTGAGCCGGACTACCGCTGCGCCGATGCGCTGCGGGGTCTGGAGGGTTTTTCCCACCTGTGGCTGGTGTGGATGTTCCATCAGGCAGTCCGCAAGGACTGGTTGCCCACGGTGCGGCCGCCTCGTCTTGGCGGCAACCAGCGTATGGGGGTGTTTGCCACCCGCTCCCCCTTCCGGCCCAACCCCATCGGCCTGAGCTGTGTGGAGCTGGCGGGGGTAGACCTTCACACGCCGGAGGGGCCGGTGCTCCATGTCCGGGGCATCGATCTGGTGGACGGCACGCCCATTCTGGATATCAAGCCCTATCTCCCCTACTGTGACGCAAGGCCGGAGGCCGCAGGCGGCTTTACCGACGGGCTTGATAGCCCGGCGCTGGCGGTGTCCTGTCCCCCGGCGCTGCTGGAGCAGATTCCGCCGGTGCACCGCAGCGGCCTGCTGGCGGTGCTGGCAGGCGACCCCCGTCCCCGCTATCAGGCGGATCCCCAACGGATCTACGGCCTGACCTACGCAGGATGCAATGTGACCTTCCGGGTGGAGGGTGAGACGGTGATCGTCGAAGGGGTGGAATAAAATAGAGCGTTTCGTCCCTTCAGGGACGGGGCACTTTTGCCGCCATGGGGGCAAAAGCAAGCCGCGCTGGGGCGCGCAATACCCTTCCGGAAACAAGGAGACCGTATGAAAACAGTAACCATTTATACCGACGGCGCGTGCAGCGGCAACCCCGGCCCCGGCGGATGGGGCGCCATACTGGAGTGGCAGGGCCACGAAAAGGAGCTCTCCGGCGGCGAGGCACAGACCACCAATAACCGCATGGAGCTGACCGCCGTGCTGGCGGCGCTCAGCCTTTTGAAGGAGCCGTGTACCGTGGAGCTGTATTCCGACTCCAAGTATGTGGTGGACGCCATCGACAAGGGCTGGCTGTACGGCTGGCAGAAAAAGGGTTGGATCAAGGCCGACAAAAAGCCGGTGCTGAATGTGGACTTGTGGCAGCAGCTGCTGACCCAGCTGGGCCGCCATACCGTGCACCTTCACTGGGTCAAGGGCCACGCCGCGAATGAGAAAAACAACCGCTGCGACCAGCTTGCCGTGGCCGAGAGTCGGAAATTCCTCTGAAAAAGTGGGAAATCCGTCTGTTTGTTCATCATTTGTTTACCTAATTCACAAAAAGTTCATAGCCAATTCAAGATTCGGAAAAAAATATAGGGTAGGATAGAATCATCCAAAAGGAAGCCAATCCTTATGTGATTTTTCTCTCTCTCCTAACAAAACACACACAGAAAACGCCGTCCCCTCCGGGGCGGCGTTTTCTGTTTCCAAGATAGATTTTTCCCTGCTCAGAGCCGGTGTATCCCGAAAAAAAGAAAGACGGACACAGAATCTCCGTAAAGTCAAGAATGTATGGAACATTCCACTTATACCACCGAAAAGTGATGAAAATAATCAAAAATGCACAAAAACAGTAACATTTTTTCTACATTTATTTTCACTTCAGAGGGAGACAACCAAACCTTTCCGTACTATAATAGTAGGCGGAACAAAAAAGAGCCGCCTCAGCGCGGCCAAACACTATTGTATGTGGAAAGGAAAATTTAAAATGGCAATCAAGATTGGTATCAACGGCTTTGGCCGCATCGGCCGTATCATTCTGCGCATCATGTGCCAGGACCCCGAGGTGTTCGACATTCGCGGCATCAACCTGCGCAAGGCGGACATCGATTACATGGTGTATCTGCTGAAGTATGACTCGGTGTTCCGCAACTTCCCCGGCACGGTGGAGCATGCCGGCGGCGATCTGATCGTCAATGGCAAGAAGATCCATGTGTTCAGCGAGTCTGACGCTGCCATGATCAAGTGGAGCGACTGCGAGGCCGAGTATATCGTCGAGTCCACCGGCGCCAACACCACCACCGAAAAGGCCAGCCGCCACTTCAAGGGCGGCGCCAAGAAGGTGCTGCTGACCGCCCCGGCCAAGGACGATGCCACGCCCACCTTTGTCTACGGCGTCAACAGCGACGAGTACCGCCCCGACATGAAGGTGATTTCCAACGCCAGCTGCACCACCAACTGTCTGGCCCCGCTGGCCTATGTGGTTCACAAGACCTTCGGCATCGAGCAGTCCCTCATGTCCACCATCCACGCCTCCACCGCCAAGCAGAAGGCGGTGGACTCCCGCGGCGGCAGCGACTGGCGCACCGGCCGTTCCATTCTCAATAACATCATTCCCACCTCCACCGGCGCCGCCAAGGCTGTGGGCCGGGTGATCCCCTCCCTGAAGGGCAAGATGACCGGTATGGCCTTCCGTGTGCCCACCGCCGACGTGTCTGTGGTTGACCTGACCGCCCGCCTGAGCACCAGCGTCTCCTATGCCGATATCTGCTATGAGATTCTCCACGCATCCGAGACCTATATGAAGGGCATCATCGGCTATACCCGGGATCAGGTGGTGTCCACCGATATGATCGGCAACCCCTGCCCCTGCGTATTTGACGAGACCGCCGGCATCATGCTGGATGAGGACTTTGTCAAGCTGATCGCATGGTACGACAACGAGTGGGGCTACAGCAACATGGCCACCCGTATGCTCAAGCACATGTACGACATGGATATGGCCGAGAAGGCAAATTAAAACGGCTGAAACCGCTTTCATAAAAGAAGAACACCCCCACCGGGGGTGTTCTTTTATTCAGCCTGCCCGGATTAGACGGTTCTTTTGACCGCCTGACTGCCTTTTGCCGGCATCACACCGTATCAAACCGGAAGGCATCGGCCATGGTCTCCAGCACTTCGTTGGGCATGGCCGCCTCGCCTGCCGCCACATCGCCCACGCGGACGTCCAGTACATTCACCACCAGAAAGGCCTCCGGCAGATCGGCAATGATCAGCGCCTTATCCGGCCCCATGGCCAGCATGACCGGCATACCGCAGGCGGTTTCGTATTCCCACTGGGTATATTCGTCCGCGTTTCCGATGGAAAGATAGGACACGGACAGATACCCTCTTTCATTGCAGATCAGCTGGTAGCTGGTGGGATAGGGCCAGCGCCCGTCGCGGAAGGTAAAGGTGCCCTCCGCCATAAAGCTGCCGCAGTCATAGGCGTAGCCGCCATCAAACACATGCCCATAGGCGTCGCAGCTTGCCGGCAGGACATCGGCGATCCGCGGCGGCAGAGAATCGCTGCTGCCGTACAGCGTGGGCGGGGTCAGCAGTTGTAAGCCGTATTCCTCGGCGATGGCGTCCAACGCATCGGCCATTTCCCGGGTGTAGCAGGGATAGGCGTCATAGCGCGGCTCCAGTCCCGTACTGCCGTTGCCGATGGTGGCCAGAATCGCGCCTTCCGGGTCATAGTTGGTGCAAAAGCTCTGCCAGCGGGCGTTGGCCATGCCCTCAGGACTGTCCGCCAGTCCCTGTAGGCTCAGCACATCCGTGTCGCCATACAGTTTGTGGTAGAGCACGGCCGAGCGCAGGCCAAACAATCCGGTGGCATAGGCCGCCGTGCCGAACGCCAGCACCAGCACCAGCGCCGCCGCCAGGATCAGCGTGCCCCGAAAGGTACGCCTCTTGCGGCGCGGCGCTTCCGCGCCGTGGGCGGCCTCCTCCCGAATGGCGCGCAGCATCCGCTCCTGTGCGTCTTTATCAGGCCGCAGCTTGTCATAAGCGCGTCGGATATCGTTACCCGTCATAGGTATCACCTCCCAATGTCAGTTTCAGTTTTTTTCTTGCCCGGTTCAGACGGCTGCGGACGGTTGCCGGGGCCACACCCAGCATCCGGGCGATCTCCGCCGTCTGATATCCCTCATAGTAGAACAGATAGACCGGCAGCTTATAGTCCTCCGGCAGGGCCAGCACCGCCTCAAGAGTCTCATCCGGGGGTGTGTCCTCTACGGCAGGCGGCTGGCTCAGACTGTCAAACCCTGTTCGCCGCTGCCATGGACTGCGCAGCGCGCTTTTGCAAAGGTTGGACACGGTGACGATCAGCCACGCCTTTTCGTGCTCAGGCGATTGAAAGGCCATGCCGCTGTGAAGCAGCCGCACAAAGGCTTCCTGCACCATATCCTCGGCATCCGGGCCATTTTTCATAAAGGAATAGGCCACGCGGTACAGCATGACCACGTGGCGCTGATAGACATCTTCGATCGTTTCTTTGCCCGCGCGCAGCAAAGATTCCATAGTGACCACCTCCTCTCATGGGGGATACGCGGCAGGGGCGGGAATTGTTGCAGAGGAATTTTGTGTTATTTTGTTGTGTTGTTGAAATAGAAGGTTTCGCCCTCCGGCGCGAGTTACTTTTGGCCGCGTCATGCTGTGCAAGCACAGATGGACACTACGGCGGCATAGCCGCCGAGATCGGAGGCTAAAAACATGCCACTGGCATGTTTTCTTAACGCCCCGACCCAAAAGTGACCAAAAGGACAGCTTAAACCTGCGGTTTAAGGATCTGCCCACGCTATACGCTGTGCAAACTTGCGGCCTGTTACCACGCGATCCCCAAACATGGCAGTTATCGCGGCGTATGACGAATTGACACCCCATCTGCGCCGCTGCCGCTCATGCCATCAACGGTAGAACCGCAAGCACTGTTTATTACGCCAGCCAACAGCAGTGGTGCAAGGCTTCTTCGCGTGTCACTGCGCGCCAGTTCTCAAACTGACGCGGGAAGCGATCCGAGCGCTGGGCAGTGGCAGATGAAGCGAGGTGAGCGAGTGGCAGCGGTCAAAATTTCGGCGGCTTTTACGCCGCTGCGAAAGTTTGGGTACCGCAAGTACCGCAACAGGAAATCCGTACCCCTCAAGAGAACAAATTTACTTCTATCACCGATTGCATCAGCGGCAGCGGCGCTGTTGCGGAAAGCGTTCGATGGTGATACGAAATGGGAAAGTCTCCGTGAACGTGCGGCAACAGGCCGCAAATTTGCACAATGCATAGCGCGCAAGGAAGTGAAGAAACCTTCGGTTTCTTCCGGCTCTTTTGGCTGCTTTTCCAGCTGCTGGGAAAAGCAGCCCGTCGGAGACCGCCCCCGCGCTCGAAAGCAGCGGCCGCAACGCCCTTTTCTAAAAAACGAAAAGGGGACGGCTTTTGCCGTCCCCCCCTCATATGCGGGTATCTATCAGGTCTGATCTTCGTCGGTGCGGTTGCGCCACGCCAGCTCCTGCTCCAGCTCAAACTCCAGCTTTTTCACCCGCTCTTTCAGCTCGTCATAGTGCTCGCTCTGAACAAAATACTTCACGAAAGAGAACGTAGCCTCGGCAAACTCCTCCTCGGTGTAGGAGGGCAGCAGAGAGCCGCCGCTGCGGCGCAGGCCGCTGACGTTGATGACCACCAGACGGCGATGCTGCTCGCTGAGCTGAAACAGCTTCAGCTTATCGGGGATATCCAGCCCCAGATTGTAGTGGTCGTTGACCAGCTGGATCAGCTGTTTCTGCTCAGGCTTGGCCGAAACGACCACGCCGTATTTGGCAAACAGTTCCTTCAAATAGTCCACGGACACCTCTTCGCGGGTGATGGTGCCCTTGCCGATGCCGGTCAGCATGGTATTGGACAGATTCAGGCTTACATAGACCTCCTGGCCGGTGGTGGGATAATTCATACTAGACCTCCTGCTGTTCTGATGGTGGCGGAGGGGATCGGGCCCCTCTTTTATCTGCACCTTCATCTTAGCACAGGTAATCTATAATTGCAATAAAAACTTACAAAATATCTGGCAAATTTTTGTGTAATTATACTAAATGTATGGAACGAGTGATACTTTTGGGGTGATAGAACAAGTGGCCCTCCGGTGCCGCTCCGGGCCTATTTCCGGCGAAATTTCCGGCGAAAAGACAGCCGCTGCGCGCCGCAGCGGCGGAGAGGAAGCGGGCGGATCCTGCCGCGGCCATTTACACGCCCGTCAGGTCAAAGGGCGGGGTATACTCCGCCCGGGCGGCGGTGCGCTCCTGGGTAAAGCCATCGGTGATGCCGCAATTTTCCATGTACGCGGCGGCGGCGCGGTACTCGGCGCGTGTCACATGGCGGCTCAGCAGCCCCTCCGCCCCCGGCTGTGGCGTATACTGGCTCATCAGGGAAAAGAGCACCTGACCGGGCCGGAAATTCTCCGCCACCCAGTCGATGCAGCGGCGGGTGTTGTCCAGCTGCCCCGGCAGCACCAGATGGCGGATCACCACGCCCTTTTTCAAAAGGCCGTCCTCCATCACACACGGCCCGGTCTGGCGGTACATCTCCCGGATGGCGGCGGCAGCCACGGGGAAATAATCCGGCGCGGCGCTGAGCTGCCGGGCCAGCGCACCATCGGCATATTTCAGGTCGGGCAGCCAGATATCCACCTTGCCCTCCAGCAGCCGCAGCGTCTCCACCGATTCATAGCCGCCGCAGTTATACACCACCGGCACGCGCAGCTTTGGCTCCAGCGCCGGCAAGATCCACGGCAGGAAATGGGTGGGCGTTACCAGATTGATGTTGTGAGCGCCCCGGTCGATCAGCTCTTCAAAAATCTCCCGCAGCCGCGCCGTGGTGATGTGCCTGCCGAAGCCGCCGGTGGAAATATCCCGGTTCTGGCAGTAGCAGCACCGCAGGGTACAGCCGGAGAAAAACACGGTGCCGCTGCCTTGTGTACCGGAGATAGGCGGCTCCTCCCACATGTGCAGCGCGGCGCGGGCCACGCGAAGGCCCGATGGCATGGCGCAAAAGCCCTTCCCCTCCGTCTCCGTCCGCTCCGCGCCGCAGCGGCGGGGACACAGCGTACAGATCATTTCCGCAGCCGGTGGAAATCCGGCCCCAGATCGCCTGTCATCCAGTGGTGGCGGCACAGGCCGATGTAGCGGTCATTAGCGCCCAGCACCACCTGCGCACCCTCCTTGAGCACATGGCCCTGCTCGTCAAAGCGGGCGTTGAAGGCCGCCTTCTTGCCGCACCAGCAGATGGTCTTGACCTCCTCCA
>CABSAW010000061.1:0-8932 GCA_902475745.1 uncultured Oscillospiraceae bacterium
ACAAACTGGGTCTTGTTGGTAAAGTTTACGTCCAGCTTGGGCCAGCAGGCCGCGCCGTCGCGGTAATAAAACTCGCAGGCGTAGATCTGCTTGAAGTGGTGGGCGATCCCGCTGCCCTCGATGATCTCCTTCAGCCCCGAGGACAGTACATAGTGCTCCACCGTCACCCCCAGACTTTCACCGAAGGCGTTGATCCGTTCAAACCACTCCTTCACGCCGGGAAACAGTTCGATGGCATGGCCGCACTCCACCAGATAGTCCCGGTTCAGCGTGATTCCCTGAGCGCGGCACGCCTCGATCATGGTGTACATATAGGCCAGCAGGCCGTCCATCTGGTTCTCCCAGCCAAAGTTGTTGGCCTTCTGCCAGAATTGCGCAGGCGTATAGCCCAGACTGGGGATAAAGGTGTAGTCCTCCATATCGGTGGTACACAGCGTTTTGTCAAAATCGTACAGCAGGGCGATAATCGGTCGTTGGCTCATATTCCCCTCTCCTTCCGGATAAAAAAGCGGCCCGCGGGCCGCTTTTTGTTTTCTTATTCGCCGGTATAGTTGCGCCCGAACTTCAGCTCGTCCAGGCTCAGCTTGAAGTCGCCGGGAATCTCCTGCTCTGCCGCTGCGTCCTGTGCGGCGGCATCCTCCTCCGGCGCGTCCATGGCGTCCAGATGCAGCATGATGTCCTGCTGGATACCCTCCACCGTGTCGGCCGCGGCAGACGGCTCCTCCTCCGGCGTCAGCTGCATCTCCGGCAGGGAGTTGAGGAACTCCGCCTGCTGGGTACACAGCTCGCTGCTGTGACGCACGAAATCCACCAGACTCTTCTTGGCCATAATCAGCTTTTCCTCTGCCTCGGACCGCTCCATTTCCAGCTGCTTGATCTGGGAGGCGTGCTGCTCCTGTGCCTCCTTCAGCAGATTGTCCTTCTCGATCTGTGCCTCCTGCACCAGTTTGGCCGCCATCTTCTGGGCAGTCAGCAGCGTAGAGCGCATGGCGTCCTCGGTGGCGCGATACTCCTCCACCTTCTCCGCCAGAATCTTCAGCTTGGTTTTCAGCGTCACATTTTCCTTATACAGCGCCGTATAGTCCTCCTCCAGCGCGGCAAGAAAATCATCCACCGCAACCATGGCGTAGCCATTACCGAAGCCGGAGGACTTGGGAAACGTTTTCTCGGAAACTTCCTGAGGTGTCAACATGGTAATATCCCTCCATCTTTTTCTGCGCCCGCTTACAGGTACAGGCCGTTATTTTCCAGCTCGTCGATCAGGTCGCCCATGATATCCACGCTGTAGGGCGTGATGATATAGGTGTTGGCGGCCACCTTTTTGATCTTGCCATCACCGGCATAGGCCACGCCGGACAGGAAGTCGATCAAGCGGCGCGCAACGTCCTTGTTGGTGGATTCCAGATTCATGACCACCGTGCGCTTTTCCCGCAGATGGTCAGCGATCTCGCTGGCATTTTCAAAGCGCTCAGGCTTTACCAGCACCACCTTCAGCGCGGTGGTCGCATGGATGTTCACCACCTTGTTGTGGCGATCCTCCGGCTGCTTGCGCTCCTCGCGGCGGTCATCGAAAATGTTCCTGGCCTCGGTTCTCTCCGGCCGCTCCATTTCTTCATCCTCGTAATCGTAATCCTCATCGTCATAGGGGTGAATGATCTTCTTGATCTCGTCCATGAATCCCATTTGAAAGCCTCCCTGTCGTTCTTTTACTTGTTATAATTCCGCGCGCCGAAAATGGCGGAACCCACACGCACCATGTTGGCGCCGCAGCGGACGGCGTCCGCGTAGTCGCCGCTCATGCCCATGGATATATACTGCCATTCATTATCATACATTTCTTTGCTCATGTCAACAAAAAGACGGTAAACTTTCTCAAAATATGGTATATTTCCGCCCTTTTCCACCTCTACCGGTGGTATTGTCATCAGTCCCCGCGGACGGATGTGGGGCAGCGCGGCAGCGTAGGCCGCCGCCTGTGCCAGTTCCTCCGGGGCAAAACCGGACTTGGCCTCCTCGCCGCCGATGTTGACCTCCAGCAAAATATCCTGCCGGAGCTCCAGCCGTGCGGCTACCTTTTCGATCTCATCCAGCAGCTCGCGGGAGCTGACCGACTGGATCAGCGTCGCCTTGCCCACCACCTGCTTGACCTTATTGCGCTGCAAATGGCCGATGAAGTGCAGCGGCGCGCCATCATAGGCGTTTTCCTTCAGCTTTTCCGTCATCTCCTGCACCCGGTTCTCGCCCAGCGCGTCGATCCCGGCGGCAATGGCCTCCTGACAGCGGGCAGCGTCGTTCATCTTGCTGGCGCCCACCAGTATAATGTCGTCTCCGGTACGCCCTGTTTCCCGGGCCGCCGCGTCGATTTCCTGACGGATCCGCATGATATTTTCCGCAATAGACATGGAAATTTCCCCCTTTTTCTATCTATCAAAAATCGGAGCTTCTATCCGATCACCTTGCCGTCATACAGCTGCGCGGTGGTCACGATCACCTGATCCCCCTGCCGCAGCAGCGTGGAATCCTCCACCGCCGATGCCGCCTCCACCAGCGCGTAGCCCTCGCCCTGATAAACCACCCGCACCGGCTTGAACTTGGCCCGCACGCCCAGCACGCAATACACACCGCTGACGCCTTCTTCGTTGACGCGCAGCGCATTGGACGGCAGACGCAATCCCTCGTAAGTGCGCAGCACCAGCGTGGCCGCCTGATGGCGCAGCAGCGTGGTCTGCGCCAGGTACTTGTCGCTGCGCAGCACCAGCGTCCGCTGGCCGTTTTCACTGCGGGAAAGGCTGACCACCGTCATCTTCAGATCCATCGCCAGCCCCTTGGCAAACCGCAGCGTCACGGTGGAGCGCCCCTCCAGCTGCTGCGCCTGCTCGTCGGTGATGTTGGCGGCGTAATACCAGGCGTCGCCGTAGATCAGCTTGCCCACATTGGCGCTGTCGCTGCTGCGTGGCCGGACACTGCCCAGCTTGCTGGGCGTCAGGTCGTCCGTCAGAAAGTCCATCGTCAGCACCGTTTCATAGCCGTCGCAGGCGGCCGAGTAGATACCCGACTCCGGCGCGGTGATGGCCCTCCCGTTCAGTGACCGCTCCATTTCGCTGATCTCCTCTTCGGTGGCCTTGATACCGGCCTCGATCTCCTCCTGCGTCGCGGAGGTGTAGTCCCGCTTCAGGATAGCCCCCTTCAGCGAGGCCAGCTGCTCCTCCGTGTTGCCGTATTCCCCTCCGGCCACCGACCGGCGCAGGGACAGGATATCGCTGTTGATGCTGGAATCCAGCTTCAGCGCCGCATCCGGATCCAGATACGATACCAGCGAGAAGGACAGCTGCTCCTTCTTCAGCTTCAGCGCCTCCAGCCGCTCCACCCGGGTCAGCGCGCCGCTGTCGGCATAGGCCACGGCCATGGTCTGGCCCTTGCCCACCCGTTCGCCCTCGGACAGAGCGTGGCCCAGCGTCCCGGCATCAGAGTGAAAGGTTTCCTCCTCGCGGATCAGATAGCCGTTCACCTCCATCACCGACTCCTCCGACGAGGCATATACCACAGTGGTGTTAATGGGATCGGTCAGATAGCGGTAGGTCTGCACACCGAAATAGACCACCGCCGCCACCAGTATGACCACGGAGAGTATTTTAAATATGGATGTGGTTGCTTTCATATCCCGCTCCTTATGTATCTGCGCGAAGCCTTCCGGGCCATCGCCGGGGCATCGTCCCCGCCGCCCCGGCGGATGTTCTTCCCCTGTTCGGTATGCTTATATCCGTACCATCTGCCGTATCATCCGCTTCATGCCGCTGTGCGGAATCCTTTCGGTGCCCGGCATGTAAGCGGCGCGATCGTCGATATCGCATGCTTATAAATTACCTGCTGCTTGTTGCCCACCTGACGCGCCGCGTCAGGCGGGACCCCGTGATTTTATCCTCTTTGGCCGAAGTGAATCCGGCCAAAGCAAGGTTTTGGCACGGCCAAAACGCTTGTACGCCTGCGGCGGCTCGCTCTCACTCGCCCTCGGGCAAGCAGTCTGCCTCTTCCTCACGGAAGCTTACCGCACGCAGCGGCGCGATCGTCGATATCGCATGCTTATAAATTACCTGCTGCTTGTTGCCCACCTGACGCGCCGCGTCAGGCGGGACCCCGTGATTTTATCCTCTTTGGCCGAAGTGAATCCGGCCAAAGCAAGGTTTTGGCACGGCCAAAACGCTTGTACGCCTGCGGCGGCTCGCTCTCACTCGCCCTCGGGCAAGCAGTCTGCCTCTTCCTCACGGAAGCTTACCGCACGCAGCGGCGCGATCGTTGATATCGCATGCTTATAAATTACCTGCTGCTTGCCCTCGGTGTCCAGCACCACCACAAAGCAGTCGAACCCCGTGATCAGTCCCCGCAGCTGAAAGCCGTTTACCAGAAACAGCGTCACCGGGATCTTCTGTTTACGGGCCTGTGTGAGAAACACTTCCTGTAAATGATTTGTCTTTTGCATAGCGCCCTCCTGTAATATCTATGTACGGACGCTATCTCATTCAGACAACCTCCGCCGTGATTCAGCATAAACCACGGCTATGGAGATATTCTGTCGCTTTTTGCAATCCTTCCGTGAAATTCGGGCTGTGCGCCCAGCGCACCCAGAAAATCTCCCGGTTTCGCCGCAGCCACGTCAGCTGCCGCTTGGCGTATTGCCGGGAGCGAAGCTTCACCTCTTCAATGGCCTCCTCTGTGGTGGCCGTGCCCTCCGCCACCGCCAGAAACTGCTTGTAGCCAATTGCCTGCAAGGCGGTTGCCTCCCGGGGCAGGCCGCTATCCAGCAGCGCTTCCACTTCCTCCAGCAGTCCCTGCGCCACCATGGCATCCACCCGCTTGTCGATACGCTCGCGCAGATCCTGCCGGTCAATGAAATCCAACCCGATGTACAAGGCGTCATATTTAGGCGGGCGCTGCCGCTCCAGCCTATCATGCTCCGTAATGGTCTGCCCCGTTGCGTACCATACCTCCAGCGCCCGGACGATCCGTTTTTCGTCCCGCGGGTGCAGCTTTTCTGCTGCCTGCGGGTCGATCTTTTCCAATTCCCGCAGCAGTGCTTCCGCGCCCTCGCTCTGTACCCGGCGCTGTAATTGCAGGCGCAGCGCCGTCCCCTGCTCGCCGGCAGCAAAATCCGTCCCCCGGATCAGCGCATCCAGATAGAGGCCCGTCCCGCCGACCAGCACCGGCAGCTTTCCCCGATGCAGAATATCCTGTACACACGCATCCGCCCCACGGACATACCGGGCCGCCGACCAGTTCTCCGCCGGGTCGGCCACGCCCACCATATGGTGGGGTACGCCTTCCATCTCTTCCGGCGTAGGCGCGGCGGTGCCCACCGCCATGCCCCGGTAGAGCTGCATGGAATCCACGCTGACCACCTCGCCGCAAAAGCGCTTGGCCAACGCCACGCCCATTTTTGTTTTTCCCGTGGCGGTCGGTCCCACCACGCAAAGCACTGTTGCCATGCGCTCTCTCCTGTCTTTTGAATCGATGCGCCTATGCGCGCTTGAACATCTTCTCGATGTCGTACTTGCTCAGCTTATATTTTACGGGCCGTCCATGGGGACAGTAGAGAATCTCTCCGGCCTGCACCTTTTCCACCAGCGCCGCCAGCTCTGTGGCGTCGGTGGTCATGCCGGCTTTGATGGCGCTTTTGCAGGCCATGGTGTGCAGCAGCTCGTCCCGGGCAGCCGCCGGATCGGCCCGACCCAGCGCCAGCTTTTGCGCCAGTTCCTCCAGCGTAGCGGCGGCATCCGCTGCCAGAATATCCGCCGGAACCTCCCGGATCAACACGGTTCCGCCGCCAAAATCTTCACAAAAGAAGCCAAATTCCTGCAAAAGCGTCAGATTTTCCAGCACAGCGGCATACTCCTCCGCCTCCAGCGCCACGGTAACAGGCGTCAGCAGCGGCTGCGCCATCAGGGGCTGGCAGTTGGCCTTCAGGGCGTCGAACCGCAGCCGCTCGTGGGCGGCATGCTTATCAATGAGCCAAACGGTATCATGGTCATCCTCGCAGATAATATATGTTTTCAATACCTCGCCCACCATGCGCCACGGCGCTTCCTTCACCGGTTCGATGGTCTGCTGCTCCGCCTCCGCAGGCAGGGAAAGCTGGGTCTGGGCAGGCGCGGACAGCGGCACGTCGCACGCCTGAAAGCCTTGCTGCATCAGGTTTTGCGCCGTTTCCGCCTCTTTTTTCCCGGCCTCTTTTTCCGGCGGCGTGATCTCATAAGTACGCCCCGTCAGAGGGGAGGTGGACACCACTGCATCCCCATCGGACGCCACATCGCGGACAAAGATGGGATCAGCGCTGTGGGGCCGCGCTTCATAGGCCGCAGCGGATGTGATTTCCGCTGCCGGATGATCCAAAATGACATTTTTCGTGGCCGGTGCGGCGCGGCGTGCGGAAAAGCTGCCCAGCGGCTTTTTCTCCTCCGTGGTATCGGTCGTGCGGGCCCTGAAATCCGAGACTGTCATTTTCTGGAAAAATTCCGGGTCGGCTTGGGGCTTTTGCGGTACATTTACGCCCTCAATCGGTACATTTACGCCCTTTTTTGGTACAAATACAGCCGCTTTTGCACCGTTAATTTCTGCATTTGCAGCAGATGGATGCATTTGCTGCGGCACCGGGCGGGAAGCGGGATTCTTCTCCCGCTCCAGCGCATCCTTCACCGTATAGTACACCGCGTCGAACACGGTCTTGTCAGAAACGAATTTCACCACCGTCTTGGCGGGGTGGACATTCACATCCACCATGTCCGCGGGCAAGGTGATGTGCAGCACACAGCCGGGGAACCGCCCCTTCAGCAGACGGTTTTTATACGCCTCCTCCAGCGCCGCGGTCAGCAGCTGGGATTTGACGAAGCGGCCATTGACGAAAAACACCTGCTTGCCCCGGCTGCCGTGACCATTGAGGGGGCTGGCGGCAAAGCCCTCCACCCCCACATCGCCGCCGCTGCCGGAAATAGGCAGCAGCCCCAGCGCAAACTCCCGCCCCATGGCGGCATAGACAGCGGAATGGAGCTGCCCGTCGCCGGGGGTATGAAGCACCTCCTGTCCGTCACGGATCAGCTTGAAGGACACGTCCGGATGGCTCAGCGCCAGATGCTGCACCACGCCGGATACGGCAGCACCCTCGGCGCTGTCCTTTTTCATGAATTTCATGCGGGCAGGGGTATTATAAAAGAGGTCGCGGACGCAGATGGTGGTGCCCTGCGGGCAGCCGGTAGGCTGGGTCTGGCCGGGAACGCCGCCCTCCAAATGAAGCGCCGCGCCCATCTTCTCCCCCGCTGTGCGGGAAAAGATATCCACACGGCTGACAGCGGCAACGGCGGCCAGCGCCTCGCCGCGGAAGCCCAGCGTGCCGATGGCCGCCAGATCGGCGGCGGCGCGCAGCTTGCTGGTGGCATGGCGCAAAAAGGCGGTGGGCAGCTGCTCCGGCGGGATGCCGCAGCCGTTATCGGTAATGCGGATATAGGTCAGGCCGCCGCGCTCGATCTCCGCCACGATGGTGGCGGCGCCTGCGTCAATGGCGTTCTCCAGCAGCTCCTTCATGACGCTGGCAGGACGCTCCACCACCTCACCGGCGGCAATCAGATCCGCCACATGGGGCGGCAAACATTGGATCTGCGGCATGGTTCCTCCTAAAAAATCTCCATGAAAGCGTCAGCTTTCAAGACAGCTTATTCTTCAATTCGTACAGCAGATTCAGCGCCTCCAGCGGGCTGAGGGTATCCATCTGTGCGCGGCGCAGCGCATCGATGACCGCGCTTTCACTGAGGGCCTCCAGCGACACCTGATCCGTTTCCGCAGGGGCGGCGTGAGGCTTGCCCGCCTCGTCCTCCAACTCCTGCAAAATATGGCGGGCACGTGTCAAGACCTGCTTGGGCAGGCCTGCCAGCTTGGCCACCTCGATACCGTAGCTGCGGTCAGCCCCGCCGGAAATGATCTTGCGCAGGAAGATAATGTCCTCGCCCCGGGTGCGGACGGCAATGTTATAGTTGCGCACGCCGGGCAGCTGCCCCTCCAGCGCCGTCAGCTCATGATAGTGGGTGGCAAACAGGGTCTTGGCGCCCAGCTTCTTGGGGTCGGCACAGTATTCCAGCACCGCCCGGGCAATGGACATACCGTCAAAGGTGGAGGTACCCCGGCCGATCTCATCGAGAATCAGCAGGCTATCCGCCGTGGCGGCGCGGAGAATCTCGCTGACCTCCGTCATCTCCACCATAAAGGTGGACTGCCCCGCCGACAGATCGTCAGAGGCGCCGATGCGGGTGAAAATCCGATCCACCACGCCGATGCGGGCGGTTTGCGCCGGAACAAAGCTGCCCACCTGCGCCATCAGCACGATCAGCGCCACCTGACGCATATAGGTGGACTTACCGGCCATGTTGGGGCCGGTGATGATGGCCACCCGGTCATCCTTTGCGCCCATATAGGTATCGTTGGGGACAAACATACTGTCCCGGCGCATCTGCTCTACCACCGGATGGCGGCCATCATGGATTTCAATGACGCCGGACTCGTCCACCACAGGGCGGCAGTAGTTATTCTTCACCGCCACGGCGGCCAGCGAGCACAAAGCGTCCAGCTCCGCCACCAGCGCGGCGGCATGCTGCACCCGCTGGGCCTGCGCGGCAACATGGAGCCGCAGCTCGGTGAAAAGCTGGTATTCCAGCGCCGTAACCCGATCCTTGGCCGAGAGGATATCGTGCTCCAGATCCTTCAGCTCCTGTGTGATATAGCGCTCGCCGTTGACCAGCGTCTGCTTGCGGATATAGCTTTCGGGCACCTGATCCTTGAAGGAGTTGGACACCTCGATATAGTAGCCAAATACCTTGTTATAGCCGATTTTCAGGGTGCGGATACCGGTTTTTTCCTTTTCGGCGGCCTCCATACGGACGATGATATCCCGGCC
>CABSAW010000062.1:0-8820 GCA_902475745.1 uncultured Oscillospiraceae bacterium
ACCCTGGACACCCTGATTAAGAGTCAGGTGCTCTACCAACTGAGCTAAAGGTGCATGCTCTTTTGAACGGTGATATTATAACCGATTCATTTTTGTTTTGCAAGTCTTTTTTTAAAAAATTTGGCCTTTTTGCGTATAAAAGGATGCATCCGAAGCGGGTGCATCCTTTTATCGCGGTTTTTATTTTTCGGTGGAGTCTTATGTCATTGCAGGGACAGAGAAAATGCGCGCCTCTTCTCAGAAGTTTTGAAGCGCCGGGAGGGTGCGGAAGAAGGCCAGCGCGGCTGCCTGAAATGCCTCCGGCGTGTCAGAGGTGTTTACCAGCAGATGGGTACAGTGTTCCCGGTAAAAGGAATCGTCTTTTTGTGCATTGACCCGCAGGCGGGCATACGCCTCGGAAATACCGTCCCGCTCCATGATGCGGCGGATTCGATCCTCGGTGGGGGCGGTGACCGCTACGGTACAATCGCACAGCTCGGATAGGCCCGACTCCACCAGATTGATGGCGTCGATACCGATGATGGGGGCAGGGGAGAGGGATATGCGGTGCTTCAGCTCACGGGGGAGATGGGTGTAGATGATGGCGTTCAACTGCGCCAGCTGCGCCGCGTCGCCAAACACCAGTGTGCCAAGCTTTTGCCGGTCCAGCTGGCCATCGGCGGTAAACACATCGCCGAAGGCAGTCGTGATATCCTGACGCAGCGGCGCGTTGTTACGCAGCATTTCATGGTAGATGGCGTCGCAGTCCAGTACATAGCCGCCCAGCTGCGACAGTGCCCGCAGGGCACTGGTTTTTCCCGCGCCGGTGGGGCCGGTAATACCGATGACCAGAGGACGAGGCGCCTCGATCACATGGAAGCCGGCTGCTTTTTTCAGCCGATTGCTGACGGCCAGCCCAAGACCACTTTCATCGGGGCACTGCGCAAGAATCTCCCGAACATCTGTTTCGTCAAAAGTGCGCAGGGCGTCAAATACATGCTGCGCCTGCGCCAGCTGGTCGGCGGCAGGGCCGAGACGGTGAATGATGTGGTTTTCAAACAGGGATGTATATTCGTCAAAGCAGATCACACCGCAGCCGGGGGACAGGTGAGCGGAAATATAGGCGGCGGAAGCGCCGGGCATCCCGGTGATGACGGTGACGGGGGCTTTGGGCGCATAGTGGCGGTATTTCATGCCGGGGGCCTTGGCCTGTTCGCCGTCGGCCAGCTTCTGACGCACGGCTTTATCCACGGCCACCTTGCCCAGCACCTCCTCCAGCGCTTCCAGCGGCAGTCCGCCGGGACGCAGCAGCCGCGGCGGTGTTACCGTCAGGTCGATGATGGTGCTCTCTACCCCCACGGCGCAGGGGCCGCCATCCACGATGCCGTCGATCTTACCGTTCATATCCTCCATCATGTGGCCGGCAGTAGTGGGGCTGGGGCGGCCGGAGGTGTTGCCGCTGGGAGCGGCTACCGGCACACCGGCTTCACGGATGATGGCCAGCGTCATGGGGTGATCGGGGCAGCGAACCCCCACCGTTTCCAAGCCGCCGGTGGTGCGCAGGGGCACAATGGGGCGGCGGGGCAGAATCATGGTCAGCGGGCCGGGCCAGAAGCGCGATGCCAGCGTATAGGCTGCCGGGGGAATGTGGTGACAGTATCGCTCCAGCCAGTCGGCACCGGGGACGTGAAGAATCAGGGGATTGTCCTGAGGCCGCCCCTTGGCCTGAAAGATATGCAGCACGGCCGCCTCGTCAAGGGCATTGGCGCCCAGACCATATACCGTTTCGGTGGGGATGCCCAGCAGACCGCCCCGCCGCAAAATGGCGGCAGCTTCAGCAATGGCGTTTTTATCCTTTTCAGGGTGAAAAATTTGTGTTTGCAAATTGATTCTTCTTTCCTTCGTAGTCAGGCGGCGTTAAGCCGGTTTTCGATAGCAGGTTTTTGAAAGCAACCGCCGTGCCGGGCAGCCGACGCCGTCAGGCAGATCAAAAGGGGAGATGCCCCATGTTGAGCATCAAAGCCCCAACGTTTCACCGACCAGAACCACCTTAATACGGCCGGGTACCTTGGAAAAGCGGGTGATGACCATCTGGCAGCAGTTGCACTCCGGACTGAGGCAATCACCGCACTGACCGGTGAGAACACAGGGCGTTTTGGTATCAAACCGCTGGAGATTGGCAGGCGCGGCGATATGGCGGGCCCGGGAGATGGCGCTTTGCAGATCGCCGGCCACCTTATTCATGCCGGCCACCACGATTACCTGACGCGGGCCAAAGCACAGCGCAGCCACACGGTTGCCAAAGCCATCAATGTTTACCAGCTGTCCATCCTCGGAGATGGCGTTGCTGCTCATGAGGAACGTGTCACAGCCCAGCGCCTGATGCAGCATGGCGGTACGCTCCTCGGGGGTCTTGGCGGTATCGCGGTCAATCACGGACTGATTGCGCTGACGCAGGCGCTCCTTTATGCCCAGCTCGTCCACGGTCATAACGCCGCCCCAACTGACGGTATCACCCTCGGGAATCAGGGACAGAACCTTCTCCACCGCTTCATCGGCGGTGGAACAGTAGTAGGCGTCAAAATTCCGCTTTTTCAGAGCCTTGACCAGCGTGGGGCCGGATTTGTCGTACTGCTTCTTCATGGGTGCCAACATAGTGATTTGCTCCTTTCTTATTCTGCGCCTTCTTGCAGGCGCTGCGTTTGTTGATTGAGGATCAATGCATCGATCATGGGGTCAAGATCGCCGTTCATCACGGCGGCGATGTTGAAATTTTTATTCTCACCGGTGAGGCGGTGGTCGGTAACCCGATTCTGGGGAAAGTTATAGGTGCGGATTTTGCCGCTGCGATCGCCGGTGCCCACCTGACTTTTCCGCTCACGCGCAATGGCGGCATTCTGCCGCTCCTGCTCGGCCTCGTACAGCCGGGAACGCAGAATCTTCATGGCCCGCTCTTTATTTTTATACTGACTGCGCTCGTCCTGACATTCCACCACTGTGCCGGTGGGAAGATGGGTGATGCGGATGGCAGACTCGGTCTTATTGACGTGCTGACCACCGGCGCCGGAGGAGCGGTATGTGTCGATTTGCAGATCCTTGGGATCAATGGAGAACTCCACCTCTTCCGCTTCGGGCATGACGGCCACGGTGGCGGCAGAGGTCTGGATGCGGCCGGAGGACTCTGTTTCCGGTACCCGCTGTACCCGGTGCGTGCCCGCTTCAAATTTCAGCCGCGAGAAAGCTCCCGCGCCCTCCACGGTGGCCACGGCCTCTTTAACGCCGCCAAGCTCCGTTTCGTTGAGGGATACCACGTCCAGCGTGAAGCCGCGGCGCTCGGCATACATGGTGTACATCCGCAGGAGATCGGCGGCAAACAGCGCGCCCTCTTCGCCGCCGATACCGGCCCGGATTTCCAGCACGACATTCTTTTCATCATTGGGGTCGCGGGGCAGCAGCAGGCGCTTCAGCTGCTCCTCCAGCCGATCCCGCTCTGCCTTGGCGGACATCAGCTCTTCCTGACCCAGCTCGCGCAGCTCAGGATCGGACAGCATTTCCGTAGCAGCGGCAATATCGGCCTGAGCCTGGGCGTAAGCGCGGTAAGCCTCCGCCACCGGCGTCAGCTCCTTTTGCTCGCGGCTCAGCTTTGTCATTGCCTCACGGTCGGAATACACCGCGGGGTCAGAAAGCTGGCGCTCGACCTCGGCCAGGCGATGGGCGATTTTTTCCAGCTTATCCAACATGGCCGTTCTCCAGATACTGCCGCACGTCGGAGATAAACTTATCCCGCCAGAAGGTGTAGCCCACATCGCCGGGCTGAAGCGAAACCTCGAAAAGGTGCTTTTGCGCGGTGTAAAGATCCATCTGGTCATACACGCTGACGCAGCGGTGACTGCTGCTGCGGGTCAGCACATAGGCTACGCGGGACATCTCCAGTCCGCGGCGCTTGAGAAGGCCGCGGATGGGGCTGGAGCAGCGGCCGCCCCAGACAGGCGTGCCGACGATTACCAGCTTATAGTCCTCGATATTGCGCTCGGTGGTGAACGGCTTCAGCGGTGCGGTGCTGCGGCGCATGGCGTCCTTTCCGGCCCGCAGGCGGCCCCGCCAGCCGTTACGGTCGGCCCCGTCGTCAATGGCCACGATCTCCGCGCCCACGGCGTCGGCAATCTCTTTCATGGCGCGGCGGGTGTTGCCGCTGAAGGAGTAATAAATACACAAAACGTCGCTCATAGTCAAGATTCCTCCAATGCTAGGGATAGCTCTTCCCAGCGGGCCATTTCCTGCTCCAGCCGGGATTCTGTTTCCTGTTTCTGCGTGAATAGCTCGCTCAATTTGCCCGCATCGCAGGCGTTGGCGGCCATGGCTTCGTCCAGCGCCGCCAGCTCTTTTTCCAGTCGGGCGATGCCGGTTTCGCAAATGGTCAGCTGCCGCCGCGCCGCCTGCTGGCTGCGGTTGCCGCGGCTCTGGCGTGTATCGCCTTTCTTTACCGGGGGCGCTGCCTCCGGTTTGGGTTCCGCCGCCTTTTGCGCCCGGTACTGGGCAAACCCCATGGGATAGTCGGTAATGGTGCCGTCTTGCAGCTCCCAGATCCGGGTGGCGAAGCGGTTGATGAAATAACGGTCATGGCTGACGAACAGCAGTGTGCCGTCAAAGGCCTCCACCGCCTCCTCTACCCACTCCCGGCTGGCAATGTCCAGGTGGTTGGTGGGTTCATCCAGAATGAGGAAGTTGATCTCCTCATCCATCAGCATGCACAGCCGCAGACGGCTCAGCTCGCCGCCTGACAGCACGCTGACGGATTTGAACACATCCTCCCCCTGAAACTGGTAGGCTGCCAACCGATTGCGGGCGCTCTGGGGTGTGATGTTCCTCTTGGCGTACAGCATGGTGTCCACCAGATTCCGCTCCGGGTGATCAAAATGAATGACCTGTTCCAGATAGGCCCACTTTACCGAGGGCCCTAAACGGATGGAGCCGCCGTCGCAGCTTTCCCGCCCCGTCAGCATATTGAGAAGCGTGGTTTTTCCCGTACCGTTTTCGCCGATAAGGGCGATACGCTCGCCGCCCTCTACCCGCAGATATACGTCGGAGAACAGCGTGCGGTCGGCAAAGGCCTTTGTCACGCCGCGGAGCTGCAGTACTTCGTCGCCTTTGAATTCCCGGCTGGCAAAACGGGCGTCCATTTTCTTCGCTTTGGTGGGTTTGGCGGTGGTGCGCATGCGCTCAATGCGCTTTTCCATGCTGAAGGCCCGCTTGTGCAGGGCATCGTTGCCCATAAAGGCCCACAGGTGCATTTGCTCCGCCGCCTTTTCCAGCTGCTGGATCTTGGCCTGTTCTTTCAGGTATTGCTTCATCCGCTCCTGATAGCGGCGCTCCTTTTCCACGGCGTAAAAGCTGTAGTTGCCGCTATAAAACTCTGCCTTGCCGTCCAGCACCTCAATGACGCGGGACACGGTGCGGTCCAAAAAGTAGCGGTCATGGCTGATGGCCACCACCGTGCCGTGGAACTTGCGGAGGTATTCCTCCAGCCACTCGGTGGCCTGCAAGTCCAGATGGTTCGTTGGTTCATCCAGCAGCAGAATATCTGTATCCTCCAGAATCAGGCGCCCCAGATTCACCCGGGTCTTTTCGCCGCCGGAGAGCTGGTCAAAAAGCTTTTGCCGCATGTCCGGGCCGATGGACAGGCCGTTGGCCACCTTATTTTTGGCGGTGTCGGTGTCATAGCCGCCCAGTGCCTCAAAGCTTGCCGTCAGTTCGCCGTAGCGCCGCAGTGTGGCGGCGTCGCTTTCCCCGGCGGACATGCGGAGGGTCAGCGCATCCATTTCCTCTTTCAGCGCCTGCATCCGCTCAAAGGCGGAGTCCAGCACATCCTCCACCGTGTACCCGGCGGGATAGACGGGGATCTGGGAGATAAGTCCGACCCGCCGCCCTGTGGCAATCACGACCTGACCGCTGTCCGGTTCCAGCTCGCCGGTCAGCAGGCGGAAGAGCGTGGTCTTGCCGGCGCCGTTTTTGCCCAGCAGGCCCACCCGTTCGCCGGTGTCCACCTGAAAGGTGATGCCGTCCAGTATTTTCTTTTCCAGATCGAAGGACTTGACGACGTCCTTCACAGAAATGTCTACCATAATATTATTCTGTCGATTCCAGTTCCTTTACAATATCGGTAAAATGCATGGCGTGGGATGCCTTTACCAGCACGGCGGTACCCGGCGTAAACGCCGCCCGGATGGCGCTCAGGGCTTCAACCACCGTGGGGAACCACAGGGCATCGGGGTTAGCGCGGCAAATGGCCTTGGCCTTGGGGCCGATGGCCACCACCGTGTCCAGCTTCAGCGTGCACGTCAGCTCTCCAATATCCCGGTGGGCCTGCTCCGTCAGGTCACCCAGCTCCCCCATGTCGCCTAATACCGCCATGCGGCGGGGATACTCCGTCTGCGCCAGAATGCGCAGCGCCTCTGCCATGGCCTGCGGGTTGGCGTTATAGCAATCGTCGATGATAACTCTGCCGCCGCCCGGATGCACCAGATGCATGCGGCTGCCCACGGGGCGGTAGGCAGCGATCCCTGCGAGCATCTCCGCCTTGGTCAGTCCAAGCTGTTCGCCGATGGCAATGGCCATGGCGGCAGGATAGATCATGTACGCGCCGGGGGAGGGAATCGTCACATCGTATACGTCCCGGCCGGTGGTAATGGTACACGTCACGCCGTCGATGCCGTGTTCGGCCATCTGGGTGATCCGAACCCCGCAGCGTTCATGCCGCCCGCACAGCACCGTTTCAAAGGGCAGCGTCAGATCAGACAGCAGCACATCGTCGCCGTTGAGAACCGCTAATCCGCCTGGCTGCAAATTCTCAAAAATTTCGCATTTTGCCTGCAAAATCCCCTGTCGAGTGCCGCCTAAATTTTCAATATGGGCATCGCCCACGTTGGTGATAACCGCTATAGTGGGACGCACCATCTCACCCAGATAGCGGATCTCGCAGAAGTGGTTCATGCCGGTCTCGATCACGGCGGCCTGATGCGCCGGTGCAAGATTCAGCAGCGTCAGCGGTGTGCCGATGGCGTTATTGAAGTTGGCCTGCGTTTTCAGCGTGCAGAATCGCTGTGACAGCACCACTGCAATCATCTCCTTGGTGGTGGTTTTTCCGGCGCTGCCGGTGACCTGCACCATGGGAATATCAAACTTCGCCCGATACCACGCTGCCAGCGCTTTCAAAGCTGCCAGCGTATCGGACACCTGAATGTAGAATTTCTCCTTCAGCAGGGAAGTGGGTTCTTTCGCTGTCAGGCAGCCGGACGCGCCGCTGTTGAGGGCGGCGTCCAGATAATCGTGGCCGTCGAACCGTTCGCCCGCCAGCGGGACGAACAACGCCCCAGCGGGAATGCTGCGGCTGTCGGTGGAGACTTCAGTTACCACCGCGCCGCTCTCCTGCAGCAGCGTGCCGCCCACGGCGGCGCACAGCTCCTTTACGGTGCAGCCGGTCATCTGTATTCCGCCTTTCTGGCGTTGATGGAATCCAGCACGATCTTCTCGCACAGATCCGCATAACTGAGGCCTACCTGCGCCGCCTCCTGCGGCACCAGGCTGGTGGGGGTCATGCCCGGCAGGGTATTGATCTCAAGGCACCACGCCTTGCCCTCGGCGTCCAGCAGGAAGTCGCTGCGGGAGTAGACCGCAAGTCCCAAACCCCGATGGAGCTTCAGCGCCATCTCACCCACCTGGTGCCATTCCTCGTCGGAGATGGGGGCGGGGCAGATCTCCTGCGCACCGTCCTTCTGGTATTTGGATACATAGTCAAAATAGGCGCCCTTGGGGATGATCTCCACAGCGGGCAGATAGGTGTCGCCCAATACGGCGATCTGAATCTCCCGTCCCTTGATCTTCTGTTCCACCACCACATGCCCGCCGTAGGGCAGCAGGTCATAGAGGGCCTTTTTCAGTTCCTCTCGGGTGTCCGGCAGGGCCATGCCGATAGAACTGCCGCCATTGACCATCTTTACCGCGCAGGGCACCATCAACTCCTGCTTCAGACGCGGAATGTCCGCTTCGGTATAATGTACATCCACCCATGGGGCGGTGCGGATGCCCAGAGAGTCCATCATCCGCTTGGTAACGGCTTTGTCCATGGCCATGGCGCTGCCCAGATAGCCGGAGCCGGTATAGGGCACGCCCAGAAGATCAAGCGCTGCCTGAATGCGGCCATCCTCACCGTTGGCACCGTGCATGGCCAGAAAGACGACGTCGGCCATAGCGCAGACTGCCAGCACATCTTTTCCCAACACAGAGGGGCTTTTGTCCTGACGGGCGGCACGCACAGCGGCCAGATCAGGGGCGGTTTCTTCGATGGCGGTCTTTTCCAGCAGACCGTCCGGCGCATCGAAAATATGCTCCAACGAGCCGCGGTAGTTTTCCAGCCCCATAAACATATCTACAAAAATTGCCTGATGGCCCTTTTCACGCAGGGCACGGCATACGCCGCTGCCGCTGACCAGCCCTACATGACGCTCGGTGCAGAAACCGCCGGATAAAACCACGATCTTCATAAAAAGACTCCCTTTCTGTGATAAATACCTATTATATCAATTTATCAGTATAGCATATGAGCACGGAAAATACAACTCCTTTTGCCGAAGGGAAGACTACTCTATTATAGTCCGACAGGACAGGACGGCATGAGGGGCATTTTTCTCTTGCCAAAGGACTGAAAATCTGGTAAAATGCAATTGTATTGTGATTTGCCGATTCTTTTCAAACGACTGTATGTCGAATTGCATTTTGCGGTGGTTAGTTTTGGGAGAATACGACCAGCCGGATAGAAAACTGAATAACCGGGTGTAGCGCAGT
>CABSAW010000063.1:0-8486 GCA_902475745.1 uncultured Oscillospiraceae bacterium
CCTCCACCTATCTCATCAAGAGCATTCTGGAGCAGAAGGCCGGGGCCAAGGTGGGACTGGTGGGCACCATTCAGAACATGATCGGCACTCAGGTGCTGCACACCGAGCGCACCACGCCGGAATCCTTTGAGCTGCAAAAGCTGTTCCGCCAGATGGCAGACGCCGGATGCACCCATGTGGTGATGGAGGTCTCCTCTCATGCACTGGTGCTGGACCGGGTATACGGCATCCGCTTTGCCGTGGGAATCTTCACCAACCTCAGTCAGGATCATCTGGATTTCCACCACACCATGGAGGAATACTGCGACGCCAAGGCCATCCTCTTTGACCGCTGTGACGTGGCCATCTACAATGCCGACGATCCATGGCACCAGCGGATGCTGGCCCACTGTCCCTGCCGCACCTTCAGCTACAGCGCCAAGGGTGAGGCGGATCTGTGCGCCAAGAATATCCAGCTCCACGCAGGCAGCGTGGACTACGATGCCCAGGCGGATACCGAGTGGGCCCACGTCCACGTAGGGATCCCCGCCATCTTTACGGTATATAATACGCTGGACGCCATCGCCGCCTGCTGGAATCTGGGCGTCCCCATCTCCGACTGTGCCGACGCGCTGGCCCGGAACCACGGCGTCAAGGGACGTATGGAGATCATCCCCACACCCGGCAAGGATTTCACGATCCTCAACGACTATGCCCACAAGCCTGACGCGCTGGAAAATGTCCTCTCCTCGGTACGCGGCTTTGCCAAGGGCCGCACCGTGGTGGTGTTCGGCTGCGGCGGCGACCGTGACCGCACCAAGCGCCCCATCATGGGCGAAATCGCGGCGCGTCTGGCGGATTTCAGCATTGTCACCTCCGATAATCCCCGGACGGAGGAGCCCATGGCCATCATCGACGACATTCTGGCCGGGATGAAGGGCTGCACCGCCTACGCCGTAGAGCCGGATCGGGTGAAGGCCATTCACTACGCCATGGATCACGCCCAGCCGGGTGATGTGATCGTGCTGGCCGGCAAAGGACACGAGGACTATCAGGAGATCCATCATCAGCACTTCCACATGGACGAGCGGGAGATCGTGGCCCAGCACCTGAAGGAAATACGGTAAACCATAGAAAAACGCCTCCTTTAGGGGGTAGAAGAAAGAGAGTCATTCACATGGAAATTATTCTGGCTGCCATTGTCAGCTTCGTTGTCACCGCCGTGGTGGGTAAGCTGCTTATCCCCGCCCTTGTCCGCCTGAAGGCGGGACAGAGCATCAAGGAGATCGGCCCCAAGTGGCATATGTCCAAGCAGGGTACCCCCACCATGGGCGGGTTGATGTTCATCATCGGCATCGGCGTGGCCATTGTGATCTGCGGCTGGGCCGGCATGCTGGCGGGCAGCTTCCAGCATCTGTATGTGTATCTGTTCGCGCTGGTATTCGGCGGCATCGGCTATATTGACGACTATCAGAAGGTAAAGCACCACCAGAACACCGGCCTGACCGCCCCCCAGAAGTTCCTTTTACAGCTGGCGGCAGCCGTTGCCTTCTTGTGCCTGATGCGCTATGAGGGGATGCTGAGCCCCAATCTGTACATCCCCTTCTTCAACACCTTTGTGGTGCTCAACTGGGGCGTCTATCTGGTATTTGCCGCCTTTGTCATCGTGGGAACGGTCAACGCCGTCAACATTACCGACGGTATTGACGGTCTGTCCAGCAGCGTGACGCTGCCGGTGGCCGCCTTCTTCGCCTGGGAGGGATGCAGCTATCTGCCCCAATATCTGGTGCTGGCCGCCATTCCCGTATATTACACCCAGCTGAGCATCTTCAGCGCCGCCCTGTTTGGCGGTCTGGCAGGCTTTTTGCTGTATAACCACTTCCCTGCCAAGGTGTTCATGGGTGACACCGGGTCTCTCTTTCTGGGCGGCGCGGTGGCGGCGCTGGCCTTTGCCTATGATATGCCGCTGATACTGATTCTGGTGGGCTTTGTCTACCTCTGCGAGACGCTTTCTGACATCATTCAGGTGACCTACTTCAAGCTGACCCACGGCAAGCGGATCTTCAAAATGGCGCCGCTGCACCATCATTTCGAGATGTGCGGCTGGAGCGAACGGAAGGTGGTGTCCGTATTCGCCACGGTAAGCCTGATCTTCTGCCTGCTTGCTGTGGTGGCGGTGAGCGGCCGGTTTTTAGCCATGTAATTTACTGGCATGAAATCTTCGATTTCATTGCCAATGGGGATTGCGGCCGGCTGCGCGCGTCCTTCGGACACACTGGCGGCCGAGAAGAATTTTTCTGACGCACATGTCATCAGAAAAATGCTTTGCTTTTTTCGCGGCGTCCGCGCCGCGAACTCTGCAAGGCTTTCGGGGTGATGCACCCCAAGGGTACTTGTTCCGCTTCGCTCCACTGTGTGGGCATCGCCCCCTGCGAAGTAACCAACGTACCCGTTCGTATATCGCAGAAAGGAGGAACGTCTTATGCCGCAATATTCTCAACACCCCCCCGTGAAGCACACGGAGAAAATGCGCCGCAAGGCGGTGGAGCGCAAGCATCTGCTGGCCGCCAAGGGCGGGCGTATGGATGTTCCCTTTCTGCTGCTGACGCTGCTGCTGACGGCCATCGGCCTTGTGATGCTGTTTTCCGCCAGCTTTCCCTCCGCCTTCTATGAGACAGGGGGCAATAATCCCGCTTTCTACTTCAAGCGGCAGGCCATATTTGCCGCGCTGGGTCTTTCCGCCATGTTCGTGGTGGGAAAGGTCAACTATCAGCGCTGGCGCGGCGCGGCCCGGATGCTGCTGATTTTTTCCGTCTTTCTGCTGATCCTGGTGATCGTTCCCCATGTGGGCATCACCCACAACCGCGCCACCCGCTGGCTGGGCATTGACGGTGTGTTCACCTTCCAGCCCTCGGAGATTGCCAAGCTGGCCATCATCGTCTACTTTGCCGACAGCATCTCCAAAAAGAGAGAGAAAATGCTGCAATGGCGAGAGGGCATCCTGCCCTACGCCATCATTCTGGGTGTGATCTCCATTCTGATGATGCTGGAGCCCCACCTGTCCGGCACGATCCTGATCGTGGGAACCGGCGCGGTGATGATGGCGGTGGGCGGCATGCAGGGCTGGCTCATCGGCGCCGGCATCGGCGGCGTGGCCGCCGTGGCGGTGCTGTTTATAAAGCTGGTGGAAAAGGGCGTCATTTCCTACGGTGCCAGCCGCATCGCCATGTGGCACAATCCATGGCTGGACATGAGCGACGACGGCTATCAGATGGTGCAAAGCCTGATTGCCATCGGCTCCGGCGGCCTGCTGGGGCTGGGGCTGGGCAAGGGCCGGCAAAAGTTTCTCTACCTGCCGGAAGAGCACAACGACTTTATCTTCGCCGTGGTCTGCGAGGAGCTGGGGCTGATCGGCGCGTGCGTTATCATGCTGATTTTCGCCATGCTGCTGCTGCGTGGCTTCTGGATCGCCCTCCACGCGCGGGACCGGTTCGGCACGCTGCTGGTGGTGGGCGTCATGACCCATCTGGGCCTACAGGTATTCCTGAACATCGCCGTGGTTTCGGGCCTTGTCCCGGCCACCGGCATCTCTCTTCCCTTCTTCAGCTACGGCGGCACGGCGCTGGCCCTACAGCTGGTGGAAATGGGGATTGTATTGAGTGTTTCGCGGCAGATCCCCGCGCCGCGGAACGGATAGAAGGAGCTATAAAACGATGAATGTGATTTTTACCTGCGGCGGCACCGCCGGGCACGTGAATCCGGCGCTGGCGCTGGCACGGTACATGCAGGAGAAGGATCCCGGCGTCCGCATACTCTTTGTCGGAACGCCCAACGGTATGGAGCGTGCGCTGGTGGAAAAGGCCGGCTATGCTTTTGCCGCCGTAGAGGTCAGCAATTTCCACCGTTCCTTCTCCTTAAACGGCATACGGCACAATTTAAAAACGGTTAAAACGCTGGTGACCTCACGCCGTCAGGCGAATGCCGTCATCCGGGATTTTCAGCCGGATCTGGTGGTGGGCACCGGCGGTTATGCCAGCTACCCTGCGGTAAAGGCCGCGGCGCGGCGTCACATCCCCACCGCCGTCCACGAATCCAATATGATCCCCGGGCTGACCACCAAGCTGCTGGAGGACTGTGTGGACTGCGTCATGGTGGGCTTTGAGGATTGCCGCCGCCACTATAAGCATCCGGACAAGGTGGTTGTCACCGGAACGCCGGTACGCGGCGACTTTTTTGATCTGACGAAGGCACAGGCGCGGCAAAAGCTGGGCTTTACGGATGATAAGCCGCTGGTGGTCTCCTTCTGGGGCAGCCTGGGGGCCTCCACCATGAACGAGCGGATGCTGACATTCTTCCGGCGGGAGCAGGCGGACGGATTCCCATTCCACCACATTCACGCCGCCGGAAAGAGCGACTGGCCCCATGTTTCCGACCAGCTGGCGCACATGGCGCTCAGCAGTCCCCTGCTGGATGTGCGGCAGTACATCTATGATATGGCCGTGGTCATGGCCGCTGCCGATCTGGTGATCAGCCGGGCAGGCGCCAGTACCCTCAGCGAGCTGACGGCGCTGGGTATGCCCACCATTCTGGTGCCCTCCCCCTATGTGGTGGCCAACCATCAGGAAAAGAACGCCCGCCTGCTGGAGGCCCACGGCGGTGCCGTGGTGCTGACGGAGGCGCAGGCGGACGGCGACACGTTATATTGCCAGACAGCTGCCATTCTGGGGGATGACGGCAAGCGCACCGCCATGGCCAAGGCCATGGCGGAGCTGGGGATTCCCGATGCTACCGCGCGTATTTACCGCACACTGATGTCCCTGCTGTAACAGGGCAAGCTCCGCAGCGCATAGGATGGGTAAAACCATTGGAAAGGCGGAGCGACATGGCATACCTGACAATTGAGGGCGGCCGCCCTCTCCATGGCCGGATCACCGTACAGTGCGCCAAAAACAGCGTGCTGCCGGTGCTGGCCGCCACACTGCTGGCAGCAGACACCTGCCGCCTTGTGGCCTGTCCCCATCTCAGTGACGTAGAAACAGCCGCGGAGATTCTGCGGCATCTGGGCTGCACCGCCCGCTGGGAGGGCGAGGACCTTGTGGTGGATACCACCCACGTTGTACGGTGCGATATTCCGGAAACGCTGATGCGTAAAATGCGCTCATCCGTCATCTTTCTGGGCGCGATCCTCAGCCGCTGCTCTCAGGCGGAGCTGTCCTATCCCGGCGGCTGCGAGCTGGGCCCGCGGCCCATCGATCTCCATTTGACCGCCCTGCGGACACTGGGGGCCGAGATCAACGAGGTGGGCGGCAGCCTGCTGTGCCGCGCTCATCATTTGCAGGGCACGGACATTGTGCTGACACTGCCCAGCGTAGGCGCCACGGAAAACGCCATTCTGGCCGCCTGCGGCGCACAGGGCGTAACGGTGATCTCCAATGCGGCCCGCGAACCGGAAATCGGCGATTTACAAAGCTTTCTGCAAAAGCTGGGGGTAGCGATCCACGGGGCGGGAACCTCCTCCATCACGGTTCGCGGCTGTAAAACGCCCCACGGCTGTACCCATCGCTGTATCGGAGACCGGATTGCGGCGGCTACATACCTGTGCGCGGCAGCAGGGAGCGGCGGCAGGATCACGCTGGATGGGATCGATTACCGTCATCTGGCCACCGTAACCACTGCGCTGCATCAATCGGGCTGCCGGATCCAGTGCGGCGCGGATACCATCACGCTGGAAAGTGACGGGCCACTGCGCTCGATTGCCCCCGTGCGCACCTCTCCCTACCCCGGCTTCCCCACCGACGCGCAGGCGCCGCTGATGGCGGCGCTTCTGCGCAGCACAGGAGCCACCATGTTCGTGGAGAACATGTTTGACAGCCGCTACCGCCACGTGCCGGAGCTGCTGCGAATGGGGGCGGATATCCGTCTGGAAGGGCGGGTCGCCGTGATCTGCGGCGTTCCAAAGCTGCATGGAGCCACGGTACACGCCACAGACCTGCGCGGCGGCGCAGCGCTGGTCATCGCCGCTCTGCAAACCCGGGACACCACACAAATTCACGACATTTACCACATTCAGCGGGGCTATCAGGATCTTGCCGGCGACCTTACCGCGCTGGGCGCCTCGGTGTCTGCCGCCGATGTGTAACATACAGAGAAAGGATACACTATGGCCAAACGGAACAAGTACAGCCGCCGTAGACGGCAGGGACGTTTTTCCTTTTTATACAGAATTCTGATCTTCATGATCATCTGCGCGGCCATCGCCGTGGCGCTGACGCTGTTCTTCAAGGTGGAAAAAGTATCCGTAGCGGGAAACAGCCGCTATACCGCCGATCAGATCGTGGAGGCCAGCGGGATCAAGATGGGGGACAACATGTTCTTTTTGAACAAATACGGAACCTCCGAACAGATCACCTCCGCGCTGCCCTATATCGAAACCGTACAGATCACCCGCCAGCTGCCGGATACACTGGTCATCATCGTGCGGGAGTGCTCCGCGCCCGCCGCCGTGCAGCAGGACGGCAAGCTGTGGCTGCTTTCAGGCGACGGAAAGATCGTGGACAGCCGGAGCCCTGCCGGTGCCAGTCAGTATGCGTTGGTCAAGGGGTTATCGCTGCTGGAGCCGCAGGTCGGCGCCACCATTCAGGTGCCGGAGGAGCAGGCCGCCTCGGCGCAGGAGCTGCTGACGATACTGGGACTTCTGCGGGATAAGGGGATGCTGCCGGATGTGCAGTCCATCGACCTGAGCGATACCGCCCAGGTGGTCATGCGGTATCTGGATCGATTTGACGTTACTTTCCGCTGGAACGCGGACTTCGACTATAAGCTGAACTATCTTCTTGCCGTTGTAGAGCGGCTTGAAGTCAACGAAACGGGTGCTATCGACATGACGCAGGAAGGAAAAGCCAGTTTTATTCCCGGTTGATCCCCCTTCAGCGAACTTTTTTTGAAAAAAGGCCGTTAGCACTTGACCTGCGGGATATTCCGCAATATAATACAAGATATAGTATAATCAAATGGACGATTTGTCGTTTTTATACCATTTCTGCCGGAGGAAACGAACATGGCTTTTGGACTTGAAACAGGCGTGGAAAACGTAGTCAATATCAAGGTCGTCGGCGTTGGCGGCGGCGGCAATAACGTGGTCAACCGTATGGTACGCAGCGGCGTGCAGGGTGTTGATTTTATCGCTGTCAATACGGATAAGCAGGCGCTTAACGCCTCCAGTGCCAACTATAAGCTGCAAATCGGCGAAAAGCTGACCGGCGGCAAGGGTGCCGGCTCCAACCCGGAGATCGGCCGCAAGGCCGCCGAGGAGAGCCGCAACCAGATCAGCAAGGCGCTGGAGGATGCGGACATGGTGTTTGTCACCGCCGGTATGGGCGGCGGCACAGGCACCGGCGCGGCCCCCGTGGTTGCCGAGGTTGCCCGCGAACTGGGCGTGCTGACGGTGGGCGTCGTGACAAAGCCCTTCGGCTTTGAGGGCCGCCGCCGTGCCCAGCAGGCCGAATCCGGCATCTCCGAGCTGAAGGAGAAGGTGGATTCGCTGGTGATCATCCCCAACGAGCGGCTGAAATACGCCACCGACCAGAAGATCACGTTTGCCAACGCCTTTGAAATCGCGGATGATGTGCTGCGTCAGGCGGTGCAGTCCATTTCAGACCTGATTCGTGACACCGGCTTTATCAATCTGGACTTTGCCGACGTGACCGCCGTTATGAAAGACGCCGGTATGGCCCACATGGGCGTCGGCCGGGCCGCCGGAAAGGGCAAGGCCGAGGAGGCTGCCCGCATGGCCATTTCCAGCCCGCTGCTGGAAACCTCTATCGAGGGGGCACGCGGCGTGCTGATCAATATTACCGGCTCTGCCGATATCGGGCTGGAAGAGGTGGAGCAGGCCGCAACGCTGGTGCAGCAGGCCGTGCATCCTGACGCATTGACCATCTTCGGCGCCGCCTTCGATGAAACGCTGGATGATGAGATCCGCGTCACCGTGATCGCCACCGGTTTTTCTGATGTATACAACGCGCAGGACAAGCCTGCTGCCGCCGAACCGGCGAGGGCGGAGGATAAGTCGGGCAAAATCGGCTTGGACCCCCTGCCTGCCGAGGGTGAAAAGGCCGACGATGACATGGATAAATCATTCAATGACATCCTGAAAATCTTCCAGAAAGACAGCTTCTGATCTAAGCGCAAAATAAATATCCCCCGGCATAGCCGGGGGTATTTCTTAGACGGGCAAAGCCCTATGTACCAGCCACGCCTCATGCGGCGTTGGTACGACTTGCCATTTACATAGGCTGTCCTATCCGCACCGGTATAAGTCCGGCACCTTTTCATTCTTATATAGCCGTCATCCCTAACACTTATGCTTTTCTTCTGCCTAATTATCTCAACAGCAATCTTTACTTCTATCACACAACTTGCTAAACTGTTTCTGCCACTTCATTCTTGAATGGCCTCCCTTTGTTTTGTAGTTTGCAGTTGCCAGACCGCATCTCTACTATAACAGA
>CABSAW010000064.1:0-8470 GCA_902475745.1 uncultured Oscillospiraceae bacterium
GGCGGTGGAGGGGTATTTCCACACCCACAGCTTTCAAAAGTACGCCCTGCGGATGCTACTGTTCGCGGTGCTCTCCGAGGTGCCCTTCGATCTGATGTATGGCGGCACGTGGTTCTATCCGGTGCACCAGAACGTGATCTGGACGCTGCTGCTGGGCCTTTTGGGCATCCGCCTGATGGAGGCGGTGCGGCAAAAGGGAAAGCGCTGGCTGTACCTGCTGGTGTCGATTCTTGTGGTCATCGCAGGCGCGGCGCTGGGCACGCTGGGCATGGTGGATTATTACGGCGCCGGTGTACTGACGGTGCTGATCTTCTACTTCTTCCGGGGCCGGAAATGGTGGTGCCTGCTGGGGCAGCTTCTGGCTCTCTATTGGGTGAATGTGGAGCTGCTGGGCGGCCTGATGTACCCTGTGACGCTCTTTGGCATGGATTTCGAGCTGTGCCAGCAGGGACTGGCGCTGCTGGCGCTGATTCCCATCTGGCTCTATCGCGGGCGGCAGGGCCACCACAGTAAGCCCTTCCAGTATGCGTGCTACGCCTTTTACCCCGTCCATATGCTGGTGCTGGCACTGGTGCTGCGCTGCGTGAACTGACGGCGGCACCACACCGGCTTTGACGGCGTTCGCGCCGCGTAAGCTTCCGTGAAACGAAAATGGGCGGCAGCGCCGCCCATTTAAATCATGTACCCAAGACCCATTTTACCAGCAGCAGCAGGCAGAAGCCCGGCAGACCCAGCACAGCCGTAACCAGCGCGTTGAACAGATTCAGCCCAAGGCTCAGCCCCGTATAGGCGGTGGTGAGGTTCAGCGCCCACACCGCGCCGAACCCCAATGCTGTATTGACCGCCAAGCGCAGCGCCAGCTTCAGCGGCGTTCTGAACAGCCGCCAGAGGGCGATCAGCAGAAACAGCAGCACCAGCCCCAACGATACTTTTTCTATGATCGACACGTGTTCCCTCCCTTAACGGATGCCGCAGCGATACAGTCCTCCTGCGGCGCGGCGGCGGCGCGGTGTCCGCCTGCCGGCATTCCGGCGCGTGCCTTGACGCACCGCAGGTAGTAGTCGTACTTCGCCTTCAGGGCGTTGATCTCAAAGATGCTGGCCTCTACCAGCTCCGGCTCGCAGGCGCAGTTGAACCGGTCATAGGCCTCCTTCAGCTGGCGGCTGAGCTGTTCCAGCTCCTGACGCAGCTCTCTGTCGGTGGGCCACTGGGTATCCTTCTGCTTTTTTGCCATGATATGTCCTCCTCAATTGAGGCGGGGAGGCATCGCTTCCCCTGCCTTACAGTGTACGAGTAGTTTGGACAAATATGCCGGAGTTTAACCCACATTTTTCAGGAGGTGTACAGACATGACCCATGAGGCGTATATGGAGCAGGCGCTGCTGCTGGCCCGTGAGGCCGCCGCGTGCGGCGAGGTGCCGGTGGGCTGCGTCATCGTCCGGGACGGCGCGGTGATCGGCCGGGGCCGCAACCGGCGGGAGGAAAAGCAGGCCGTTTTCTCCCATGCGGAGATGGAGGCCATGGCGCAGGCCAACGCCGCACTGGGCACATGGCGTCTGGACGGCTGCGACCTGTATGTGACGCTGGAGCCATGCCCCATGTGCGCCGGTGCCATCCTGAATGCGCGGGTGCGCCGCGTGTTCTACGGTGCCCGCGACCGGGCCATGGGGGCCTGCGGCGGCGTGCTGAACCTGTTCATGGAGGACTTTCCCCACCGTCCCCAGCTGGTGGGCGGCATTCTGGCGGAGGACTGTCAGGCGGTGCTGTCGGCGTTTTTCAAGGGACTGCGGAAATAGAAAATCACGAAATAACGCAAATTTTTGGAACATTTCGGGAAAATTTTCCGTCTTAATAAATAGAGGCCCCACTACTTTCAGGAGGTACGCCCCATGAAAAAGCCGATCTGTTTCCTTTTCGCTTTTCTCCTTCTGCTGAGCGCGGCGGGCTGCGGCGGAAAACCCATCGACACCCCATGGATGGAGGATCCCGACACTACCGTGAGCAGAGTCTCCAGCTCAGAGGCGCTTTATTCCGGCGCATTGAACGAAGATCAAATGGCCATCAGCAGCGTTCTCCATTTTCCCATCTATAAATTTGACACGCTGGAGGAATTGACACAGTTCAAGGATTCTCTGGACTATCCGGAAATGCTCTCCCTCGCATATGACGAAGTCCCGTCTTTCAATGAGGTAACGGCAAAATATGACGAGACGTTCTTCTCCGAAAACACCCTGCTGCTGGTGTATGTGGTAGCCAGCACCGGCACATAGCGCTTTGCGGTGGACACCATCACCGGCGACGGCACGGGCCTGTGCGTCCACATTGCGGAAACGACCCACGCGGAAGTCGTAACAGACGATATGGCAGGATGGTTCATCACCGTGGCCGTCCCTGACAGCGCGGCGGCCACGTACACGGAATTTGACGCCGTTCTGGCCGAAGTCCCCGTTTTTTGAAAGAAATAGCAGTCCCCGTTCATCCCCATGTGAGGATGAACGGGGGCTGCTTCATCTGAAGGCGGCAGAGCGCCGACAGCCGCAGGGGCCGATGCAGGCATCACTCCCTGCAAGCGCCTTAAAAAACCAGATAGCCGAAGGCGAAACGCCTTCGGCTACTTGGCAGGAAGATTGATGAAAAAAGTTTTTGTCTCTTGCAAGTATTAAGATACCCGAGGGATGTTAAAAATTATCATAAAGAATTATTACAAGAGTATTAAATATTCCGCAGGCCATTGTTACAACTGCGCTTTCCCCTGATTTCGCCGCGCCCGCGTCCTACACTGAAGCATGGAAAGGAAGTGGGTGTATGAAACAGACGTTGGCAGCGGGACTGCTTCTGGCGCTGCTGCTGTTTTTGCCGCCGTGGCTGCGATGGCTGGACGGCGCAGAGAACAGGGAAAGCGCCTCTCCGGCGCAGGAGCGTCCGCAGGAAGAAACGCAGAGCGGCAGCTCTGACGCGGCGCATACGGTACGGCTGTGGGACGGCGCGGCGGTGCAGACGATGTCGGCGGAGGAATACCTGCTGGGCGTGGTGCGCGGCGAGATGCCCGCCGCCTTTGAAGCGGAGGCGCTGAAGGCGCAGGCGGTGGCAGAGCGTACCTACCTCTACTACGCGATGACCGCCGCGCCCAAGCGAAACCACCCGGATGCGGATGTGTGTACCGACCCGGCCTGCTGTACCGCGTGGCTGAGCCAGACGGCGGCCCGGGAAAAATGGGGAGAGACATTTGAGGCATATGAAGAGAAAATCCGTTCCGCCGTGGCGGATACCGACGGACAGGTGATCTTGTATGACGGCGCGCCGATCATGGCAGTGTTCCACTCATCCTCCGCCGGCTTTACAGCGGCCAGCGGCGACGTCTGGACTGCGGCGCTGCCCTATCTTGTCAGCGTAAAAAGCCCGGAGAGCGCCGAGAGCGTGCCCAATTACTACAGCGTCAGCACCTTCAGCGCCGAGACCTTCCGCACGGTATTCCTCAGGGCGCACCCGGAGGCAAAGCTGTCCGGCGGCACGGAGGGCTGGATCCGGGATACCGTGCTGACTGAGGATGGACGGGTTGCCTCCGCCGTGGTAGGCGGCGTGACGGTGTCAGGCAAAGAACTGCGCAGCCTTTACGCCCTGCGCAGCACGGCCTTTACCGCCGAGGCGGACGGCGGCAGCGTTACCTTCCGGGTGACGGGCTATGGCCACGGTGTGGGCATGAGCCAGTATGGGGCCAACGAGCTGGCGCGGCAGGGAAAAACGTGGCGCGAGATCCTGCAATGGTATTATACCGGCGTGACGATCGGACTGTACAACGGCTGAAAAATGTGGTAAAATAAAGTGCCGTCAGTTGACAGGCGCGTTTGCCCCTGTCAATCGATGGTATTCTTGCTGAATTTACAGAAAGTTCAGGAAAGACCCGGCTGCTTCGGTATAATTGATGCTACAGAAATACATTGGGAGGCTATCGATATGGCACGCAATATTCTTGTGGTGGAGGACGACCACAATATTTCCGACCTGATCCGCATGTATCTGGAAAAAGAGGGCTTTGAGGTCCGCATTGCCTATGACGGCGGCAAAGCCGTAGCGGAGTACGATGCCAAGGCGCCGGATATGGTGCTGTTGGATATCATGCTGCCGGTGATGGACGGCTGGGCCGTGTGCGCCCATATCCGGGAAAAGGGAAAGACCCCCATTATCATGCTGACGGCCAAGGGCGACGTGACCGACCGTATTACGGGCCTTGAAATGGGCGCCGACGATTATCTGGTCAAGCCCTTTGAGATGAAGGAGCTGATGGCCCGCATCAACGCCGTGCTGCGCCGCAGCGAGATCCCTGACGATACCCGCAAGCGTCTGGTGTTTGACAAGCTGGTGATCGATCTGGACAGCTATGAGCTGCTGGTGGACGGCAAGAAGGTGGACACGCCGCCCAAGGAGCTGGAGCTGCTGTACCATCTGGCGGTGACACCCAACCGCGTGTATACCCGCAACCAGCTGCTGGACGAGGTCTGGGGCTTTGACTATTTTGGCGACAGCCGCACCGTGGACGTACATATCAAGCGGCTGCGGGAAAAGGTGGAAAACGTCTCCGACCAGTGGGCGCTGAAAACCGTGTGGGGCGTGGGCTACAAGTTTGAAGTGAAGCAGCCGGCATGATCGAGCGGTTTAAACGAAGATTCAACAGCCTCTACTGGCATCAGTTTGCGCTGACTGCCGGTATGGTGCTGCTGACATTGCTGCTGCTGGGCGTCAGCTTTTTTACATTGAGCTATGGTACCACCACCGCGGACAAGCGGGGCGAGATGCGCACCCGGGCCGAGTTGATTGCCCAGGTCTCCGCCGACTATTTTACCGCCTCCAGCGATTCCGATATCGATCAGGGCGCGGCGCTGCGGAAGCTGGCGGATATGGCGTCGCGGATAACGGATGTGGATTTCCTCATCTGCTCGCCGCGGGGCAATGTGCTGTTGACCACCGACAGCGATCTGGTGGGCCGCAGCCTCACCATTCCGGAGGAAATTGTGGGCGACATTCTGGGCGAGAAGGGCCTCTATCAGGGCCGCAGTAATGTCAACGGCACCTATGAGACCAAGAAGTTTGCGGTGGCCGTGCCGGTGAGGGGCAACGACGGGCAGCTGCTGGGCATTGTGCTGGCGGTGATGGACGAGTCGGAGATCATGCAGGTGTGGCGCTCCTTCATCGGGCTGTTCCTGATGACCTCGGCCATCATTTTGCTGATTGCCTTTCTGGCCAGCTCCGTTACCTCCATGCGGCAGATCCAGCCCATCACCGATATGGTAAAGGCCACCCGCGCCTATGCCGCCGGCGATTTTGACGTGCGCATTCCCGAATTGGATCGCAGCGACGAGATCGGCGAGCTGGCCCAGTCCTTCAACGCCATGGCCGACTCGCTGGCGGAGACGGAGCGGCAGCGGCGGGACTTTATCGCCAATGTGTCCCACGAGCTGAAAACCCCCATGACCACCATTGCCGGATACACAGACGGCATTCTGGACGGCACCATCCCGCCGGAGCGGGAGAAGCACTACCTGCAAATCATTTCCGACGAGAGCCGCCGCCTGAGCCGCCTGGTGCGGCGTATGCTGGATATTTCCCAGATCCAGTCCAAGGAGATGAAGAAGGAAGATTTCGATGTGTGCGAGGTCATGCGCATCGCCCTTTTAAGCATGGAGCAGAAGATCAACGACCGGGGGCTGGATGTAGAGGCCAATATTCCCGACGATCCCACCATGGTGCGGGGCGACCGGGATCTGATCACGCAGGTAATTTACAATTTACTGGAGAATGCCGCCAAATTTGCCACGCCGCACACGGCGCTGTATCTGGGGCTGGCCACCAATGATGAAAAGGCCATCATCTCCGTGCGTAACCGCGGCGCTACCATTGCGCCGGAGGAGATTCCGCTGCTGTTTGAGCGGTTTCATAAATCCGATAAATCCCGCAGTGAGGATAAGGACGGCTACGGACTGGGCCTGTATGTGGTCAAGACCATACTGGCGCAGCACAAGGAGCATATTACCGTGACCAGCGAAAACGGCCTGACATCCTTTAATTTCACGTTGCAGCTGTCAACGCCGCACAATATCTGAAAGGCAGCATAAGAATGGATGATTTAAGAGATAGAAACGATCCGCGGGAGGTTGTGGATTGGTATATTCCCCAACAGGGAAACGAAGTGGTGGACTATTATGTTTACCACCAGCCCCTGCCGGAAAGTGCGCGGCCTGTGCCGCCTCCGCCCCCTCGAAAAAAGCGCCTGCTGGGTCTTTGGATTTTTCTGGCGGTCATGGGCGTGCTGATTACCGTTGTGGTGGCTTTCGCTCTGGTGGGCGCGCTGAGAGAGACGCCGGATAATCCCCTGCCTGACGGCGACGGAGGGGACGCCAGCAGCATTGTGGATATTTTTTCCCGGCAGCATACCGCCATCCCCCGGTATACCGCCTATGACCCCGCGCTGAAGCTGGATATCCGCACCGACCACGGTGAGGAGCTGACGGCGCAGCAGGTCTATGCCAAGGCGAATCCCGCCACGGTGCTGGTGGTCGCGCAGGAGGGAGAGCGCGCCTCCATCGGAACCGGCATTATCATGACGGAGGACGGCTATGTGATCACCAATGCCCATGTGATTATGGGCGGCGAATCCTGCTGGGTCATACTGGCCGGCGGCTGGGACTATGATGCCGAGCTGGTGGGCTATGACGCCGATCAGGATATTGCGGTACTCAAGCTGGTAGGGGCCGAGGGCCTGCCCGCCGCAGAGTTCGGAGACAGCGAGCTGGCGGAGGTGGGCGATCGGGTCTATGCTATTGGAAATCCGCTGGGGATCGAGCTGCGCGGCACCCTGACGGAGGGGATCCTCTCCGCTATCAATCGGGATGTGGAGCTGGAGGGCCGCACCCTCAATGTTTTGCAGACCACCGCCGCGCTGAATAACGGCAACTCCGGCGGCCCGCTCATCAACCGCTACGGACAGGTGATCGGTATCAACACGCTGAAAATGAGCGGCACCGGCGCGCCGGATGGGGCCACCGTAGAGGGGTTGGGCTTTGCCCTGCCCATCTCCAGCGCCTACTTTGTCATCAATGATATTATCGGCAGCGGCAAATATCACGGAACGCCTGTGCTGGGCATCATGGTAACCACTGTGGAAAGGACGGACGGAAGCTTTGCACTGGTGGCGATCAGCGTGACAGAGGGCTCCAGCGCGGAAGCGGCGGGCGTGCAGGCAGGCGATGTCATATTGGCAGTGGATGGACAGCCGGTGGAGACCACGGCCGAACTGATGCAGATACGCCGCCGGCATGTGGTGGGCGATACCATGACCCTCATGCTGGAGCGGGATGGTGCCTGCTTTGATGTGAATGTGGTGCTGCGTTCCAGTAAATAGTGATAAAATAGCGATAAAAAAAATGAGCCGCATATACGGCTCATTTTTTTGCCATCGTCATAAGGCCCGCTGCCAGCAGATAGACGCCGAAGGGCTTACGCAGCACCTCCATGTCAAGACAGACCGCCAGCCACGCACCCAGCGCCGCCGCGGCCAGTCCCCAGGGAACGGCACCGCGCAGTGCCTGGCGGTTCAGCAGACCGCTTTTGCGGTGAAACAGCAGCCCCGCCCCTGCGGTGGGCAGGAAATACAGCAGGTTGATCCACCGGGCATCGGAGGGCGCCACGTCCAGAAAAAGGGTCATCACCAACAGCAGCAGCGTGCCGCCGCCAACGCCCCATACAGACAGGATTCCGGCACCGATCCCTGCCGCCAGCGGAAGAAGCCACGCCGTCATAGAAGGTACCTCACGCCGCCATACAGCAAAAAGGCGGCAAAGAGGCGGCGCAGCCAGAGTACGTTGACCTTGCGGAACATAAGCCCGCCCAGCGCGCCGCCGATACCGCCGCCGATCAGATATGGCGCCGCGCTCAGCCAATCGAAGCTGCCCCACAGCATCTGAAGGGCGGCGGACAGTGCGCACAGCGGGAAGATGATCGCCACGCAGGTGGCCAGCGCCTGCTTTTGCTCCATGCCGCACCAGAGCGTAAGCATAGGAGCCAGCACCATGCCGCCTCCTCCGCCGAAAGCGCCGTTGACAAACCCTGCCGCCGCCCCGGCGACGCCAAATTTGAACTGCTGCTTCATTGCGAACCCTCCTTGCCCCTATGTAAGGCCGCCTTCGGCGGCCTCGCTTTTTGCCGAGCCTTACATTTTGCGGAAGCTCTGGCAATCGGTGCACTGGTCCATGGAGGGGTTGGCCTCATGGGTGCCCACCTGAATGGAATTCAGGCCGCAGCGGTTCTCGTCCTTGCAGTGATGGGCGCAGCTGGTAACCGCGCAGTTGATGGCGCTGTTGGGGGTGCACTGGCAGCCGTCGTTGGTGCAGGCAGATTTCATGTTCCGATCCTCCGAAAAATAAAAGTCAGGCCGTAAGGCCTGACTTTATTGTGTACCGCTTCGGTGGGATTATAC
>CABSAW010000065.1:0-8129 GCA_902475745.1 uncultured Oscillospiraceae bacterium
CGACAACATGGCCGCCGGTCCCGCCAGCTACGGCATGACCGATACCATGGGCCGTATGCACTCCGATGCTCAGTTTGCCGGCTCCAGCTCCGTCCCCGCACACGTGGAGATGATGGGCTTCCTTGGCATGGGCAACAACCCCATGGTGGGCGCTACTGTGGCTGTGGCCGTAGCTGTAGAAGAAGCTGTAAAGTAAATTACTATTACACTTAAAATATCCCCCGACCAACCGGTCGGGGGATATTTATTGGCTCATAGGATCAGCAGCAGGCCGATGGCGATGAGCAGCTCCTCATCTGCTTTTTGCTGAAAGAGAAAGAAAAGCAGGAAAAGCAGCAGCAGGTCGCCTGTGTCCAGATCCTCCAGATGTAGTGCCGCCAGAATCCCCTTGCCAAACGCGATTTCCGGAGGACGCTGGGGCGGGGGAGGCTGCGGCGTCTGAACAGGCGGCGCGGTGCCTTTTGGGGGCGGCGGGAGCGGCGTATCATCCATGGAGGCGCGGATATAGCTGCTCCGATCCTCGTGACCGTAGCGGTTATACAATGTCCAGCCCTCCCTCCGACAAGAAACGCTTTCCCACACAGATCAGATGTGCCAGCTTTGCCGCGCGTTCTACCTTGGGCTGCTTCTCCTCCTTCAAAAAGGGCCGCAGCGCGTATAGCAGCTGTGTTGCTTCACTGTTGGATTGCCGCAGCTCCTGCACAAGGGGAAGAAACCGAACCAATGCCGCAGGGTCAAAGCTGCTGGGTGGCGGCGAAGAAACGGGATCACTTTTGGGCGGCGGCGGTGTGCCGGTCTGTGCCGTGCTGCCGGAAAGCTGCTGCGCCATCTGAAGGATCCGCGCCATTGCTGCCGGGTCGTTGAGCATGGCATTCAGCTTGCGCTCCATGTCGTCCATACTGCCGCCTCCTTTTCGTTACTGCTGCAATTGCTGGCTTAATCGTTGCAGTAAGCTCCGCCCCTCACTGCTGGAGAGCACCGTTTTCAGCAGCTCGACCATCTCCGAGGCGCTGGTGTTTTCTCCCTGTGTCATGGCCTTTTGGAGCTGTGTGCTGTTCTGCTGCCGCAGTAGCGCCATCAGCGCCTGACCGTCCGGGGACTGGGCCATGCGCTGCACGGTGCCCTCATCGGTATGCAGTTGGGCCGCCATCTGTTTCAGATCCATATTTCCACCTCCACACCGTAATATATGCAGCCGGAAACGAAAAAGTGCCAGTCCCGCAGGACTGGCACAGTCATATCTATGTAATTGTGTGTCTGCGCGGCGTATGTCCCGCTGTCAGATGCTCATCCCGTAATCGCACAGCTTTTGCAGGGGACAGTCCTGACATTTTGGCCCCCGTGCCATGCACAGTGCCCGGCCATGCAGCACCATCCGGTGGCAAAAGTCGCTGGACTCCTCCGGCGGAATCGTCTGGCGCAGCTGTCGTTCCACCTTCAGCGGGTCCTTGCTGCCGTCCGTAATGCCCAGCCGCCCGGTGATGCGGATGCAGTGCGTGTCGCAGACATAGCCCTCCTTGCCGTAGATATCGCCCAGAATCAGATTGGCGGTCTTACGGCCCACGCCGGGCAGACGGAGAAGATCGTCCATGTTATCCGGCACCTTGCCGCCAAAGTCACGCACAAGCATCTGGGCGCTGCCCACAATATCGCTGGCCTTGGCCCGCCAGAAGCCGCAGGATCGGACATATTCGCCGACCTCGTCAGCCGTGGCGGCCGCAAATGCCTCCAGTGTGGGAAAACGGTCGAACAGTGCCGGCGTCACCAGATTTACCCGGGCATCGGTGCATTGTGCCGCCAGACGCACCGAGAAGAGCAGCTCATAATCCTTGCGGTAGTCCAAAGAACAGGCGGCATCAGGATACAGCTTTTTCAGTTCCGCGATGATGGAATGGATCTGCGAATTGGTTTTCATGGGCCTCACCTCGCTGCCATTGTATCAGACCTTGCGCAAAAAAGCAAATGGTGCTATACTGTAGCAACAGCATTTTCCGAGGGGGTGAGCACATGCGGCCATTGGCAGACGAAATACGGCCTCAGACACTGGACGAGGTGGCGGGACAGAAGCATCTGCTGGGCGAGGGGGCGCTGCTGCGCCGCCTGATTGAAAACGGCGCCGAGGCAAATCTGATCTTCTATGGCCCTTCCGGCACAGGAAAGACGACCATCGCCAATATTATCGCCAAGCGGACGCAAAAGGCGCTCTATCACCTGAACGCCACTACCGCCAGCCTTTCGGATATCAAGGCCATCATTGCCGATGTGGATACCATGATGGCGCCAAATGGGATCCTGCTCTATCTGGATGAGATTCAGTATTTCAATAAAAAGCAGCAGCAGAGTCTGTTGGAATTTCTGGAAAACGGCAAGATCACCATGATCGCCAGTACAACGGAAAATCCCTATTTTTACATTTATAACGCGCTGCTCTCCCGCAGCACGGTGTTTGAGTTCAAACCCCTGAGTGCCGAGGAGACGCAGCCTGCCGTAGAGCGGGCTTTGCGTATCGAGCAGCAGCGCAGCGACATTCCGTTCCAATGGGAGGACGATGTTCCCGCCACGGTGGCCGCCGCCTGCGGCGGCGATGTGCGCAAGGCGGTAACGGCGGTGGAGCTGCTGTACCAGTCTGCCAGACCGAGGGACGGCGCGCTTTATGTAACAAGGGAAGATGCTTTACAATTGGCGCAGCGCAGTGCCATGCGGTATGATCGGGACGGCGATGAGCACTACGACCTGCTCTCGGCGCTGCAAAAGTCCATCCGCGGCTCTGACCCGGATGCGGCGGTGTACTATCTGGGGCGGCTGCTGGTGGCGGGCGACCTGCTGTCTCCCTGCCGCCGGCTGCTGGTCATTGCGGCGGAGGATGTGGGCCTTGCCTATCCGCAGGCCATCGTCGTGACAAAAGCCTGCGTGGATGCGGCGGTGCAGCTGGGCCTTCCCGAGGCGCGGCTCCCGCTGGCCGAGGCGGCCATCCTGCTGGCCACCGCGCCCAAGTCCAACGCCAGCCACAACGCCATTATCGCCGCCATGGAGGATATCCAGCACGGCGCTATGGGCACGATCCCCCGGCATTTGCAGAATGTCCACGCCGACAGTGCCGGACAGGAGCGGGAACAGGGTTATCTGTATCCCCACAGCTTTCCGCATCACTATGTCAAGCAGCGCTATCTGCCGGAGGCGCTGGGGGAGCGGCATTACTATGAATATGGCGACAACAAGACGGAGCAGGCGGCCAAGCGGTACTGGGATGAGATCAAGAAGGGGTAAGCCATGGATTTACAGCTGCACGACATTCTGGAACTGAAAAAGGATCACCCCTGCGGCAGCCGCCGCTGGGAGGTGCTGCGCGTCGGCATGGATATCAAGCTGAGATGTCAGGGCTGCGGCCACGAGGTCATGCAGCCCCGCCGCAAAGTTGAAAAAATGATCCGCAGGATCATACCAACCACGGATAAGGAGGAAGCGTAAATGCGCAAGAAAACAACACAGGTCATTGTGGGCGTGATTGCCTGCCTGATGGCCGTACTGATGCTGGCCGGCTTGATCATACCCTATATCGGCCTGTGAGGTGAAGGATGAAGCACTGTATTTTGGCGAAATGGAATGAAAAAGTGACCGATAAGGCGGCGCTTCTGGCGCAGGTCAGGGCGCTGTTTCAGGCGGCGGACAGAGTGGCGGGGATTCACGGTGTGGAAATTTTCCCCTGCTGCATCGACCGGGCCAACCGCTGCGATCTGATGATCGTGCTGGATATGGAAAAGGCGGCACTCGACGCATGGGACGGCTGTGAGGTACACCGGCAATGGAAAGAACAGTATGGCTCACTGCTGGAAAAGAAAGCAATTTTTGACTATGAATCATGAAAAACGCTCTGCGGGATTTCTTCCGCAGAGCGCTTTTTTATGACAGGATTTCACGCCCTGCTGTCCTATAATAGACAGGCGGGGTGATGGCGGTGGCAGTCGTGTATATTGACCGGGTGGCGGTGCTGAATCTGGCGGTGGACTATTTGCTGCTGCTGACCGCCGCCACGCTGGCCGGGACGCCGCTGCGGCGGCTGCGGTTCGGTATTTGCGCGGCTTTTGGCGCATTTTACGCGGCGGCGGTGTTCATCTGCACGCCGCTGGCCCATCCGCTGTGCCGGGTCGCAGTTGGCGTGGCGCTGGCGCGGTGCGCGTTTCACCGGGAAACGCGGCCATGGCGTATGACAGCGTTATTCTGGCTGCTGTCGGCAGGGCTTGCCGGCTTGCTGCTGGCCTTGGGGCTCCTGATTGGGTCGCCGGCCGGCGTTTTGAAGAGGGTGTATTATGCCGATATCCGATGGACGGTCCTGCTGGGCGCGGCGACAGGGTTTTATGGCCTTATGTATGTTGTGTTCCGGCAGGGAGCGCGCCATGAAAGGGGAGATGTGATGGAGATCGATGTGGTGATAGGCGGATGTCAGTGCCGTCTGCGGGCACTGCGGGACACCGGCAACACGCTGCGTGATCCGATGTACGGCCAGCCGGTGATGGTGGCGGAGACGGAGGCGCTGCGGCAGCTATGGCCCGAAGAGGTCGGGGCGATCCTGCGAAAGCCGATCCCGGCGGAGGAAAAGATGGCCCTGCTTCATGAAGCCGGTGCCGGACTTTCGTTTATGCTGCTGCCGTTTCGGGCGGTGGGAACCGCAGGCGGACTGCTGCTGGCGTGCCGCAGTGATTATATTCAGCTCGGGCGCGAGCGTATCGCACATGCACTGGTCGCGCTGACCGATACGCAGGTAGGCATCGGAGGATATCAGGCCCTGTGGGGCGGACAGGAGGGAAAGCATGACGCTGTGGTACCGTGTCGTACAGTGGATCCGGCGGCTGATCAGGCCGGATAGCATTTATTACATAGGCGGCAGCGATACGCTGCCCCCACCGCTGCAGCGCGAAGAGGAGGCCGAGCTGCTGGCGCAATTGCCGCAGGAACAGGCCCGCAGGGTGCTGATCGAACGAAATTTGCGGCTGGTGGTCTATATCGCCAAGCGATTTGATAACACGGGCATCAACATTGAAGACCTGATCTCTATCGGAACGATCGGCTTGATCAAGGCGGTCAATACGTTCCGGACAGATAAGAATATCAAGCTGGCCACCTATGCCTCCCGGTGCATTGAAAATGAAATCCTGATGTATCTGCGAAAAAACAGCAATATCCGCACGGAGGTCAGCTTTGATGAACCGCTGAACACCGACTGGGATGGAAAGGAGCTGCTGCTCAGCGATGTGATGGGCACGGAGGAGGATGTGGTGATGCGTCCCCTTGAGGAGGATGTAGACAGGCAGCTGCTGCATAGCGCCGTGGAAAAGCTCTCGCCCCGTGAGCGGGATATTATCTCTCTGCGCTTTGGCTTGAACGGCAGAAAGGAACTGACGCAAAAGGAGGTGGCCGACCATCTGGGCATCTCCCAGTCCTATATTTCCAGACTGGAGAAGCGGATCATCCTGCGTTTGCGGCGTGAGATCATGAAAATGACATGAGCGGAGGACGCGGCGGCAATGTCTGAGGAGGGCCGATTTCCACCACCGGGAAAAATCGGCAGCGACAGCGGAAGGAAATGCTTGTAAGAACCGAGAATCCGTGGTATGATCGGTCTGATAAAAGGCAAGCATACCGCAGTGTATGCATCGCGGCGAATAACCGGTCGGCTTTCCAAGCCGCTGAGAGCGGCTGCGGAGGAGGTGGCAGGGGTATGATTCGCGGCGCAATATTTGATCTGGACGGCGTGCTGCTGGATTCCATGGCCATCTGGAACGATCTGGGTGCGCGGTATCTGCGCCGACAGGGCATCACGCCGGAGGCGGGACTCAACCGCATTCTTTTTTCCATGAGCATGGAGCAGGGGGCGGCCTATCTCAAGGGGCACTATCCGCTGAAGGAAAGTGAAGCGGAGATACTCGAAGGGATACAGGACATGCTGCGTGATTTCTATGAGGATGAAGTTCCGGCCAAGGCAGGCGCCAGAGAAACGCTGGCGCTGCTGCAAAGCCGGGGTATCCCTATGGCGGCGGCGACCTCCAGTCCCCGCGCTCATGTGACCCACGCGCTGGATCGGCTGGGGCTGCTGCCCTATATCGAAGCGATTTTTACAACCGGCCAGGTGGGTAAGAGCAAGCACGAGGCGGATATTTACCATCTGGCGGCGCAGGCGCTGCATACCGCACCGGCGGAGACGCTGGTGTTTGAGGACTCCCTCTATGCGCTGCGTACCGCCCATTCGGCAGGCTACCTCACGGTGGGGGTGTATGATGCCAACGGAGAATCGGATCAGCAGGGAATGCGGTCTGCGGCGGATATTTACCTTGTCTCGCTGCGGGAGTTTCCCGCCGCGTGGCAGCGGCTGAACCGGCTTTAAAAGCGGAGCTATATTAGAAAAAAGACACTGGCCTTTCGGCGGATATAGGAGGCACACATCGCGTGAAATTGACAACGGTTTTATTTGATCTGGATGGGACGCTGCTGCCCATGGATAACGATGCGTTTACCAAGGGGTATTTCAAGCTGCTGGCTGCCAAAATGGCGCCCTACGGCTATGAGCCGCAGCAGCTGGTGGACGCAGTGTGGGCCGGGACGGCGGCCATGGTGAAAAACGATGGCACGCGCAGCAACGAAGCGGCCTTCTGGGAAACGTTTGACGGGTTCTATCCGGAGAAGGGGCTGGCGGACAAGCCGATCTTCCAGTCGTTTTATGAAGATGAGTTTCAAAAGGCGCGGGTCATCTGCGGCTGCGACCCCATGGCAGCGGAGACGGTTCAGCGGCTGAAGAAGCGTGGGCTGCGCGTGGCGCTGGCCACCAACCCCATCTTTCCCGCTGTGGCCACCGAAAGCCGTATCCGCTGGGCAGGTCTTGTCCCGGAAGCGTTTGAGCTTTACACCACCTATGAAAACACGGGTTACTGCAAACCGAATCCTGCGTATTACCGGGATGTGATCCAGCGGCTGGGCGTCAGCGCGGAGGAATGCCTCATGGTGGGCAACGATGTGACGGAGGACATGGTGGCCCGGACGCTGGGTATGCGGGTCTTTCTGCTGACGGACTGGATGATCAACCGCAGCGGCGAGGACATCAGCATTTTCCCCCACGGCGGCTTCTCTCAGCTCCTCAACTATCTCGAGGACGTGCTATAAGCCGGATATCAATACGCGCTGCCGCCGCTTTCGGAGGCTGCGGCAGCGCAAATAAGGTCAAAAAATGCTTTCTGACGCTGCCTTGCGCAAGGGTGGTCAGAAAGCATTTTTGTTGTGTCCGCCAAAGTCGGACGCCAAGCGTATGGTGTTCAGCGCTCCTGCGCCTGACGGCGAATGCACAGTCCATAAAACACGATCGCCAGCAGCTGCACGCACACCGAAACCGCCGACAGCCACACGGGAGAGAGGTCGTACAGTGCGCCCAGAAGCCAGCTTCCCAGAAACCATGCGATACCAAAGCCGGTTTCAAAAATGCCGAAGCCGGTGCTGCGCATGGAGCGGGGGATGATCTTGCTGACGGCGGCTTTCATGATGCTCTCCTGCGCGCCCATGCCAATGCCCCACAGGAGGATGCCGATCCCCATCAAAACCGGGCTTTCACTCAGAAAGATAAAGCAGGAGAAGAAAGCGCTGCACAGGGTAGAGGCCATCAGGGCCTTTAAGCCGATCCTGTCAAACAGCCAGCCGAAAAAGAGCGCCGCGAAAGCGTCCACCGCCATGGCGGCGGCATAGAGCAGGCTCAGCGTGGACGTGGGGAAGGCCTGCGTCTTTGCGGCATGCAGCGTGATCAGCGTAAAGTCGGCAAAGCCGAAGGCAAACAGACAGATGGCAGCCATGTACAGCACGAAGGATTTTTGCGTGCGGAACGCTGCCGGTGCGTCCTCCGCCTTTTCAAACATCTCCGGGTGGGGGTATTTTATCTTTGAGAAAACCACCAGCGCGATGGTGACGAGGGCGGGGATACCGAGGATGGCAAAGGAAAGCCGGTAGGTGGAGAGCAGATTGCCGGTGCCCTTCACAGCGGCGATGACAAAGAGCATGACCGGCCCCAAAAAGGCGCCCAGCTGGTCAAGAAACTCCTGATAGGCAAAGCCCTTTCCCGTTCCGATCTCACTGGCGGCAAAGCTGACCAGCGT
>CABSAW010000066.1:0-7825 GCA_902475745.1 uncultured Oscillospiraceae bacterium
CGTAATGAGCACTAGAACCTGAATCTAGCGAGTCTGCCAATTCCACCACTCGCGCAAGCAACGTAGTTGATTATAACCGATGAAGCTTTATTTGTCAACACTTTTTTCCGATTATTTTCAACATTTTTTGAGAAGGTGGTGCGAGTGATGGGACTTGAACCCACACGTCCAGTTGAACACAAGCACCTCAAGCTTGCCTGTCTGCCGATTCCAGCACACTCGCAAATATTTCCTTCTCGGGAATACTTGATTATTATACCAGACAAACAGCTTTTGTCAAGTCTAAAATTTCCTTATCCTCCTCCCTCCCTCTTGCGTCCCCTATGCGCATCTGCTATACTTATTTTATTGCATACTGGGAGGAAGATCGAATGGATATGACCGAAAGAACGCTGGACACACAGGAGATCTATGCCGGGCGCATCATTCGTGTGCGGCGTGACGAGGTGCTGCTGCCCAACGGACACACCTCGGTGCGTGAAGTAGTGGAGCATCCCGGCGGCGTTGGCATTCTGGCGCTGACAGAGGATGGCAATGTGCTGCTGGTGCGGCAATACCGCTACGCTTTTGGCCGCACGCTGCTGGAGATTCCCGCCGGAAAGCGGGAAAAGGGCGAGGACCCCTTGACCACGGCCCGCCGGGAGCTGCGGGAGGAAACCGGCGCCACCGCCGAAGAGTGGATCCCGCTGGGCTCTCTGATCGCCTCCCCCGGCTGCTATAACGAGGTGCTCTACCTGTTTCTTGCCCGCGGTCTCCATTTCGGTGCTACCGCCCCCGACGAGGATGAGTTCCTCACATTGGAGCAGATGCCGCTGCATGAGCTGGTGCGCCGCTGCATGAGCGGTGAAATCACGGACGCAAAAACCGTTTGCGCCGCGCTGAAGGTCAATACATTGCAGTCAAAATGAACAAAGCCGTTGGGAGCACTACAGCGGCGCACAACAGAAGGAGTCAGAACGTCATGAAGAATTTTGATGCCAGAACCATCATCGAGCTGGTGCTGCTGGTTCTCACGCTGGTGCTGTGGGCACTGCGTAAGTCCGGCGTGTTGTACATCCCCGGCCTCGCCGCCATCCTGCTGGCCATCGCCATGGGGCTGCTGGGCATGGGCTATATTGTCCAGCGGGACAAAGCCCGTAAGGCGGGCGGTATTCTGCTGTTTGCCTTTGCTCTGCTGCAGCTTATCGTGGGCCTGATGGAGATCCGCGGCGCCGCCATGTGATGCTCCGCACAAAAAAGCCATCCCTATGGATGGCTTTTTTCTTTTGAATTGCCTCTTTGCGTGCAACAACCGGCCTTCGTCGCCGTTGATACAGGGGGAGGTGACGATATGGAAGCCTACGAAGGCGTCAGCGCGGAATGCACGCTATGCGGCGGCGAAATCTATACCGGCGAAGCCTATTACCATATCAACGGAAGCTCTGTGTGTCAGGACTGTCTGCCGAAGCTGGCGCGGCAGCTGCTTGCGCCCTTTCTGATTGAGGAGGCGTAGCATATGGGCAGAACATCAGCATGGGAAACTTATATGCGCCGCGCCGCGGCCCAGCTGAGCCGCGCCTGCGCGGAAACGGCGGCAGGCATGTCCGGCGGCCAGACCGGTATCCGGGAAATTCGGGAGCTGGCCGGTGCCATGAAAGATCTGACAGCGCTTCATACGGCGCTGGAGGGTGCGCCAGACCCGGTGCAAAGCGAGATTCAGGTCTGCTTTGACCAGGCGGCCGACACATGGAGTGAATAGTACGCCGCGCAAAAAGAGAGCCGCCGATATGGCGGCTCTCTTTTTATTCCTCTTCCCTTCGCAGCAGCTTACGCTCCAGCTCCCGCAGTCTGGCACGCCGCTCCTTCAGCGTGGCGGCAGCTGCCTCCAGGCGAGCCGTCAGCTCCTCCACGCGCCCGTTCCTTCGGGCGTCAGCCATTTCGCCCAGCAGCTCCTTCATGCGGCGGTTGGCATCCTTAAATTCCTTCCGGGCCGCCTTGACACGCTCCACCATGGCGTGAGGCCGTGCCTGCAGCTCAGGATACGCCTGATGAATACGGCGGATAAACAGGTTGCGATTGCGCAGCAGCTCGTGCACACGCCGGCTGATCTCCTCCGTGTTGTCACCCTCTTGCGCATCGATCTCCTTGCGTACCACATCCATCAGCACATGGGACACCACAAGATCTGTCACCAACAGCGCCGCGATTGCCACAGCGGCAAAGTGAAGCCAGAAGGGCGGACACTTGGCAATGATCCGAAAATACACCGGATCGATCCACAGCACGATCACCACACTGGCCAGCCCGAACAGGATCAGATTGCCGATCCAGATGCGGCCATTCAGGTTCATCGGCTTGCGGCTGTAATCCCACCACCGGGCATGGAACACTTTTTCCATGTACCAGCTGATAAAGTACTCCAGTCCGCCGCAGATCACAAACCCCGCCAGAAAGATTTCCCCCGGCGTACCGCCCCGGATGCCCACCAGTCCGCCCACCAGCACCGTGACCAGCACCACGCCTGCGCCGTAAATCGGGCAGTACGGTCCAATCAGAAACCCTCGGTTGATAAACCGGTGGTACTGGATGTATTTGAGCGTAACCTCCATCATCCAGCCCAGACAGGAAAACACAAAATACAGCACCACCAACTGGCACAGCAGCGTTCCGTTCATCCGCATATTTCTCCTTAGTGTCAGATATACCGTTACATTATAGGCGTTCGCCGCCTACCTTGTCAAGATACCCGATTTTTTCGCAGAAAAACAGGAAATACAGTTGCTTTTTTCTACCGGCATGATATGATAGTTGAACACTCTGCCGGAAAGGAGCTTTTTTTATGCAAAACCATCCCCGCTATGAGATCGATATGTGCAGCGGTGCCCTGCTGCCAAAAATACTGACCTTTGCCGCGCCGCTGATGTGCTCGAGCGTATTGCAGCTTCTGTTCAACGCGGCAGACATCGTGGTGGTGGGCCGCTTTGCCGGTGATAATTCGCTGGCAGCCGTTGGCTCCAATACCTCGCTGATCAATCTGCTGATCACGCTGTTTGTGGGCCTGTCGGTAGGCGCCAATATTCTGGCCGCCCGCTTCATCGGCTCGGGCAACCGCGAGGCGCTGCGTCAGACGGTGCATACCACCATGCTGCTGGCCTTTATCAGCGGCCTGCTGCTGACGGCAGCGGGCGCCGCCTCCGCCCGGCTGCTGCTGGAGCTGATGCAGGTGCCCGACGCCATTTTGTCGCTGGCCACACTGTATTTGCGGATCTATTTCCTCGGAATGCCCGCCACCATGCTCTATAACTTTGGCGCGGCGCTGCTGCGCTCCGTCGGCGACACACGCCGCCCCCTCTATTATCTGACGGCGGCAGGCGTGGTCAACGTGGCGCTGAATCTGCTGCTGGTCATCGTTTTCCAGCTGGATGTGGCCGGCGTGGCCATCGCCACCGTGATCTCCCAGTGTCTGTCCGCCCTGCTGATGGTTCGCTGCCTGATGCGCGAGCAAAGCGATATCCGGCTGGAGTGGCGGCTGCTGCGCATCACGCCTGTCCGCCTGCGCCAGATTCTGGCCATCGGCATTCCCTCCGGGGTTCAGGGCATGGCCTTTTCCCTGTCCAACGTCATCATTCAGGCCTCGGTCAACGGCTTCGGCGAAGCGGTGATCTCCGGAAATACCGCCGCCGCCAACATCGAGAGCTTTATCTATGTGTGCTGCAACGCCTTTTATCAGGCCAACGTGGCCTTTACCAGCCAGAACTACGGTGCCCACCGGTTCGAGCGGCTGCGGCCCATCGCCCTGTATTCTGCCGCATGCTCCGCCTCCGTCGGCCTTATTGGCGGACTGCTGGGATACCTGTTCCGCACACAGCTGCTGCATATCTACTCCGCCAGCGACGCGGTGGTGGCGGCCGGCATGGTGCGGATCGGCATCATCTTCCCGCTGTATATTCTCGGCGCGCTGATGGATGTGATCGTCGGCTCCCTCCGTGGAATCGGCTATTCGGTCATGCCCATGATCGTTTCGCTGCTGGGCGCCTGTGCTTTTCGCATTTTGTGGATTGCCACCATTTTTCAGATCCCCCGCTTCCATACCGTGCAGTCCATTTACTGGTCATACCCCATCTCCTGGACTTTGACCCTTCTGGCACATGTGATCTGCCTGACGGTGGCGCTGCGCCGTGTCTACCGCCGTGCGGGTATGCTGCATGCCCATCACCACCTGACCCACGCGCATCACGAATGACCTGAACCGACCTGAACCGAAAACCTCCGCTTTTCGGGGCTTGCCGCCCCGCAAGCGGAGGTTTTCCGCATCTCTCACTCTGCGCCCGGACTGTCGGGCCCATTTTTTATTCCTTATCTTTTCATGTCGTTGCATCGTCCGGGACAACACCGCCCCCCAAAAGCGTCTTTGGAGAGAGCCGCCATCGTGCTCTCCATCAAACCAAAATCGGAGGTATGCTTCATGTCCCCTGTACTGACGTTCCCCACGCCCAATGAAAAGCAAAAACTGTTTCTGGAAAGCCGCAAAAAATACATTGCCTTCGGCGGCGCACGGGGCGGCGGCAAAAGCTGGGCCGTGCGCACCAAGGCCAAGCTGCTGGCGCTGCGCTATGCCGGTATCCGGCTGCTGATCGTCCGCCGTACCTATCAGGAGCTGGAGAGCAACCACATCCGCCAGCTCCGCGCCGAGCTGAACGGCATCGCCCACTATCGCGCCGTTGACCGCATTTTCCTCTTCCCCAACGGCTCCACTCTGGAATTCGGCTATTGTGCCAGCGACGGCGATATGTACCGCTATCAGGGCGCGGAATACGACGTGATCTTTCTGGACGAGTGTACCCAGCTGCGGGAGCAGTGGATGCGCCAGTTTGCCGCCTGCCTGCGGGGCGTCAACGGCTTTCCCAAGCGCATCTACTACACCTGCAACCCCGGTGGCCCCGGCCATAGCTACATCAAGCGTCTGTTCATCGACCGGCGCTTTGAACCGGGCGAAAACCCGGAGGACTATGTGTTTATCCCTGCCCGTGTCACGGATAATAAGGCGCTTCTGGCCGCCCAGCCCGAGTACCTGCGCCAGCTGCAAGCCCTGCCGCGCCGGCTTCGTCTGGCGTGGCTGGACGGCCGCTGGGACATCTTTCAAGGTCAGGTGTTCACCGAATTCACCGATGACCCCGCCCATTATGCCGACCGCCGCTTCACCCATGTGCTGCCGGCCTTTGATATCCCCCGCGAATGGCGGGTCTACCGCAGCTATGACTTCGGCTATGCCAAGCCCTTTTCCTGCGGCTGGTGGGCCGTAGATCATGACGGCGTGCTCTATCGGATTCTGGAGCTGTACGGCTGCACCGCCACGCCCAACGAAGGCGTGCTGTGGACGCCGGATAAGCAGTTTTCCGAGATCCGCCGCATCGAGGATCAGCATCCCTATCTCCGCGGCCGGGACATCACCGGCGTGGCCGATCCCGCCATCTGGGATGCCAGCCGCGGCGAGAGCATCTACGAAACCGCCCTGAAATACCGTCTCTTCTTCCAGCGCGGCGATAACCGCCGTGTGGCGGGCTGGATGCAGCTGCATTACCGTCTGGCCTTTGACAGCGAGGGATACCCCGGCATGTATGTGTTCGATACCTGCAAGGGCTTTGTGCGCACCGTGCCTTCTCTTCTGTACAGTACCACCGTCCCGGAGGATGTGGACTCCGCGCAGGAGGATCATATTGCCGATGAGACCCGGTACTTCTGCATGTCCCGGCCCATCGCGCCGCGCCGCATGGAGCCGCTTGCCCGCCCGCAGGACGATCCGCTGAATATGCGCCAGTGATCACGCCTGTCATCATCGTCCGATCCGCAAACCGGCGCGGCGTTCACCTCTTTAACAGGTGCTCTGCTTGTTGCTTCAAAGGCTTTTCGGCGCCCATTCCGGGCCTCCCGCGCCGCTTTGCTCCTTCAAATAGCAAAATCCACTTCCCGACAAGCAAAAGAAGAGGGCGCTTTCGCGTCCTCTTCTTTTGCTTGTATCCGTCGTAAATCGGCAGCCATGTTACATGGCCGCGATGATCTCCACGATCTCCGCGCCGATACGCTTCTGGGCCTCCACGGTAGCCGCGCCGATGTGGGGCGTGCAGGACACCATGGGATGGCTGTAGAGCGCCTTATTCTTGGTAGGCTCGCTGGCATACACATCCAGACCGGCGGCGCGCACCTTGCCGGACTCCAGAGCGGCCAGCAGAGCGTCCTCATCCACGTTGGAGCCGCGGGAGGTGTTGATGATCACCACGCCGTCCTTCATCTTGGCGATGGTCTCCGCGTTGATCAACGCGCCGCCGTCCACGGCGGGGGCATGCACGGAGACGAAATCCGACTTCGCCAGCAGCTCTTCCATGCTTACATAGGGAATCTCCAGCTGCTCGGAAATCACGGGGATGGGGTGGCGCGCAAAAGCGACAACCTTCATGCCGATGGCCTTGGCCATCACGCCCAGATGCTGGCCGATGCGGCCGAAGCCCACGATACCCAGCGTCTTGCCCTGCAATTCGATGCCCTTACCGTACTCCTTCTTCTTCCACTCGTCGTTGCGCATGGTGTAGCCGGCATCAGAGATGTAACGGGCACAGGCGAACATATGGCCCATGGCCAGCTCCGCCACGGACTGAGAGGAAGCATTGGGGGTGTTCTTGACATCAATGCCATTCTGCTTGGCGTAGTCCACATCGATGTTGTCCACACCCACGCCGCCGCGGATAAGCAGCTTCAGCCGGCCGCCCTTTGCCTCGTCAATATGGTTGGCGCGGACCTTGGTCTTGGAGCGAACCACCGCCACATCGAAATCGCGCAGCGCCTTGCCCAGCTGGTCAGGCTCATAGAACTGTTCTACCACCTCATGGCCCATTTCACGCAGTTTTGCCATTGCGGTTTTATCCATACCGTCAGTAACCAGAATACGCATGGTAAATATCTCCTTTTATATGATGTGTTGTTGCCGCAGAAAAATCAAATCCTTTTTGCCGCGGCGTGTGCGTGGCAAAAATACTCCGGCTCAGCCGCCTTGGGCGGCGTCACCAGTCCGCAGACTGGTGGTGGGAAATCTAAAGGGGGAGACTGCTCCCCCTTTAATTAGGCTTTATGCTCAGCCTCGAACTTGGTGAGGAACTCCACCAGTGCCTCAGCGCCCTCGATGGGCATGGCGTTGTACACGCTGGCGCGCAGGCCGCCCACGGACTTGTGACCCTTCAGGTTGTCGAAGCCGGCCTCCTTGGAGGCGGCCACCACAGCGGCGTCCAGATCCTTATCGCCGGTGACGAAGGGGATGTTCATCAGGCTGCGATCCTCAGGCACCACAGCGCCCTTGAACAGCTTGGAGCTGTCCAGGAAGTCGTAGATGACCTTGGCCTTGGCGATGTTGCGCTTCTCCATCTCCGCCAGACCGCCGTTGTCCAGCAGATAGCGGAACACCTTGCCGCAGCAGTAGATGGCCCAGCAGTTGGGGGTGTTGTACATACTGTCGTTGTCGGCATGGGTCTTGTACTTCAGGTAGATGGGGGTCTTGGGATCCAGATCGTCGCGGATCAGATCCTCGCGGATGATCACCACCGCCATGCCGGCGGGGCCCACGTTCTTCTGGACGCCGGCCCAGATCAGGCCGTAATCGGACACGTTGCAGGGACGGGACAGGAACATGGAGGACTGGTCGGCCACCAGCGCATGGCCCTTGGTGTTGGGCAGCTTGTTCCAGGTGGTGCCGTTGATAGTCTCGTTCTCGCAGATGTAGACATAGTCGGCATCCTCGGGAATATCCAGATCGGAGCAATCGGGGATGTAGGAGAAATTCTTGTCGGCGGAGGAGGCG